>NZ_JAYXBQ010000072.1:0-407215 GCF_039668335.1 Mycobacterium sp. SM3041 | reverse complement strand
ATGTTCGAACCCGTAGGGATCGGGGCCGGCGGTGTGCTGGTTCACGATGCCTCCGTGGTCGATGCGGTGGTGCATTTCGCGCGGGTGTCGAATGTCGCTGAGTGCGGGAAGTTCCGGGCGATTGCCGATCTGGTGGCGTTGCGTGTCGATGACGAAGATGGCCGGCAGTGGTGGGCCTGTGATGGCTGGGATGCTGCGGTCGCCGAGGTGGGTGCGGCGCTGGGGATCGGGAAGCGTGAAGCGTCGGGGCAGTTGTCGATTGCGGTCGCGTTGCGCTTCCGGCTACCAAAGGTGGCGGCGGTGTTCGCCGATGGTGGGGTGTCGGCGCGGACGGTCGGCACGATCTGTTGGCGCACCCGTCTGGTGGAGGATCCCAATACGCTGGCGGTGATCGATGTTGCATTGGCGGGGGCGCTGTCGGAGTGGGCGGGGTTGTCGCGCAAGAAGATTGAACGCAAGATCGACGGTTGGGTGCAGAAGTTCGACCCCGCCGCCGTTTTGAAGGTGCGTTCGGCTGCGCGCCGGCGTGGGGTCGGGGTGGGCAAGCCCGATGATGAGACCGGGGTGGCGTCGATCTGGGGTGCGCTGTTGGCCACCGATGCCGATCTGTTGGATCGGGTGCTGGACGAGATGGCCCGGCAGGTGTGTGAGGACGATCCGCGGACGTTCGGGCAGCGGCGGGCTGACGCGTTGGGGGTGTTGGCGGCTCGTGGGGATCGGTTGGTGTGCCAGTGCGGCAATCCGGATTGCCCGGCGGCTGGGCCGGATGCGCGGGCGGCGGCGGTGATGATTCATGTGCTCACCGATCAGCTGCCGGCGCCGGTGGCGGACCCGCTGCTCAGTGGGGACCCGGCCGCGCCCCCGACCCCGGCGCCAAACCAGCCTGCACCTGAGCCGGTGTTCACACCCGAGCCCGAGCCCGAGCATTTCTTCACAGCTGAACCTGAGCCCGAGCCCGCGCCTGCACCGGCGGCCGATTCGCGGCCCGCCGAAAACCCGACCCCTGCTGGGGACGAACCGGCCGGCGACACCCCGCCCACCCCTGAAGCCCATGCGGCGCACCCGCCGATCCCGACTTCCACCAAACCCCCTGCGCCGGTGCGCACACCCGTCGGTTATGTCCTCGGCGGCGGCGTGGTGCCCCCGGCGGTGCTCGCCGATCTGGTGGCCCGCGGCGCGAAAGTCCGCACGGTCGCCTCAGCCACCGATCTTGACCAAGTGCCGCGCTACCGGCCGTCGGCGGCGATGGATGAATTCGTCCGGGTGCGGGCCATGACGTGCATGTTCCCGGGCTGCGATCAGCCCGCCACCACCTCCGATATCGACCACACCATTCCGTGGCCGATCGGGCCGACACATCCGGGCAACCTCAGCCCGAAATGCCGCAAACACCACCTACTCAAAACCTTCTACGGCGGCCCTGACGGGTGGCAGGACCGTCAACAGCCCGACGGGACGATTGTGTGGACCGCACCCACCGGCCACACCTACATCAGCGTGCCCGAAAGTCGAATCCTGTTTCCCCGCACGGTCACCGACACCCCACTGCCGAACCCACCACCACAGGACACCGATCTGGACACCACCGCGGCTCCCGGCCGGGGCGTCATGATGCCCATCCGGCGCCGCACCCGCACCCAGAACCAGGCCCAGCAGATCGCCTACGAACGCGCCCGCAACCAAGCCGATATCGACGAGCGCGAAGCCGCACAAGAAGCCTTCGCCCGCCGACGCAAAGAACGCCAAGAACGCGAAGCCGCAGAAGCTGCAGAAGCCGCGGCGGCCGCAGAATCAGCAGAGCAACAAGACATCCCACCGCCACTGTGAGTGCAGCGTTAGTACGGGCTATACGTCGCCCGGCATGCCCGGCGGGCTGAGTGAACCGTCGACGTTCGGCACGACCGCGGGGGCCGGGATGCCACCTTCTGCGGCATTGTCGCCCGGGATCCCGTCGTCGGCCGGGGTCGAGAAGCCGCCGGGCCCACAGTTCCATTCCCACGGGAAACATGCCGGGAACGGCTGGATCGCCAGTGCGGCATCGGCCGGCGGGTTCGCGCCCAGTAGCGCGACAGCAACCGCACCCGCTCCCGCCGCCAGCACGCCATAGGTTCTCAACGCCATGGCAACCCCCAGTTCGCATCGTCAGATGCAACCGAAGCTACGCCGGCAAAGCCACACAAGGACCGGGAATCGGCTGATCGCCGCTAGGCGCCCGCGAGTTGGCCGACGACACCCATCGCGAGGTCTCTGGCGCGCATCAGCTCGGCGTCGTCGGCGAACAGTTCCCTTCGGTCGTTGCCGGCAGTGAGAAACGCGTCGATCTTGAACGCGTCGTCTGCCGGTGCCGACGAGCCCGCGACAGCCAGCTCGGTTTCCAGCAGCTTCAGCCAGCCACGCTTGAGCTTCCTGACCCCGTCCGCGACCGGACCGTCGCGACGGCCGTATTCGGCGGTGGTCGCCGCCATGAAACAACCACCGCGGAACACGCCGGCGGTCAGGTAGTCGACCCACGCGTCGATCAGCGCACGCAGCCGCGGCGCGCCGGGGGCCGCCTCGAGCGCCTTCGCGATGATCGTCTCGCGATAGATGTTTCGCGCCTCCGCCACCGCGGCGACCTGGATCGCCTCCCGATTCCCGAACACGGTGAGGATTCCGCTCTTGCTGACCCCGGTCGCCGTGGCCAGCGCGCCGACCGTGATCGAGTCGAGCCCGTGGGTCGTCGCGATCATCGCCGCCTCGTAGGCGACCTTCCGTCTGGTCGCGTCGCCACGGATGCGTCGCCCATCCAACTGATCGTCGGTTGCCACCTCCGCATTTTATACGTGCAACTGGACGTAAATCTCTTTGATCGTTACGCTCCGAAAAGCGTCCGATCGGACGTTCAATTTCGCGACGGGAGTGACGACATGCCTTCGAATCCGCAGCCGATACTCGAGGAGAGCATCGAGATCGCGGCCGCGCCCGAGACGGTGTGGACGCTGGTCGGCGACGTCCGCCGGATGGCCGAGTGGAGCCCACAGGTCGAATCGACCCGGTTGCGCGGCGGCGCCGAGCAGGTCGCGGACGGTGTCGAGTTCACCAACCTGAACAACAACGGCACCTTCCAATGGAAGACGCACGGCACCATCATCCGGTTGGACAACGGCCGCGAAATCGCGTTCCGGATCAAGGAGAACTGGGCCATCTGGTCCCTGCGCCTGGAGCCCACATCGGGCGGGACCAAGCTCACCCAGCGGCGTGAGAGCCCCGACGGCAGCCCCGACGGGACGGTCCACGTCATTGACAATTACATGGGCGGGCAGGACGTCTTCACCGCATCCATGCGCGAGGGGATGCGCCAGACCCTGCAGGCGATCAAAGCCGCGGCAGAGTAGGCGCCGCGGCCACGGCAGTTTCCCCTGCAGCGCAATCTGTTTGGTTATGGCTGTGTCGGTCAGGGCAGATTCATGCGCCAGTACAGCCCGGCCAGAAAGTCGGCCAGTTCAGCCGGCGTGGCCTCGAGATGTCCATCCGCCCAAGAGATCAGCAGTTCCGCAGCGGCGCCCGACATGGCGAATGCCTTCATCCGGGTATCGGCGGCACTGCTTTCGAACGATGAGGCTTCTGGCGTGGACCATTTCAAGAAACTGCCGGCGGTGCGGGCGAGTACTTCATTGCGGTGAACACCCGCACGACCGCCCGAGCCCAGACTTTCAACGAACAGAATGCGGATCATCCGTGGATCGTCGGACAACACGTCGACGGTTGCGCGCAGGGCGATCGACACGCGGGCAAAGCTGTCGACCGGCGCATCGACCATGGCGGCGTTCACCCGCGCATCGATCGCATCGGCAGCCGCATCGAACACCACACCGAACAATGCACTCAGATCGGTGAAGCTCTCGTAGAAATAGCGCTCTGTCAGACCGGCCTCGGCCACCACGTCTTTGACGCGGACCGAACCTGAACCGGGAGAGCCAAACAAGCTCGTCCCGGCCTCGATCAGCTTCCGGCGCCGCTGGGCGATGCGCTCCTCGCCGGTGACGCCCCCGTATACGCGCTGCGTTCCGGAAACCGACACCCTTGGCCCCTTCGGTTCAGTTGATTCATGAGATGTCGCAAACGTACGTCTATCACCCGCGTGGGGCGACGTCGTGCGCGTGGTGGACGATGTCGTGCAGGTGGTAGAGCGAAATGGTCGCGATGGTGAATTCGCTTCCATTGCTGCGTAATCCGCGACGTTTCCAAGATTCCGCCGGCACATTCGCATAGGTGTCCGCGACGATGTTCGCGGCGTCGAAAAGCTCGGTGGCGACCACGGCGGGGTCCTGCGAACCGTAGTCGTCGGCGATGGCCGTCTCGTCCTGGTCCCAGTTGGGGAACCGCGGATCCTCCTCGGTCAGCATCAGTCGGACGCGGTGGTCGAAGATTCGGTGCACGTCACGGATGTGGCATCCGTATTCGAGCGTCGACCAGACGTCGGGCCGCGGTCGCGACTTCACTCCGGAGCCGGCCAGGCGGTGCACCCAGTCTGCGGCATCGTCGCGGATCCGGCCGGCGACATCCGAGGGTTGGACGGACGACGCATCGAAGCCGCATTCAGGGCAGGCGCGTGTCAGCACCCACGTCCAGTCCTTGGCGTCGGGCTCGATGGGCTCTGAAGTCGTCACGCGACCAGTGTCGCACCCGGTCCGGTGCGGTGATTCGGATCGGTCCTCGACCAGCACGGGATAGCCTCTACGCACTCATCGAGCGAAGGGAATGGTCCGACGACGACGTCAACAGCTGTTGAGCCGTTCATCGACGGGTTCGTGTACGGCGAAGGACCGCGATGGCGCAACGACCGCCTGTGGTTCAGCGACGGACCGGCCGGCCGGGTGTACTCGGTGGGCGAAACGGGTGACCTCTCCGTCGAGGCCGAGGTGCCGCGCGCCTCCGGCCTCGGCTGGCTTCCCGACGGAACGCTCGTGGTGTCCACGCTCTTCGAGGCCACGATCCACCACGTCGACGCCCACGGAAACACCACTTCGACGTTCGATGTCAGCGATTTGGCCTGGTCGACCAACGACCTCGTCGTCGCCCCCGACGGCCGCGCTTACGTCGACCTGTACAAACAGACCCGCGATGCACTCGTCGGCGAGATCGGCCTGGTGGACCAGGCAGGTGGCGTCCGCATTGTCGCAACCGGCCTCGCCGTGCCCAACGGCCTCGGCTTTCTGCCCGACGGGACCCTCGTCGTCAGCGAGACGAACGGGTCACGCCTGCTTGCCTTTACAACTGCACCCGACGGCAGTCTCGGCTTCCCCACGGTGTTCGCCGACCTCGGCGCCGGCAGCCACCCCGACGGCCTGTGCGTCGACAGCGAGGGCGGCGTGTGGGTCGGCTGTTACGACACCGGCGAGTTCCTGCGCGTCATCGCCGGCGGCGCCGTGACGCATCGGATCCCGATCGGCCACGGCTGGGCCGTCGCACCCGCCCTCGGTGGCGCCGATGGGCACACGCTGTACCTGGTTGTCGACGACACCACGCATGACGGTCTGATGCGCGGCGAGTCGGCCGGGCGGGTGTTGCAGACCCGCGTCGACGTACCCGCCGCACCGACGTAGTCCCACCCCCCTCACCCGCACGCGATACACCGAATGGAAGGCACCCCGATGGCTCCGAGCACCCGTCCCGCTGACGGGCCCCGTGCCGAGACCACCGCCCCGGCTGACGCGCCGATGCACCGCGACCTGAAGAACCGTCATCTGCAGATGATCTCGCTCGGCTCCGCCATCGGGACGGGCCTGTTCCTCATCTCGGGCACATCCGTGCAGACCGCCGGACCGATCGTTCTGCTCGGCTATGCGATCGCCGGCATCGTCCTCTACGGCGTGATGCGGATGCTCGGCGAGATGGCCGTCGCACATCCGGTCGCGGGGTCGTGGTCGGCCTACGCCCGCGAATATCTCGGCAAACCAGCGGGTTTCATCGCCGGCTGGAACTGGTGGTACGTCTGTGTCGTCGTCTGCATGGTGGAGTTGACGGCAGCTTCGGAGTTCATGGCCTTCTGGTTCCCGGACATGCCCCGCTGGATCACCACCGCGGTGTGCCTGGTGCTCATCACCGCCGCGAACACCTTCAACGTCAAGGCGTTCGGCGAATTCGAGTTCTACTTCACGCTGATCAAGGTGACCGCCGTCGTCGCCATGATCGTCATCGGCATCGCGATCATCTTCGGCGCCGGCGATTACAACGTGCACGGCCTGCAGAACCTCTGGGCGCATGGCGGTTTCGCCCCCAAGGGGCTCGGCGCCTTCATGATCTCGCTGGTCGCGATCACCTTTTCTTTCGGCGGCATCGAGTCGCTCGGCACCGCCGCCGGTGAGGTCGAGGAGCCCGCCCGCAACATCCCCCGCGCCATCAATCAGGTGCTGCTGCGAATCCTGGTCTTCTACGTGGGCGCCATCGGCGTCATGCTGATCATCTGGCCGTGGGACAAGGTGGGCACGGAGGGCAGCCCGTTCGTGTTGATGCTCGTCGGCCTCGGGATCGGCGGCGCCGCAACGCTGCTCAACATCGTCGTTCTGACCGCCGCGCTGTCGGTGGCGAACGTGATGACCTACAGCAACGCGCGCGTCCTGTATGACCTCGCCGCCAGCGGCCAGGCGCCACGGTTCCTCGCCCACACCAACGCCCGCGGCGTCCCCGTCCGTGCACTGCTGCTCAACTCCGGGTTCGTCGCCGTGGCGGTGCTGCTGAATGTCGTGCTCCCCGGGAAGGCGCTCGTGCTGCTGATTCCCGTCGTGGTCGGGGCCGAGCTGATCACGTGGAGCATCATCGCGCTGAGCCACCTGCGATTTCGGTCGCGGGAGGGCGCCGGTGTCTTCAAGACACCGCTGTCACCGCTCACCAATTACCTGTGCCTCGGGTACTTCGCGCTGATCTACATCCTGATGACCCAGGATCCAGCGTCCCGTGCCGGCGCGATCGCTCTGCCACTGTGGTTCTGCGGTCTGCTCATCGTCGGATCCCTGCTGAACAGAGTGAGGCGCTAACGTCGAAGCGGTGAGGGTGTCGGGGTCGCGCGTAGCACGGGTATGCGCGGTGATGCTCGCCCTCGCGGCGTGCGGACACCCGACGCCGCCGCCGGCCGTCACCTCGTCGCCGACTGCTCGGCCTCCGGCCACGACAAGTGCGGCCGCCACGCCGGTCCCGAGCGTCGTCCCGGCCGGCCCGTTCGCCGCGGTATCTCGCCTGGTCAACGACGCGCTCGCCGCGCATCGGTTGCCCGGCGCGGTGATCGAGATCGGGCATGCCGGCAAGGTCGTGTTCCGGCAGGCCTACGGCGCACGCAGACTCGGTGACGAACCCGCGCTGGACGGATCTGCGGCCCCGGCGGAACCGATGACCGACGACACCATATTCGACCTCGCGTCGCTGTCGAAGAGCATCGCGACGACTGTCGCCTTCCTGCAGCTGTACGAAAAGGGCCTGGTCGAGGTCGACGAGCCCATCCAGACGTACTTTCCAGAATTCAATCCGACCAACGACGCACGCCGCGCCCAGGTGACGGTGCGGATGATGCTGACGCACACGTCCGGTACGGGTGGCGACCTCAGCCATCAAGGCCCGTGGGGGCTGACAAGCGCCGACAAGGCCGAAGGCATTCGTCGTGCGCTCACCGCGCCTCTGGAGTTCGGTCCCGGCGAGGGATTCCACTACTCCGACCTCAACTTCATCATCCTCGGCGCCCTGATCGAGAAGATCACCGGCGAGTCTCTGGACAACTATGTACAGGACAACGTCTTTGCACCGATGGACCTTGTCGATACTCGGTATCTGCCCGCCACCAAGGCCTGCGGCCCGCACCAGATTCGAGGCACGGCAATCGTTTTCGAAGGCGTACCGGCTGGACCGTGCCCGACCGGAACCTGGAGTACCGCCCTGCTGGAGCGCGTCGCACCGACCTCCCACGATGACGACACTCCCGGCATCAACCCCGACTTCGACCACTTGATCCGCGGCACGGTGCACGACCCGACGGCAAGGCGCATGGGCGGCACCGGAGGGAGCGCAGGAGTGTTCTCGACGGTTTCGGACATCGGCCGCTACGCGCAGGCGCTGATCGACCGGCTCGCCGGACGTCCGAGCCCGTTCCCGCTGGGGCGGAGCACCGCGGAATTGATGGCGACGCCGCAACAACCGGGGCACAACGCCGGGCAGGTGCCCGCGGCGAATGCCGCCAGCCGAGCGGCCGTCGAAAACCGGCCCAACACAACAGATCCGCTACTGGCCCCGGACTATCCGGCGATCCCGGGACAGGAACTCCGGAGCTTCGGCTGGGACATCGACACCGAACATTCCCGACCTCGCGGCATGGTCTTTCCCGTCGGCAGCTTCGGGCACACCGGCTTCACCGGCGTCAGCCTCTGGATCGACGCTGAGTCGGACACCTACGTCGCGGTGCTGGCCAACGTGATCCATCAACGCGGCGGCCCACCCATTGCGAGACTCAGCGGCGAGATCGCCACGGAAGCCGCACGGGCGCTACGCCTCTACGGGAGCTGACGGAGAATGCATGGGGTGACCTCACTCTCCGGCGCGAACAGATTCTGGATCAGCTTGACGGCGGGCCTCGGCGTCGGCCTGGCCACCGGGCTGCTGTTGCAACGCTGGCCCGTCGGACTGCTGGCGGTCGTCATCGTCACCGCGGCGAGCTACGTCTCGTGGGCGCTCGTGGCGCTGTGGCGGATGGGCCCCGAGCAGACGAAGGAGCACGCGGGTGAAGCCGACGTCGACGACGAGATCGGCGATCTGGTCCTGTTCCTCATCCTCACGGCCAGCCTGACCTCCATCGGAATCCTGCTGCTGTCCGCGAACGACGCGGACAAGGCGTCGTACGCAGGCATGTCGCTGGCCGCGATCCTCGCGACGTGGGCGCTGCTCCACACCATGTACACGGCGCGCTATGCGCGCATCTACTACGACGACGAACCCGGCGGAATCGACTTCAACAGTCCCGATGTCGATCCGCAGTACAGCGACTTCTTCTACTTCTCGTTCAACCTCGGAATGACCTACCAGGTCTCCGACACCGACGTCACCAGCTCTCAGATCCGGGCCGAAGTACTCCGGCACTGCCTCTGCAGCTACATCTACGGCACCGTGATCATCGCGTGCACGATCAACCTCGTCATCAACCTCGTTGGCTGATTGCTTCGCTCGCCGATCAGCGCGCGACGGACGGATTGGTTCAGTACTCTGCCGCGTGTGCCCGGTAGGCCCTACCTGACGATCGACCTCGCAACGGTGCGCAGGAACGTTGCGGCGTTGCGCAGCGCCCTGCCCGCGGCCGAGGTTCGGTACGCGGTGAAAGCCAACCCGGCCGAGCCCATCCTGCGGCTCCTGGCAGGCCTCGACTGCGCCTTTGACGTCGCGTCCGTCGGTGAGGTCGACCTGTGCGCGGCGGCCGGCATCGACGGCGCCCGGATGACGTTCGGGAACCCGCTCAAGAAGCCGGCCGAGATTGCGTACGCGTTTGCGCGGGGCGTCCGGCGGTTCACCTTCGACACCGCGGCCGGCCTGGCGGCGATCGCCGAGAACGCGCCGGGCTCGAGCGTCGAATGCCGCATTGCGCCGACGTTTCCGTCGTCGGTGACGCCGTTCGGGCACAAGTTCGGCTGCGCGCCCGCCGATGCGGCCGGGTTGTTGACGGAGGCTGCCCGGTCGGGACTCCGGGCGGACGGGGTGGCTTTCCACGTCGGCTCGCAGCAGCTCGATGCGGGCGCGTGGGAGATCGGCATCCGGTGCGCGCGTGACATTTTCGAAGCCGTACCCGGCCTGACGACACTCAACCTGGGCGGCGGCATCCCGATCTCGTACGACGCACCCGTACCCGACGTCGCGATCGTGGGTGGCGCCATCGCCGACGCCCTCGGACGGCACTTCCCGGCGCTCCCCCACGTCGTCATCGAACCCGGGCGCGCGGTGGTCGGCTCAGCCGGCACGCTCTCGTCCGAAGTGGTGTCGGTGCGGACCGGCACCGACGGTCGCCGCTGGGTGTACCTCGACATCGGGCGCTACGGCGGACTGGCCGAGACCGAGAACGAATACATCCGGTACCGGCTGCGCACGAACCGCGACAGTGATCCCGTCGACGACGCCGTGGTCGCCGGTCCGACGTGCGACGGCGACGATGTGCTGTACCGGCGGTATCCACTGCCGGTGACGCTACGTCCGGGCGATCTCGTCGAGATCGAAGCGGCGGGCGCGTATACGACGAGCTACGCCTCGTCGTTCAATGGATTTGTCCCGCTTGCAACGCAATTCGTGGAGGTCACAGATGCAGTCACAACCGGGTAGCAGCTTTGCGGGCTGTCACGTGCTGGCCGAATTCACCGGCGTCGACCGCGACCTGGCCAACGATCGCGTGCGGCTGCGCCACCTGCTGCGCACCTCCGTCGAGCGGGCCGGAGCCACGGTGTGCGACATGGTGGACAAGCGCTTCGAGCCACACGGCGTGACGGTGTTGGCGTTGCTCGCCGAATCGCACGCCTCGATCCACAGCTACCCCGAACGCGGCGCGATGTTCGTCGACGTCTTCACCTGCGGTGAGTCGGCCGACGCCGAGGAGGCCGTTCGGTTGCTGCGACAGGCCGTGGGCGCGGCAGATGCCCACATCCACACGGTGTTTCGCGGAGCGGGACGGCAGATCGTCGAGCCGATGGCACCCGGCATCACCCGCACCTGGCAGCTCACCGATGTGCTGTGCGATGTCCACACTGAGTTTCAACACCTGGTGATCGGCCGGACGGAGCAAGGCATCTCGCTGTTCAGCGACTCGGACCGGCAGAGCACCGAATTCAGCCAGCTCGTCTATCACGAGGCACTGATGGTGCCGGCGCTGCTGCTGGCCGAGACGGTCGACCGGGTGCTGATCATCGGTTCCGGCGAAGGTGTGGCCAGCCAGATGGCTGTCGCCGCCGGGGCCACGCATGTCGACCACGTCGACATCGACCGCGAGGCCGTCCGGCTCTGCGCCGAACACCTGCCCTACGGCTATGCGCCCGATGAATTGGCAAGGGCCGAAGCCGGACTCGGCCCCGTCACAGTGCACTACACCGACGGATACGAGTTTGTCGCAGATTACTCCGGACCCAGGTATGACGTCGTCGTCATCGATCTCCCCGACGAACGCGCTGAGGCCGCCCAGCACAACCGCCTCTACGGCGCGGAGTACATGAAGCTGTGCGGTGACATCGGCACCGTCGTCACCGGCCAGGCCGGCTGCCCCACGCTATGGCGCAACGAGACGCTGATCCGGTCATGGGAGCGTTTCGGCGAAACCTTCGGCACCGTGGTCTATTTCGGCAGCGACGAGCACGAGTGGGCGTTCCTGTCCGGTACCGCCGGCGTCGTGGAGGATCCGCTCGCCACCATGACGGCTCGGCTGGAGGCGCTGCCATATCGATGTCAGACGATCGACGCCGCGGCGTTGGCGGCGGCGACGACGCCGCCGATGTCCCTGCGGGAGAAGAGTCGGTAGCCGACGCCGAGTAGGGTCGGTGCCCATGCGACTCGTCGGTACCGTCTTGGCCTTGGCAGGTGCGCTCACAATGCTCGGACCGATGGCTACCGCGTCCGCCGATGCGGCGAGCCCGTTCGACGTCTCCAACCCCACCGTCGGGCACCTGGACCCGGCGTTGTTGGCCGCCATCCAGCAGGCGGCGACCGCGGCCGCGGCCGAGGGCATCCCCATGACGGTCACCTCCGGCTGGCGCACTCCCGAGTTCCAGCAACAACTGCTCGACGACGCGATCCAGACCTACGGCAGTTACAACGCGGCGCGGCAATACGTTCAGACGCCACAGCAGTCCAAGCATGTCAGCGGTCAGGCCGTCGACATCGGCGGCCAGAGCGCCGACAGGTGGCTGATCGCCAACGGTGCACGCTTCGGTCTGTGCCAGATCTACGCCAACGAACTCTGGCACTTCGAGCTCGCCACCGATGCCCAGGGGGCATGCCCGCCGCTGCTGCCCAACGCCGCCAGTTGATCAGCTGAGTGAGAGCGCCTGCGCGTCGTCGTAGGACATCGCGGTGGGAGTCGGCGCGCCCGTGGCGTATGCCGTCGCCGCCGCGGCAGCTTGCGTGATGGCGACGCGGAACGGCAGTGACCCGGTGCTCACGCGACGGACACCGAGTTCGCCGAGCCGGCGGAATGGCAACTGGGCGAGCAGGTTGAGCGGAATATCTCCGAGCTCGGCCACGAGCTGCTCGATCACGTGCTCGTCGCCCAGGCCGGGTACGAAGACGCCGTCCGCGCCGGCGTCGACGTACGCCGACGCGCGTCGGGTGGTGTCAGCCGTGGGCAGATGCAGCCAATAGGTGTCGACGCGGGCGTTGACGAACACGTCCGGCGCGGCGGCCTTGAATGCCGCGATCAGCGCGCACTGCTCGTCGAGCGCGGCGAGGTGATCGCTGCGGCCGTCCTCGATGTTGACCCCGGCGATACCGATGGCGTGCAGCTCCGCGGCCAGCGCTGCCGGGTCCATACCGAAACCCGCCTCGATGTCCACCGTCACCGGAACCGGGAGCCGAGCCAATGTCCGTGCCAGAGCGAGAGTTTCCGCCCCGGTGGCGCCGGCGGCATCAGGCAGTCCGTATGAGGCGGCGACGCCGAGACTGGTCGTCCCGACCGCGCGGAATCCGGCGCGGACAAACGCCGCAGCGGAGGCGAAGTCCCAGGCGTTGGGTAGGAGGAGCGGTTCGTCGCCGTGGTGCAGACGGGTGAACGTGTCCATGCGTACATCGTGGTCGCCGGATGGTTCGGTGGCCACCGAATTGTCACCGTCGCACACTGGGTCTATGACAGCCGAATGCCTCGCCGCCGTCGCGTCCGCGATGGCCGACAGTACGCGCGCCCGCATGCTGATCGCGCTCATGGACGGGCGGGCCTGGACGGCAAAGGAATTGGCGGCACACGCCGGTGTCGCAGCCTCGACCGCCACCGAGCATCTCAACCGATTGGTGACGGTCGGGCTGGTCAGCGAACGCAGGCAAGGACGCCATCGCTACGTAGAGCTGGTGGACGCCGGCGTCGCCGAGGTGCTCGAGTCACTCGCGGTGCTGGGTGAGCAGCCGTCCACACCGCCACGCGGCATGCGCGAAGCGGTGATCAACAGTGCCCTCGCACGCGGGCGCACCTGCTACGACCATTTCGCCGGGAGGCTGGGGGTGACCATCACCGACGCGTTGCTCCGGCGCGGGTTGCTCGACGAGTCCTTGGCCCTCACCACCGATGGACGCCAGTGGCTGACAGATGCGTTGGGCTCTCCGTTCGAACCGGGGCGCCGGGCCGCGACGCGGGCTTGCCTCGACTGGACAGAGCGACGCAGGCACCTGGCGGGCGCGGCGGGCGCGCACATCGCGACCGCGATGTTCACCCAGGGCTGGGTACGGCGCATCGGCAGCAGCCGGGCAGTCGTCGTGACACCGGCGGGTAGCGCGGGCCTTGAGCGACTGCTCGGAATTGCAGCGGCGACGCAGTTTTCAGCGGCGGGCTAGGCGTTCGTCGATTTCGATGGCCTGAGCGAGCGCGGCAAACGGTGCGTGCTGAACCGACGCCGACGTACCCGGCGCCTCCGGATGCCATTGCACCGCAACAACCCAGCCGTCGACGGCCTCGAACGCCTCGATCAGGCCGTCGGCCGCGTGGCCGGTGGCCACCAGCCCGGACCCCAGTGACGCGATGCCCTGGTGGTGGGCCGAACCGACGATGATCTGGTCGGACTCGTGGGCGGCACGAACTCGGCTACCTGCTGCCAGGGCAACCGGATGCCAGCCGAACAGCTCTCCGGCCGTCGCGCTCCGGTGCGGGACTTCGCCCGGCACCAGGTCGATGCGGAGGTCACCGCCGCGAAGTACGTTCAGCACCTGCGCGCCCCGGCAGATGCCGAGCACCGGCAAGCCGGCTTCCGCTGCTCGTGCCGCCAGCGTGAAGTCGAGTTCGTCCTGTTCGTCATTGACGTCGTACACCGCCGCGGTTGCGACCTGCCCAAAGCGCTGCGGGTTGATGTCTCCGCCGCCGGGCAGCACGAGTCCACCGACGTCGGACAGCGCCACGAACGGATCGTCGACGACCAGCGGTGTCAGGCCGGCCGCTTCGACCAGTTGGACGATCCGGTCGAAGAGTTCATTCGCCGCGATGACGCGCGGATCGTCACCGACCGAGAACCGGCGCGGTACGACGACAACGGGAGCGGCCACTATCGGGTCTGTCCTCTCATCGCGGGTCAGAAGTATCCGGAGTTGGGCGGCAGCGCACCGTTGACGAGGAAATCCCCAGTCGCCCAAGCTTTGTACGCCAGTGGGTTGTGGCTGGCGATGGTTCGCGCGTTGCGCCAATGCCGGTCGAGATTCAGTGTACGAGCTGTGGCCGATGCGCCACCGGTGTCGAACAGTCGCTGCGCGGCATCGAGGGTGAGACGTTCCGCGACGAGTTGGGCCTTCGCCACCTCGATTGCGGCAGCACCGATGGCCTGTTGGTCGTCGATCTGGCCGGAGTCCACCACCCGATCCAGCGCCGCCGCGGCGCCGAGCGTGACCGCGGTGGCGGTCGACGTCCAGGCCGCGATCTCCCCCACCGCCTGCAGGATGAACGGGTCCTGGGTGGCCGAGGCGGTCAGCGCGTGCGCGGCAGGCCGCGCCTTGTTCTGGACGAACCCGATGGCATCGCGCAAGGCGCCCTTGGCAATTCCCACCGCCACCGCCGTCAGGTACAGCTGCAGGAAAGTCTGGCTGTGTGCGAGCCGGTGGTCCGCAGGCACCAGCGACACCTCGTCCTTGTGGACCACCACCGACTCGAAAGTCGTTGCACCGCTGGCGGTCAGCCGCTGCCCGAAGCCGTCCCAGTCGTCGAACAACGTCACGCCTTGGCGATCGGCCGGAATGATCACGTGTACTTCGCGGCCGTCCTCGCGTTCGGCCGACACCGCGATCAGGTCGGCGTAGAGGGTGCCGGTCGAGTAGAACTTCTTGCCGTCCAACCGGTACCGGCCGTCACCCGTGGCACGCAACGTGGTGCCGATGGCCGCGGGAGATGCGCCCACTGCTTCGGTGATCGCGTTGCCGACGATCTTTCCGCTGAGCACATCGGGGAACCAGCGGGCCCGCAGGGCGTCGTCGCCGCGGTTACCCAGGAGCCGCTCGACGAATCCGAAATGGGCGCGCAGCGCCTGGGCCACGTTGGAGCTGGCCTGCGCGATGTCGATGACGGTCTCGATGACATCGACGATGGAACCGCCTGGGCCACCGTACTCCTGAGGGATCCGGAGTGCGAGGACGCCGGTGTCGGCGATCGCGCGGATCGCCTCATGGTGCAACGTTCGGGTCAGCTCGTGCTGGGCGTCGTCCGCGCCGAGCTGCTCGACGACCGACTCCAGCGACGCCCGCCGGTCCGCGACCGACCCTGCGGCCAATGCCGTGATGGTCATGGGATTTCCTTCTCGACTCAGCGGAACAGGGGCAGGATGTGGGCCGCGAAGCGCTCCATCTCGGTTTCCAGCGGCTGGAACTGCAGCATGAACAGGTCGATCCCGAGGCTCGCGAATGTCGTGATCCGTTCGGCCACTTGCTCGTAACTACCGATGAGACCGGCCAGCGTGCCGCCGTTGGTGCCCACGCGCGCGACACCCTCGTGCACCTTGAACATGGCGGTGGCCGGGTCGGCTCCCACCGTGCGGTCCCGTTGTCCCGAACCGTCGACGAGGCCCTGCAGGTACTCGAATTCGTGCTGCGCCTCTTCCTCCGACTCACGGGCGATGACGAACGCCGACAGCCCGAACTGCAAGGGCTCCGGCTTCTTCCGCTCGCGACGCCGCATGTCGTCGATGATCTCGGCGGCATCCTGCGGCGGCCGGCCGTTGAGGAAGAACACGTCGGCCTGCGCTGCCGCCAGGGCGCGCGCCGCTTCGGACTCCCCGCCGAGGTAGACGCGCGGGGTCCGCTCGAGGGCCGGCCGCAATTGCGCACCGGCCGCGACGGCCCCGTCCAGCCCGGACTCGATGGCATCGCCGCGCCACAGCCGACCGACGACGTCGAGCCACTCCCGGGAGTACTCGTATCGGTCACCGTGCGTGACGTCGCCGAGGCCGATCGCCTCCAACTCGGGAAGGAACCAGCCGCTGACGAGGTTGATCGCCACCCGGTCGGAGGCGATCTGTTCAATGTTGGCAACGGTTTTCGCGAAGACCAGCGGATTGAACAGCAGCGGCTTGATGGCGCCGATCAACTCGACGCGGCTGGTGGCCTCGGCCAGCCCGGCCAGCGTTGACCAGGTTTCCAGTACGTCGTGTTCGGCGCCACCCGGATGCAGGACGTGCTGGGCGATCAGCGTCGAGTCGAAGCCCAGCTCTTCGGCGCGCACGATGAGATCGCGTGTCCGGCGGTAGCTGGCATCGGGCACCTCGACGGGATGTGTTCTGGCGCCCCAGGTTCCGTAGACGGGGGCCCACACCCCGAAGCGCGGCGCGGTCAGTGTTGCGGTCATGAATTCTCCAGGTAGCGCCGGAATTCCCAGTCGGTGACGGCACTGGAGTACTCGTCCCACTCGCTCTGGGCGATCTCGGCGAAGTCATGCACGGAGTCCGCGCCCAAGATGTCGACGATGGCGTCATCGCTACGGGCCAGCGCGATCGCGACACTGAGCGATTCCGGTAGCCGGACCCCAACGTCGTAGAGGTTGCCGGTCTGCGGCTCTGATGGATTGCGTCGGGCTTCCAGGCCGGCCACAACTGCTGCCAGGGCAGATGCGATGAGCCAGTAGGGGTTTGCGTCGGATGCGCCGGTGCGCAGTTCGATTCGCGTCGCCTCGGGCGTCGACTCCAACAGCGACCGGACGGCGGACGTCCGGTTGTCCCGGCTCCACGTCAAGGTCGCCGGGGCGAACGATCCGGGGACGTACCTGCGGTACGCGTTGACCGAGTGCGCGCCGAACAGCGTGATGGACGGCAGGTGTTCGAGCAGGCCGGCGATGGCGTGCAGACCGACCTGGCTCTCGGTCCCGTCGGCGCCGGCCAGAACCGGCTCACCGTCGCGCCACAGCGAAATATGCAGGTGCGCAGAACTTCCGGAGTGCTCCGAGAACGGCTTGGGCATGAACGTCGCCAACTTGCCGTTGCGGCGGGCGATCTCCTTGACGGCGTACTTCAACCGCGCGCTGTTGTCCGCGGCATCGAGCGCGTCGCTGTAGACCAGATTGGCCTCGACCTGTCCCGGACCGTATTCGGTCAGCAGGCCCTCCAGGGAAGTGAACTCGCGCAACACCGAATAAAGCTCGCTGAGCACCGGTTCGAGGGTGTTGGCATTCTGCAGCGAGTAGGCGTGTACGTCGTCCTGGAAGATCGACCCGTCGGCATTGAGCAGGTAGAACTCGAACTCGGCGCCGACCTTCGCGGTGTACCCCAGGTTCTCCAGCCGCTGGATGACGCGCCGCAAGACCGCACGGGGATCGAGCGGTGACGGCGTGCGGTCGTGACCGACGATGTCGGAGAGGACGTGCCCCACCCCGGATCGCCACGGCAGCGCACGGAAGGTGCTCAGGTCGGGTACGGCAAAAGCGTCGGGGTAGCCCGTGTTCCAGTTGGTCGACCGAAGACTCTCGATCACCCGGGCGTTGGAGTTCCACGCGAGCGCGCCATCGCAGAAGCCGAATCCGGAAGTTCCAGCGCGAGAGCGGAATTGCTCGACAGGCACCCGCTTGCCCAAGGCGTGGCCGAACTGGTCACTCCACGCCACCTCGACCTCCGTGATGACGCCGGAGTCCAGCAGGTCGACAACGCTCCGGTGCCGCTCGTCAATTGCGGCGGCCGCGGTCAACGACATCTCAGCCCTCCTCTCCCGCCGGGGCGACCGACTCGGTTCGCGCGCGGCGATAGCCCAGCACGGCACCGCCCACGAAACCCACTACGAGCACCAGGATTACGGCCAACGCCAACCCTGACGACCCGCCGACCAGGTCCTTGAGGTTCACCAGAATCAGGACCAGGAACGCCACCAGCCCGGCCAGGCCCAGCGCCGGCGCCACCCGGACCCGCAACACCGAGTAGTGCCGCCGGTCCCGTGCGAAGAACGTCAGCACAGCCGCGCTCGTCAACACCATCAGGGCGAGCACCCCGACCGTGGTGATCCCGGACAGCCAGGTGTAGAACTCCGTGCTCGGGTCCAGCTTCGCCACGATGGCGACACCGATGATCGCGAGGATCAGTGCCGACAGCGCCAACGACGCGACGTGCGGCGAGCCGTGGCGGGTGTGGGGCCGGCCGAAAGCCGCGGGCAATACACCCCGGCCGGACAGCGCGAACAGGTAGCGGGACACCACGTTGTGGAAAGACAAGATGCAGGCGAAGAGGCTCGTGACGAAGAGGACCTGAATGACGTCCGCTCCCACCACGCCCAGGTAGCGCTGGGCGGTGTCGACCAGCATGGTGCCGCCCGAATTCGTCGCACGCTCAAGGGCTTCGCGATCGCCCCACGCCGAGATCAGTGCCCAGCTCGAGACCGTGTAGAAGACGCCGATCACCGCGAGCGCGAGGTACGTCGCGTACGGAATGGTGCGGTCCGGATCGCGTGCCTCGTCACGGAAGATGGCCGTCGCCTCGAAGCCGAGGAACGAGATGATCGCGAAGAGCAGCCCGATACCCGGTGCGCCCGAGGTGATCTGCGCGGGGTCGAGCAGTCCCGTCGACAATCCGTGGTCACCACCGCGAGCGACGATGACCGCGTCGAGGACGACGACGATCGCGATCTCGGCGACCAGCAGAACCGCGAGCACTCGACTGGACAGCTCGATGTTGCGGTACCCGAGGTAGGTGATCACCGCGAGCCCGGCCAACGCCCATACCGGCCACGGCAACTGGGGTACGCCGACGAGGGCCAACAGACCGCCGAGCTGCGGACCGAGCAGGCCGTAGACCGCGGCCTCCATCGAGGCGTACGTCAGGACCGCCACGAACGCGGCGCCGATGGCCGGACTGGACCCGAATCCTTGCTGCACATAGGAAAAGAACGCCCCGGCCTCGCGGACGAAGGGCGTCATCGCGGTGAAGCCGACCGCGAACAGCAGCAGCACGACGGTGGCGATGACGAACGTCGCGGGGAACCCTGATCCATTGCCGGTGGCGATTCCCAAGGGCACCGGCCCGCCGATGACGCCCAGCGGCGCCGCTGCGGCCAACACCATGAAGACGATGGCCGGGATCCCCAGATTGCCGCGAAGACGCTGCGCGCCGGCCGGAGGCCCACCATCGGTGCGCACCGCCGCATGTTCGACTGTCATGACGCCCCTTGCTGGTCGGTGAATGTTGTTGGTGACAAAAGTTATTGGCCGGGGTGGACGCGCTCCAGCGGGCAGGACACCGGCGCTGACAATGCGTCACATGCCGTAACATTCGGCGGACTTCAGGGCCGCAGATTCAGCATCCGGTCGGTAGTCTTCATGGCATGGCGCCGCGGGTGCGTCAGTCAAAGGGGTTGGCAGTGGGGACCATTCGATCGATTCATGGCACCGGCCGCGTCCTGCGCGTAGGGGCGACGCCGGTCCCGCACGCCGAGATCCTCGATCACGTCCGCCCGGTGCTCGCGCGCGACGGCATCGACCTCCACGTCGAGGTGTTCGACACCTTCGACGAACCGAACCACCATCTGGTCACCGGGACGATCGACGCCAACTTCTTTCAGTACCTGCCATTCCTCGACGAGTTCAATGCCGCCTCGGCCCAGCGACTGGTCCCCGTCGCACCGGTGCACATCGAGCCGTTCGCGCTCTACTCGGAATCGATATCCACTGTCGACGACGTGCCGCAGTACGCACAGGTGGCGCTGCCCGGTGATCCGGCGAACGTCGGGCGCGCCCTGCACATCCTTCGCGACCTGGGTCTGCTCACCCTGCGTGAGGGTGAGGTGGCTGCCCCCGGCGTCGACTCGATCATCGCGAACCCAAAGCAGTTGCTGTTCAAGGAAATCGCCAGCGCGCACCTGGCTGATGTCCTCGCCGACTTCGATCTGGTGTTCCTGTTCGGCAACTACGCCATGGACCGCCAGATCGACCTGCAGTCGGCGCTCTATTGTGACCACGCCAACCGCGACTACGCCGAGTACCTCGTCGCGCGCCCCGACAACCACGACAGCGAACCAATCAGGCTGTTGGCCAACGCTTTACAGTCAGATTCGGTGCGTTCGTTCATCGCCCGCTCGTACGCCGGCCTGGTGGTACCGGCGTTCTGACGGTCACGCCGACCGGATCGGCCGCTGGTCCCGGAACCGTGTCGAGGGCTGCGGATCGAAGCGATAACCCTTGCCACGGACCGTCGTCAGCGTCAGGGCGTGTGCACCCAGCTTCACCCGGAGCCGTCGCACATGGGTGTCGACGGTCCGCATCGAGGCGAAGCCCGCGTCCCAGACGTTCTCGATCAGCTCTTGTCGCGAGATGATCCGTCGCGGGTGCTGCGCCAGATAGGCCAGCAGCTCGAATTCTTTGTAGGCCATGGCGATCTGGTGACCATCGACGCTGACCTGCCGGGTGGTCCGGTCGATCATGAGTCCATTCATCGGCAGCGGAGCGCGGACCGGAGCTGTACCGGCCACCGACTTCTCCACCCGAGCGCCGGGCACGCGATACGCGAGAAATGCGCTGAACTCGTCCATCAGAGTCGTCACCTGAGCCAGTGCATCGCGGGTGGGAAGCTCCACCGTCAGCACCACCTGCGGTGCCCGCACGCTGCGGCCCTGATACATGCACACTCCCTCATCGATCCGAACTCCAGTGTTCGCGAGGACGACGGCGCTGGACATCGTTACCGTCACCTTGAATCGAACGAGCCTCCGCCCTGGCCGACAAACGACGGCCGATGAAACAGTCTGGTCACGATCTGGAATCAGCACGTCACGGCCACAACTTTCACATCTGTCGCATTGTTAACATCGCGAAATGCAGGACTTCCCGGAGACCACCGGCCTTCGGCGCCCGTTCTCGCGTCGTGATGCGCTGCGCTATGCCGGCGCCGCGTCGGCACTGGCTGGGCTGAGTGCGGCCGGTCTCGGCCTGCCGACGGCCGCTGCCGCCGCGCCCACACTGATCGACTTCGCCATGAAGCAGATTCCGGCGCAAGACATTCGGGCCGCCGGGCACGCCGGCGTCGTCAACTATGTCTCGACATCGCGCCCCGGCTCGTCCATGGGGGCGAAGCCGATCACGCTGCCGTATGCCCGGTCACTGGCCGCGGCCGGACTCGCGATCGTGAGCAACTACCAGTACGGCAAGCCCGGCGGCACCGCTCCGTCCGATTTCACGCGCGGTTACGCAGGCGGCGTCGCCGATGCGCGCACCGCCTGGCAACTGCACACCGCGGCGGGCGGCGGCCAGAGCGCACCGATCTTCTTCTCCGTCGACGACGACATCAGTCGCGAAACCTGGAACAACGTTGCACTGCCGTGGTTTCGCGGCATCAACTCCGTCCTCGGGCCGCAGCGCACCGGCGTCTACGGCGGCATCAACACCTGCCAGTGGGCCGCGGCCGACGGTGTCATCGGGCGCTCGACCACGCCCGGCAAGGTGTGGGCATGGCAGACCCGATCCTGGTCGGGCGGCAAGATCTATCCGGCGGCAGTGATGTACCAACGGATCGTCAGTACCGCGTCGAATCCGGGTCCGGTGGTCGGTGGTCTCGAGGTCGACGTCAGCGACGCCCTGGCCGCCGACGTCGGGCAGTGGAACCTGCATCCGTGAGGACGCGGTCGTGACCACAGCCATGGAGATCCATGGCTGGCGCGACCTCGGTTGGATCGTCGGCATCGCGCTGGTGATCATGATCGGCTCGCTGGTGATCACGCCGGTGTTGGTCCGACGTGGGCTCAAGACACCGGCCGGGCTCCGGCTGATCAACCGGATCAGCGTGCGGGCGGTCCAGCTGGTGAAGCGGCCGATCACCATCATGGTGCTCGACGAGGTCATCGACGTCATCAAGACCGGCCACTACACCCGCAACATCTCCAACGCCATCGAAGAGAACTACACCGAGCTGAAAGCCCTTGCGGCCGACAAGATCCGCACCGATTCGGGTATACCCGTCATCAGCCGAATCCCCGGGTACGACAAGGTCGTCGGCCAGGCGAGCGAATCGGTCATGCACGTCCTCATCGCGATGCTCGCCGATCCCCGGATGGACGAGTTCGTCTCCGACCTGCTCCGCAACAATCTGGAACAGATCCAGGACGCGGTCCGCCGCCGCGAGCACGAGCGCGCCGCGTCGTTCCGACAGGCCGGCGCGCCCGCGACGGCGGCAGTCGCTGATGCCGCCACGTCCCGACCTCCGTCTGGTGACGTCTGATCGCCGGCTACAGCTCGGTGACCCGTCCGCCCTCGACCAGCCACGAGCGATCCAACCGGACGTTCTGCAACATGCGGCGGTCGTGCGTCACGAGAAGCAGTGCGCCGTCGTAGGTTTCGAGCGCCTGCTCGAGCTGCTCGATGGCCGGCAGGTCGAGATGGTTGGTGGGCTCATCGAGCACCAGCACATTCGTCCCGCGTGCCTGCAGCAGCGCCAGGCCCGCCCGTGTTCGCTCTCCGGGAGACAGCTCGTCGACGGTGCGTTCCACGTGGTCGGCGCGCAGGCCGAACTTAGCGAGCAGCGTGCGCACGTCCGCGGTCGGCATGACGGCACGAATTGCTCGAAGCGATCGACGAGGCGGCTGTCGCCGGTGAAATCGGCACGCGCCTGGTCGATCTCACCGATGGCGACATTGGTGCCCAGACTCGCGCGGCCCTCGTCAGGCTGTTGCCGACCGAGCAGGAGCCGCAGCAGCGTCGACTTTCCCGCGCCGTTGGGGCCGGTGATACCGATCCGCTCGCCGGCATCGACCTGCAGCGACACCGGACCGAGGACGAAGTCCCCCTGTCGCACAACAGCATCGTCGAGCGTTGCGACAACCGAACTAGACCGCGGTGCCGCACCGATGGTGAACTGGAGCGTCCACTCCTTGCGGGGCTCCTCGACTTCCTCGAGACGGGCGATCCGGCTCTCCATCTGCCGGACCTTCTGCGCCTGCTTCTCGCTGGACTCGGTCTGTGCGGCGCGCCGATTCTTGTCGTTGTCGGGTGCCTTGCGCATCGCATTGCGCACACCTTGACTCGACCACTCCCGCTGCGTGCGTGCGCGCGCCACGAGATCGGCCTTCTTCTCGGCGAACTCGTCGTACTGTTCGCGGCGGTGCCGCCGCGCGACCTCACGTTCTTCCAGATAGCTCTCGTAACCGCCGCCGTAGACGGTGGTCCGGTTCTGCGCCAGATCGAGCTCGACAACGCGGGTTACCGTGCGGGCCAGGAACTCTCGATCATGGCTGACCAGCACCACGCCGCCGCGGAGATTCCCCACGATCTCTTCCAGGCGCGCCAGTCCGTCGAGGTCGAGATCGTTGGTCGGCTCATCGAGCAGGACGATGTCGAAACGCGACAGCATCAACGCCGCCAACCCCACGCGCGCCGCCTGCCCGCCCGACAACGCCGTCATCAGCGTCGACTCCGGCCGCACCGCGTCGGAATCGAGCCCCAGGTCGGCCAACACCGCCGGCAATCGCTCTTCGAGATCCGCCGCCCCTGTCGCCAGCCAGTGATCCAGAGCAGCGGAGTAGGCATCGGCGTCCGCAGTCGAATCGGCCAGCGCCTCGGCTGCGGCGTCCATCGCCTTGGTCGCGGCCGCACATCCGGTGCGACGCGCGACGTACGCGGCGACCGTCTCCCCCGGCACCCGCTCGTGCTCCTGCGGCAGCCAACCCACGAAAGCGTCGGCCGGCGCCAGACTCACCACGCCGTCAAGCGGTGCGAGTTCGCCCGCCAGGATCCGCAACAGCGTGCTCTTGCCGGCACCGTTGGAGCCGACGACGCCGATCACATCGCCGGGTGCCACCGTCACGTCGAGCCGCTCGAAGAGCGTGCGGTGGGCGAATCCGCCGGCGAGGTTGGTCGTGACGAGCGTCGCGGTCATGGGCCAATCGTCGCATCACCGCGGCTGCCCGATCCTGCGCGGAGCCGCCTACGCCGTGATGCGCATTTCCTGGCCCGGATGCGAGCCCAGGGTGACGACGACCGTGCCGCTCCCGGTCGCGAAGTTCTTGTTTGCGTAGCCGATGAACCCGTAGTGCCCGTCGATCGTCGAGACCGCGGAGATGTCGCCTTGCCCCGAGGCGCCGGTGTCCAGATTGCGCCACGCGGCCGTCACCGTCAGGGAGCAGGAGCCGTCGTAGATGCCGGCGTCGTAGCGGATCGACACCCCGATGCCGTGCCCGACGTCATTGCCGATCTGAACCGGCGTCTGCTGCGCGTCGGCGCTCACGGTGCCACCGCATGTCGGGGACGCGACCACGGGAACCGCAGCCAGTTGCCCGAACGCATCGGCATGGGCCGTCACCAGCGACAACCACGGCGCGGCGACCGCGGCGACGAGCGCTCCGGCCGCGCGCAATGGGGTCATGTCAGTGCTATCGGCGCGGGCGGCGGCAGTGTTAGCGCCCGGCGGTGGGCATATTTCCCGTACCCCAGGCGTTATCAACGTTTGTCTCAATTGTCACATGGGTACCGTTGATAACAGCACCCCAGTGTGGGTGCTCCGCTCGACAGAGAGTCCATACGTAGAAAGAGCCGAATGGGTTATCGCTATGAACACAGTTCTGTACTTCAGCACCAACGGCGCCGTTTATGAGACCCGCGCCTACACACCAGCGGACATCACCGATCTGATTCAAGGCCAACGGCTGCAGTGCCTGACCAGCACAGACCGACAGTTCGACTTCTGGTTCAGCCCGACGGCACGCCGGTGCCAGCGCCGCATCAATCGCAAGGCAACCGAACTGTTGCTGGCGACAACGACTTTCACGGCGAAGACTGTCCCCCTGCTGCGTGGGTCCATTGTCCTGGCCAGCCATGACGCCGACGGGGATCTCGACGGGCTGAGCTGGCTGCAGCTGGATCAGCTGTCCGGACTGGATCGCACGCTCACCGCCCGCGATGAGCGAATCCTGAATCGCCGCATCATGCGCGAAGAGCGCCGCCTGCGTGGCGAGACGGCCACCAAACCACGCGTCGCCGCCGCCTCCACTCCGTCGACCGCGAAAGCTCAAACCGGCTTGCGCTGGACGGGTTTCGCGGCCCCGGCACAGTAGCGGCCGGGTCCTCTCACACTGCTTGACGCGTACCGGCCGACCAGGCCGGATCCCGGCCGATGAACCCCATCAGCCTGGCCACCGGGCCCGCGTCGTCCGCGACCGCGACGGGTGGCCCGTACTGCCCCGATGAGCGCAGCAGGTCCTCGATCCCCGTCATCCCGGCGAGCATCTGCTCAGCGAACTCGGGGTCCAGGCCGGAGTCGCGCCCGATCGCGGCGGCCAGATCCCAGGTGTGCATGTACACGTCGGCGGTGTAGAACCGGTCGATGGCGTCGGCAAGCCGGTGTGAGCCCGCCATCGGATGGCTGAAGTCGCCGTCGGCCGCGTCGCCGTCGAGCAGACCCTGCACCGCCGCGGCGTGTGCGACCCATGCCGTGAGCGGGTCGTCGGCGACGGGCGGACCGACGGGCAACACCACACCGCCCGCACCGAGGAATTCGGTGAACCAGCCGACGAGGTGCCCGACGATGTCGCCTGCGGTCCAGTTCGCCACCGGCGTCGGAGCCGACCAATCCCGCACGGCTGCAGCATGTTCGGTGAATCCGGCGGCGATGCGGCGGTGCCGTTCGGCGGCCGTGAGTGCGTGCAGCGCAGCCATGGCGCTCAGAGCTCGCCGAGCAGTGCGTCGAGTTTCGCGTAGCCCTGATCGACGCCCGTCTCCATCCCGGAGGCCAGCCAGGCGTCCCGTCCCTCGAAGCTGTCGACCAACGACTGGCCGTGGAGCCGGGTGCGGCCGTCACCGAGGTCCTCGAACCACAAGGTCTCGAGCGAGACGGCGTCGGGCATGCCCTCGAAGGTGAAAGTCTGGACGATCTTGTCCGCGGCGACGGTGTGGAAGCAACCGCGGAAGCCGAACTCCTGACCGTCCCGGACCGCGACGTAGCGCCAGCTCCCGCCGTCTCGGGCGTCCCACTCCACGATGCGGGTGTCCATACCGTCGGGCCCCACCCAGCGGGCGAACACGTCCGGATCGGTGTGCGCCTTCAGCAATTGCGCCGGCGTGGCGTGGAAATCACGGGTGATGCGGATGAGTGGCACGTCCTTGTCGGCTTCGATGACGGCCTGCGCGGTGTTCATGATGCTCTGCCCTTTCGTCGCGGTTTCGATTCGTTGTCATTCATCTCTGCCAGCACCGCATCCAGGCGCTGGTAACGCTGTTCGGCCTGCTGTTGGTAGCGCTCGATCCACTTGGTCATCAGGTCGAACACCTGCGCTTCCAAGTGCACCGGCCGGGTCTGTGCGGCCCGGCCCCGGCTGACGAACCCGGCGTCCTCGAGCACTTTGAGGTGCTTGGACACCGCTTGCATGCTGACGTCGTACGGTTCGGCGAGTTCGCTCACCGTTGCGTCGGCCGTCGTCAGCCGGGCCACGATGTCCCGTCGGATCGGATCGCTCAGCGCCGCAAATACTTTCGACAGCTGGTCGGTCATCTTCTTCCTCAACTATTTGGTTGAGTACGAGTGTGCGCGCCGACGCGATCGTTGTCAACCCATTGGTTTAATACGACGCCACCAGGCAGTCCGGTGAGTGCCGCTACTGCGACCGATATCGGGCTGAGGCGAAAGCGTGGCCTCAGTCGAGCACCTTGGCGTGGCAGCAACCGCTAATGTGCACACGCACAGGTGGCAAACCACACGTGGTGCGGATCAGTGTGCGCAGCGAAAGGCGGTGAGGTCGACGTTCAACGAACTGTGGGGCTGGTTGCTCGATCGCGACTGGACGTTGAGCCAGATCCACACCCCGATGGAGTGGTTCGCGTTCCTCAGCATTCCGTTGTTCACCGCGGTGATCGGCTGGCTCATCAACTGGACCGGCCTGATCATGCTGTTCTATCCCGTCAACTTCCACGGGTTCAGAATCCCGGGAATGGCCGAGCTGGCGCGGCTGTTGCCGCACAAACTTCAGGAGATCCCCGGCATCCTGCAGGGCGGGGTCGGCTGGCAGGGCATCGTGCCCGCCCGCGCGGCCAAGATGGGCTCGATCGCATCCGACAAGGCCATCGCCAAGCTCGGCACGCCCGCGGAGTTCTACCAGCAGCTCGAGCCGGACATGATCGCCGAGCACATCGTCAAGCTCTTCGAAGCCGAGATCCCGCAGCTCGTCGACGAGGTGATGATCGCCAACGACCCCCAGTTCTGGCGCGACCTGCCGACCGTCGGCAAACGCGCGATCGTCGCGCGGGTCCAGTCGCAACTACCGGACGTGGTGCGGTCGATCACCACCGAGATCGGCATCCACATCGACCAGCTGCTCGACCCCAAGATCATGGTCATCGAGCACTTCCGGAAAAACCCTGACCTCGTCATCCGCGTCTTCAAGGACATCGGCCAGCGCGAGCTGAACCTGATGGTCAACTTCGGCTTCATCTTCGGGTTCCTGCTGGGCATCCCCGTCGCGTTCATCGACCACTGGTTCCACACCTGGTGGATGCTGCCGATGCTCGGCGTCATCGTCGGCTGGATCACCAACGCGCTCGGCATGTGGCTCATCTTCGAACCGACCGAGCCGACCCGCTATTTCGGCATCAAGTTCCAGGGCCTGTTCCTGCGGCGGCAAGAGCAGGCCGCCGAGGTGTACGCCGGGATCATCGCCGACGACGTCATCACGCTGGAACGCATCGGCGACTTCCTGATCGACGGTCCGAGCGGCGACCGCACCCGCCAGATGATGGCGGCCGCGCTCGGCCCGGCCATCGACCGCGCAGCCGGACCCATCCGGGGCGCCGCGCGGGTGGCACTCGGCGCCCAGGCCTACGACTCGATCAAGGCCGGCTTCGCCGCCGAGGCCGTCGGCCGGACGCTGACGCCCTTCAAGGACGAAGAGTTCTCGAAAGCGCAATCAGGGAAAATCCGCACGCTGATCGCCCAGCGCACCAAAGAACTTCCGCCGACCGACTTCGTGGAGATGCTGCGTTCGGCAATCAGGGAAGATGAGTGGATGCTCTACGCTCACGGCGCGATCATGGGCGCCGCCGGTGGCTTCCTCCACTACGGGATCTTCTTGGGACTTGGTGTGGCATGAGTGACAACCGACGCCAGCCGCCCAGACGACGCCACGCCCAGTGGGGACCAGTCAGCGCCACATTCTCTCCCCCATCGGAACCGTCCGCGGCGCTCCTACCCGCGAGCGAGATCGGCGAAGCACTGCCCGGCCTCGTTCGCCTGGCCGCAACGGCCTGGGTACGCACGGCGGAATGGACCCTCGTTGCCGGGCTCAAGACGGGCCGCCGCGCACTCGAGATAGTCGCCGACCCGGCATCGGCGGCCGACACCGCACGCGAGCTGATCTCCGGCGTCGCGCAGGCCGGCACCGTTTTCGGCGAGGTGGCCAAGGCCGTCTCGAACGGTGTCTCGGTGTCGCAGGCCGTCGTCCAGGTGAGCGCCTCGCTCACCGACACCGCGACGACGACGCACACGGTGTCACACCAGCAGGAAGACGAAGAGCGCCAACGCCAAATGGAGCAGTCGTTGCGTGCTCAGGGGCAGGCGCTGCTGACCCGCTCGCGCGACGTGTGGAACACCGAACGCGGCCACCCCGCCTACGCCCGCATCCTCGAGGAGATGGCGCCCGACGAGGCCCGCATCCTCCTGCTTCTCCTGCGCGGCGGCCCACAGCCGGCGGTCGACGTCCGCACGGGCGGCCCCATCGGCATGGTGTCCTCGCGGTTGGTGGCTCCGGGCCTCAACATGATCGGCCCGCGGGCGGGCCTGCGCTATCTGGACAACGTGCCCGCCTACCTCAACAACCTGTTCCGGCTGGGACTGATCTGGTTCTCGCAGGAGCAACTACGCGACCCGCTGGAATACCAGGTTGTCGAGGCCCAACCGGACGTGCTGGCCGCGATGCACTCGGTGCGCGCGCACAAAGTCGTCCGCCGTTCGATCCACCTCACCCCGTTCGGCGTCGACTTCTGCCGCGCCTGCCTGGTGTCCGAGGACGAAGACGTCGCCGCCCTGCCGGAGCATCAGGCACCTCACGACATCGAGTGAAGGGGCGGGGCGCTCCTAGCCGTGCGCGCGCGCGAGCTGCGCGGCGATGGACTCGATGGCCTGCGTCAGGTCCAGGTACGGGATGCCGGGGTCACGTTCGTGGTAGATCGCGGTGACGATGATCGGAAGTGTCGCAGCGGCTTCCGGGTAGTTCTGGATGTCGATGCGAGCGACCGCTTCGGCCACCGGCACACCGTGGTCGTACAGGCGGGTGGCGTCGGTGTGCAGGGTAGACCAGAACCGGATGCCGCGGTCGATGGCCGCGTTGATCTCGGGCCCGATCAGGACGGGACCGTGCCCGGCGACGACTGTCCGGGCTCCGAACGCGCGGATGCGCTCGAGCGCCCTGATCCAATTCGGGATCGAGCCCGACCAGGTGACCGCAACCGGGTTGTGCGTCAACAGATCTCCGGCGTACAGCACACCCAGCTCGGGGAGGTAGGCGATGGCGTCGCCCACGGTGTGCGCCGGCCCCAGTTCGTGGAGTTCGACGTCGATTCTGCCGACTCTCAAGGCCTTTTCACCGTTGAAGGTGGTGTCGGCGGCACGAACCCGTACTTCGGAGAAGTCGAACGGCCGCCCGAGTGGTGCGAGGGCCTGCAGCGGACCGCCCGGCTGGGTATCGGTGTTGAGCAGTTTCGTGGTGAGGTCGGCATGCGCCTGAGTCATCAGCGCACTGGCGGCCTCGGTGGTGATGATTTCGGTATCAGCGGCGAATACCTGATTGCCGAAGAAGTGGTCACCGTCGGTGTGGGTGTTGAAGACGTACCGCACCGGCGCTGACTCGGTCAGTACGTCCATCTGTGCGCACATCGCTCGTGCGTGTTGCACGTCGTAGAGGGTGTCGATGACGAGCGCTTCGCCCGCGCTCACCACCAGGCCGGCATTGGCCAAGCCGAGGGCTTCATTGCCGGACAGGAAAACATGGGCTCCCCCACCGAGGTCGAATAGGCCTTCCTCGAAAGGGATTTCGTCGGTCATCGTTCGTCCTTTGCTCGTTCGTCGTGCAGCTTGGCGGTGGCGTCCACCAAAATGTTCGCCGCGTCAATGCCGCCCTCTTCGGGGACGATGCCGAGGGTCTTGATGAACATCGCGGTCATCACGTAGTGGCCGGCCAGCAGGGTGATCTCGGCAATTTCGTTGTCGGAGAAGAACTCCTGCATCGCTTCCGTGCTCGCCCCGCCGTCCTTGATCTGCGCCAGCAGGTCATCGACGAACGCGATGAGCACGTTGACGCGACGGTCTCCGAACTCTGTGGCTCCTGACACGACGCCGTCGATCATCGACTCCGGCACCCCGGCTGCTCGCGCTTCGGGCACGTGGTGATGGAGCTCGTACGGGGCGTTCGTCATCGCGCCGACGCGCAAGATCACCAGCTCCCGCGTGTCGGCCGCAAGCGCGCCCGTCCGGAACGAAAGCCCCAGTGACAGATACGGCTTCGCACTGGACCTCGTCATGACCAAACCTCGCGACAGGTTGGCCGGAAACAGGTCATAGACCTCGCGTTGCGCGGGATCGAGGTCCTCCAGGCTTGGCAGTCGAACAGCCATGAATCCTCACCTTCGCTTCAAAAGGGTGCTTCTCGGCGGTGCCCATAAGATACGGAGCGTTTCCTACTTTCACGGTAGCGCGGGCCGTTAAGATACGCAACGTGCCTAATCGAGAAGCGGCCGTACCGCCCGGGCCGGTGTCACGACGCCGGGACGACGCGCTGATGTCCGCCATCCGAGACGCCACGTGGGCTGAGCTGACCGAACACGGATACGCCGGCGTCACCTTCGAAGGCGTCGCGCGCCGCGCGCAGACGGGCAAGCCAGTTCTTTACCGCCGCTATCGTTCTCGCGCACAGATGGTCACCGACGCGCTTCCGACGCTGCGTACCCCACCGTTCGAGGTGGCGTCGTCCAAGGGGCTTCGCGAGGACATCCTCAGGATGGTCGAATCCCTGGTCGATCAGTGGCAACAGATCGGGCTCGACACCTACCGCAACCTCATCGCCGAAGCCGACGAAGCCACCCTGGAGACTTTCCAAGCGAAGGTGGCCGCACACACCGACCATACGATTCGCCGCGCACTGGACGCCGCGCGCGATCGAGGCGAGATCGGACCGGCCAGGATTCCCGACCGCGTGGCCACCGGCATTCTGGCACTCATGCGCAACGAATTGTTGCTCGCACACAACACCATTGAGCGCAGCGCCCTTGCCGAGCTGGTGGACCTCATCTACCTGCCTGCGGTCGAGGCCGCCTCACGTAGACCCAGGTAAGCATGGGTCTGCAGACCGCTGACTATCGTGGGTTTGTGACCACGTGGCATGGCGACGAACTCGATCTTGACGCTTATTTCGCGCGCATCGGCTTCGAGGGCGAGCGACTCCCGTCCGCCGCGACCCTGGCCGCTCTGCACCGGGCCCACACCACCTCGATTCCGTTCGAGAATCTCGAGATCATGCTCGGCCGGCCGATCCTCCTCGATCTGAACACCCTGCAGCACAAGATGATTCAGTACCGCCGCGGCGGCTACTGCTACGAGCACGTGACGGTGTTCGCAGCGGCCCTGGAGCGGCTCGGTTTCCGGTTCACCGCGCTCGGCGGGCGCGTCACCCTGGGCGCGGAGGGGACCGCGCGCCCGCGCACCCACGCGCTGATCGTTGTCGAGTTCGACGACGGTCGGCGCCGGCTGTGTGATGTCGGATTCGGCCGCGGGCCACTCGAACCCATCGAGCTGATCGCGGGTAACGAGGTCGATCAAGACGGCTGGCAGTTACGCCTGTCCTCGGCTCCCCTCGGCGCCGACACCGAGGTGTTCCATCCCGACGAGTGGACGCTGTGGCAGCGGTCGAGCGTCGATGGCACGGTCGGATGGCTCGACCGGCACGTCTTCACGCTCGACCCGCAGTATCCGATCGACTACGCCGTCGGCAACCACTTCGTGTCGACCTCACCGCGCTCACCGTTCACCACCCGGCCGTTCGTTCAGCGATTCGCTGCCGACGTCCAGCACGTGCTCGACGGAACTACGTGGACCACAACGAATCCCGACGGAACCTGCTCCACACGCGACGTCGAGATCTCTGACGTACCAACCTTGTTGGCCGACACCTTCGGCGTCGAGTTGTCCGGTGAGGACGCTGCGGCTCTGGTCGACTGGATGCGGGTGCGCCTCTAGCTGGCCGGATGGAACCCGCGCAGGACGGTGTCGAGGTGTCGCCGCCAAATGTCGTCGCCACCGCCGGCCGCGGCGATGCCGCGGAGCGCCCAGATGGTTGCGGTCACGTCTGCGGTCGTCACGTCCCGCCGGATCGCGCCGGATCGCTGCCCGCGCGACAGCAAGGCTGCTGACTGCTGCCGGAGTTCCTCCACGAGGTGCTGTGGCGCGAGGTCGCCCCACAGAAAGGCGGACAACCCGCTCTTGCGGACGAGCTCGGCACCCACGGTGTGGAGGAAGACGCTCAGGCATTGCTCGTCGGGTGCCGCGTGCGCTTCCTCAGCAGCTGTCAGTAGGCGCCCGAAGAACTCGCTCAACACTTCGCGGACCAGCGCCTCCTTGTTGGGGAACCGTCGATAGAGCGTTGCCGGACCGATCCCGGCGGCCTGGGCGACGTCCTCCAAAGTCGCCTGCGGGCCGTGCTGCGCAAACACGTCCTCGGCAGCGACGACCAATCGGCTGCGGTTGGCTGCCGCATCTCGTCTCATCGTCGGCTCCATTTCCAGGCGTACTATCTGATAGTGAAACTATCACTTATTGCGAAGGGGTTCGACAGTGACGGCTGTTGATGGCATGGCACGGGTGCAGATCGGCCATTCGGACCTCCGTGTTCGGCCGGTCGGTCTCGGCTGCATGGGGATGTCGCAGAGCTATGGAGACGCCGACGATTCGACGTCGATGCGAACCATCCGTGCAGCGCTCGACTTGGGCGTGGACCACCTCGACACTTCGGACGTTTACGGCGCTTCCGATATCACCTGGGGCGTCCCGATCCGCGGGTTCGGCCACAACGAGGAGCTGATTGGCAAGGCCATTTCCGGACGTCGCGACGAGGTGGTGCTGGCCACCAAGTTCGCCGCCCGGATCAACGACACCAACGACGGGATCGCCATCGACGGGCGGCCCGAGTATGCGACCGCCGCTTGTGAAGCGAGTCTCCGGCGTCTCGGTACCGACGTGATCGACCTGTATTACTGTCACCGCCTCGATCCGCGCGTCCCTATCGAGGAAACGGTCGGGGCCATGGCCGAGTTGGTCGGTGCGGGCAAGGTCCGCGCGATCGGTCTCAGCGAGGTGGGGCCCGAGACCTTGCGCCGAGCACGGACGGTGCATCCGATAGCGGCGTTGCAGAGCGAGTATTCCCTGTGGGAACGCGGCGTCGAGGGCGGTATCGCGGAGACGTGTGCTGCGTTGGGGATAACGCTGGTCGCCTACAGCCCGCTGGGCCGCTCCGCACTCACCGGAGCGTTGGCTGCCGACGCAACCTTTGCGAAGGGCGATCTGCGCGCCACCAACCCGCGCTTCACCGCGGAGAACCTGGAGACGAACCTGGCTCCCGTGGCTGCACTGAACGAGCTGGCCGATCAAAAAGGTTGCCGCCCGGGCCAATTGGCGTTGGCCTGGCTGCTTTCGCGCCCCTTCCCGGTGGTGACGATTCCCGGGACCAAGCGCGCCGAGTATGTGGCCGAGAATCTTGCCGCCACCAACGTCGCCCTCAGCGCCGACGAATCTGCCTATCTCTCAGCGGCTTTCGCACCGGGAACCATCGTCGGCGACCGCTACGCGCCGGCGCACGCCCGCACTGTGGCGCCACGCTGAGCGCGCAGATGACGCCCACCCCTGCCGCCCGCCCCCTTGTGCTCGGTCAGATCGCATCACTGACCGGCTCCAATTACATGGGGTTGGAGAACTTGGCCGGCGCCGAGCTGGCGGTGCAACAACTGAACGACTCTGGCGGCGTGCTCGGACGCCGTATCGAGTTGCGCGTCGAAGACGACGGCAGCCTCCCGCAGGGCGCAGTCGATGCTTACGGTCGGCTCGCCGGTCTGCGAACAGTCGCGGTTATCGGCACTTCGTTCTCGAATGCCAGTCTCGCCGTCCTGCCACACACCGACGGACACCAATTGCTTTATGTCTCAACTGGTGCCGCGCACACGCAGGTCGATCCCGTGCGGCCGTACGCCTTCATGACGCCGCCGCCCGGGCATCTGGTGGCCGAGCAACTGCTGCGGTTCCTTCACGGCGCCGGCATCACCGAGATCGCGGTCGTCATCGATGCCGACAGCGCGTTCAACCGGGATGCCTGGGCGGCCCAGAAAGCCATGCTCAGTCGTCACGGCATCGCGGCCGTCGCCGTCGTGTCCGTCAACGTGGACACCGACGATTTCGGTCCGGTAGTCCGCCGGCTCGCCGAGAGCTCGGCACAGGCGTTGATGGCTTGGGTGACCGGCCCACCGGCAACGGGTTTGGCACTGGCTTTTCGAGCCGCCGGGCTCAGCATGCCGATGGTGATGGGGATCGGGGCAGCAAGCCCGGGATTTGTGGACTCGGTCGGACCCGCCGCCGAGGGCATCATCGTCGGAACGTCCTTGGCGAGCATCGGTTCAGACGTACCAGAGCCGACGATGCGACTCACGATCGAAGCCCTGACCGCACCCTTCGAACAGCGCCATGGCGCGCTCCCATCGCAGTTCGCCGTCGACGGTTACGTCGCCGCCAAACTCATCGCGGCGTCGATCGAAGCCGCGGGCACCGACGACCGTGGCGCCGTCCGGGACGCGATGGAAACGCTGACGTACGTAACGGCTGCCGGCCGATACGCCTTCTCGCCCACCGACCATTCGGGCTTGGACGTCGATGACGTCGCCGTCGCCGTCATTCGGGACGGCCGGTTCCGTCTCACGCCGTGGTCCGCAGGCAGGCTACGAGAGCACTTGTGCCGCACGGACACGAACCGCTGACGATCGACGGTGTCGGTCTGGTCGCGGGCTGCTGTCAGTCCGGCGGCGGCGTGGTGCTGAAGACCGGCCAGCAGATCTCCGTAGCGGTGAATGTTGTTGGAGCTGCGGGTGTTCCGCCGAGGTAGTGTTCACGGATCGGACCCTGGCCGCTGATCAGGTGCTCGTTCGCGTATTTGCCCAGTGCCCCGTAGCTGCGGTCGATGCTTTCGTCGTGACCACCGGAGTGGGTGAGCACCGCGTATTCGGCCTTGGGTAACACCTCCGCGCGGACACCGTCCGGAGGCTCCGCCGATTGCGGCGCGGGAACGAACAGGGTTGCGTGGCCGCGTGATTCGAGAAAGAGCGCCCGGTCGTAGAGGCCGCCAGGCACGACGAGGGACGGTGCGCCTACTGCGGCAACTGCGTCTCGCAGTGTCCTCAGCGTCGCCGCGAACCAGCTGTCGATCTCGGATACCTCGATGGTGGCGCCGATGGACCACACGGCCAGTGCCGGCTCATGGCGCACTGCCACGAAGGCGGGAGTCTGCACGGGCGAAAGCAACTCGCGCAGCGCGCCAACGGTGTCACGCGTCTGTTGCAGCTGGACCTCCATCTGTTCGAGATGAGCCGTGATGATCTGGGTGCGCGTCGCGGCGTCGTCTGTGGTCAGCAGCGCTTTGATGTCGGGAATGGACATGCCGAGGGATCGAAACCGGCGAATGATGTGTGCATGGTCGACCTGGCTGGTGTCATAGAAGCGGTAGCCGGTGTACGCGTCGACGTGTGCCGGTTCGAGGATCCCGATGTCGTGGTAGTGCCGTAGCGCTTTCCTACTCAGGCTGGTCATCACGGCGAAGTCACCGATCGAAACCTGTGCGCCCACGCCGTCCTCCTCATGCGATCCGCCGCCCGCGTTATCGGCTGAGGCCATCCTGCAGTCTCCCCCTAGGGCAAGGTCAACATCGCGGCCCCGACTTGACCCTCCCCCTACAGGAAGCTCCACCGTGAGGTCATGACCACAGATTGGGATGGCCTCCCGGACAACATAAAGACGTTCATGACCGCGCTCAGCACCCCGCAGGACGGCCGCGCGGTTGCCACCTTCACCGCCGATGCGGTCGTGACCGATGAGGGGCGCGACTACACAGGCCGTCACGAGATTGGAGCCTGGCTGACCGCCTCAGCCGGCGAGTACACCTATACCTCCGAGTTCACCGGGGCGACCACCACCGACACGACCATCGACGTCGGTCAGCATCTGGAGGGCGACTTCCCCGGCGGGGTCGTCGACCTCCGTTTCCGCTTCACCCTCGACGGCGAGTCGATCAGCCGGTTGGTGATCGAGCCATGAGCCGGAGATGGTTCATCACCGGCGGTACGCCCGGCGGCTTCGGGGTGGCCTTCGCCGAAGCGGCGCTCGAGACGGGAGACCGTGTGGTGCTGACGTCCCGGCGCCCGCAGGAGCTGGCGACCTGGGCCGAACAGTACGGTGACGCCGTTCTCGTCGTGCCGCTGGAACTCACCGATGCAGCGCAGGTACAGCGCGCGGTGCGCGCGGCCGAGGAGCACTTCGGCGGTATCGATGTGCTGGTCAACAATGCGGGTCGCGGTTGGTACGGATCGATCGAGGGAATGGACGAGACCTCGTTGCGGGCGATGTTCGAACTGAACTTCTTTGCGGTGCTGGCCGTGACGCGCGCCGTGCTGCCAGGCATGCGCGCCCGCGGAAGCGGGTGGATCGTCAACGTGTCCTCGGTGGCCGGGCTCGTGTCGGCCGTCGGATTCGGCTACTACAGCGCGACGAAGTTCGCCATCGAAGCCATCACCGATGCGCTACGCGACGAGGTCGCCGCACAGGGCATCTCCGTCTTGACGGTCGAACCCGGAGCGTTCCGCACGAATGCCTACGCCGGCTTCGCCAATGAGCCTGTCGCTGAGGCAATTCCGGAATATCACGACATGCTGGAGCAGGTCCGTGCCACCTTCGTCGGGATGGACGGTGCGCAGCCCGGCGACCCTCGCCGCGGAGCTCGTGCGGTACTCGCGGCGATGGCCCAGGACCCGCCGCCCCGCCGGCTGGTCCTGGGCAACAGCGGATACGACGCCGTGATCGATGCGCTGGAGCAGAACCTGGCCGACATCCGGGCGAACGAAAGACTCTCTCGCAGCGCGGATTTCCCTTCCTAGCCGGGCGGCCCGGCTTCCTTCCGCCGGCCCTCACCGCGGGGTGGTGATCACCACTACCGCTTCAGCAGCACCATCGGGAGCGGCGAACCGGTGGCGGCGATCGCTCAGCCAACTCAGCGTCGCCCCCTCCTCGACCAGACTCTCCTCACCGACCGGCCCGGCCAGCACCTTGCCATCGACAACCGTGAGGTGCTCGCGAACGCCGACCCCGTGCGACGGCGAGATGTGCTCGGCGCCATCGGGGAACTCCAGGCGGAACACCTCAACGGTCACCCGGGGCAGGTGCCGCACCGAAAGCAGCACCGTGCGCATCCCGCCGTCGGCGGCTGGGTGCACGCCCGGGGTCTCGCCGACCAGCGCGGTCAGCGGCACATCCAGGGGTTCACACAGGGCATAGAGGGTCTCGACCGTGGGATTGCGGCCGCCCGACTCGATCTCGGACAACGACCCCTTGCCCACCCCGGCTCGGCGGGCGAGCTCGGACAGGCTCAGACCCCGCTCCACCCGCAGCTCTCGCAACCGGCGACCGACCTCTCCCGCATACATCTCTTCATGGTACGTTCTGTTTACAGAACGTTCCGTATTCAGAACGGAGGGTGCGGATGGAACAGGACGTCTCGAAGGCAGTCCCGATCAGTGCCGGCGTGGTGTGCGCCCTGGTCGGCTTCACGTCGTCGTTCGCGGTGGTACTCGCGGGGCTGCGGGCAGCGGGCGCAAATCCGCAACAGGCGGCCTCGGGTCTGGTGGCGGTGAGTTTGGCGATGGGCGCGTCATCGATGCTGCTGTCGTGGCGGTTCCGGATGCCGATCACCAGTGCGTGGTCGACGCCCGGCGCGGCGCTGCTGGTCACGACCGGTGCGGTGGCCGGCGGGTGGCCCGCGGCCGTCGGCGCGTTCGCGCTCACGGCGGTGCTGCTGCTGGCGACGGGCCTCTGGCCGGCGCTCGCGCGCCTGGTCACCCGCATCCCCAATCCCGTCGCTCAGGCGATGCTCGCGGGGGTCCTCCTCCCGCTGTGCGTCGCTCCAGTTACCGCCTTGGCCCACGATCCGGGTGCGATCGCACCGGTGCTGGTGGTGTGGCTGATCATGATCGCGCTCCGGCCCCGCTGGGCCGTACCGGCCGCGTTCGGCGCCGCCCTGGTGGTGATCACGGTGACACTGGTCCGCAACCACGCCCTGCCCGCAGCCACTGCATGGATCCCCCACCTGCAGGTCACGGCTCCCACCTTCACCATGCAAGCGCTCACCGGCATCGCTGTGCCGCTGTACATCGTGACCATGGCAGCGCAGAACATCCCCGGCGTCGCTGTCATGTCGGGCTTCGGTTACCGCGTTCCCTGGCGTCCGGCGCTGACGGTGACCGGGATCGGTTCCTTGCTGGCGACTCCGTTCGGCGGACACGCCGTCAACTTGGCCGCGATCAGCGCCGCGTTGGCGGCCGCACCGGACGCCGATCCGAACCCCCGGCGCCGCTGGATCGCCGGGTTCACGACGGGGGCGGTGTACTGCGGGCTCGGCCTGGTCTCCACCGGACTGACAGCGGCTGTTCTCGCGGCCCCGGCGGGTGTCGTGCAGGCCGTTGCCGGTGTGGCACTACTCAGTGCTTTTGCCGGCGCCTGCGCGGGAGCAATGGCCGACGAATCGGCGCGACTCCCCGCAGCGGTGACGCTGATCGTTGCCGCCTCGGGAACGACGGTGGCCGGTGTCGGTGCGGCGTTCTGGGCGCTGGTGATCGGCGTGATCGCACACCGACTGCTCAGGCCTGCGGCCGCCGCCGCTCCAGAACCGTCGCGCCGAAGTGCGCCTGCTGCTACGACAACGCAGCCTCTCGGCTGAACGGCGGCGTCAGCACAGGCGCCATGGCAGGTTCCTCGCCCGCCTGCGGACGGCGGTGACTCCACAGGACCACGGCCGCGATGAGGGCCACCACTCCACCGGCGCCAACCGGCAGCGTCGTCGACTGACGGTCAGCCAGTATCGACTGGCACTGCTCGACATAGTTGCTCGGCGCGAACATGGGCCCGCGGTTGGTGTGCAGATCCAAATTGATCTGGTCTTGTACTCGGGCGACTTCGAAGTCCGGGCGAAAGCCGGTCCCGCAGGGAATCGGCGTTCCAAACCGGTCCACAGCTCCCAGCTGCACAGGGATTGCTGTAGATAGCAGCGCGCCGAGAACCGCAGCGGCACCGGCAAGGGCTAGTACACGGCTAAACATGTTGCTCCAGTTCCCCCTTCGAGATTGGTGAACGACTGCGCTGGCGGCAATCGTCGACTTGGCGTTCATCTCGTGAGCGGTTGCGGCCAGCAACCGCCGTATATGGGTTAGTCGTGACCGGTGGCTCAAGCCGAACGTGCGAATTACGTGATCCCGAGCACATAGCGGCAGCGCTACTCAAGCCGGCAGTTGAAGGCCTCCGGCCAGGCGGCCCGGCCCGATGTCACGGCCGACCAGTCCGAGGGGACCTTGCGAAATAACGGATCTTCAGGAGACGGTCACGTGGACGTGGTCGAAGTGGGCAGCCACCCGCCACATTGTGTAGGAGATGCCGAAGCGTCCCGCCTGACTCTCGAGATCGGCCTTTATCTCGTCCCCGAGACCCATGTCCGAGCCGATCATGATGTCCACCGCATGCCCGCTCGGGTGGTCGGGAAGCCGATCTGCGCGCACGCCACCAATCGACTTCACGCCGGGGTAGGTGGCCATGATGTAGTCCACGATCGCCCTCGCGTTGGGGACCAAACCGCTCATCCCGACCGTGGGGATCGGCGCGATCGGGCCCAACGCTGCCGTGACGGCTGCCGTCGGGAGGACCACTCCCGCCTGCTGGGCCGGGGGCAACGCGGCATAGCTCGCGCTGACAGCGGCCATCTGCTTACGCAGCCGAGCCCGCATGTTCTGCAAGTCCGCTCGGACCGCAGCAGCCGCGTCGACGGCCGCCTTCGCGTCAGCCGCGGACTTTGCCGAGGCCTCCTCGCTGGCCTGCGCGTCCTGGTAGGCCTGACGGAAGCCCCGCATCTGCGCGGAGATCTCGGTAGCCACCACCCGCTGGACGGCCAGGGCGGCGATCAGGTTCGCGGGCGACGACGCGGTCAGAATGGCGCTGACGCCGTCGGTTCGCCCACCCATGTAGGCCGCAGCGGCATATTGGTCCACGTCCTGCTGGTAGGCGTTCAGTTGGGCTTTGGTCGCCTCGAGGCCGGCGAGATCGTCGGAGTGCTTCTTGTCCGCCTGACTCAGCGACTGCAGCTTCGCGTCGAGATCCGGCTGCGCATTGCGGATGGTGTCGGACAGCTGTTCGACCTGGCGGGACAGCTCGTTGAGCTGTGCCAACCCATCCTGGGGCGGGTCGGCCTGCGCCACGCCAGCCCACACCACGCTCAGTGCGACCAGTCCCGCGATGGCACCGACCACCGGCTTGCGGGCGGCGTCATTCGCCACAAGCGGTGAGTGAACCTTCAAGACTGCGCATCCTTCGACGCTGTCGACGTCTGCTCCGTCGAGCCGACTGCCCATGTGCCTTAGTTGTCCAGGAGGCTACAAAAGTGGCGCCTGCGCTGTCCAACCATGGCCGTCAACCACGCGCGTGGTCATCAGCTAGCGGAAGAGCCGCGCCTACGGGAGCCGTCGGGCGACGCTTGGGTCAGGGGTTGATGGTGCTCGACCCGTCTTGACGTCCCCAGATGTACTCGGACGCGAACGGCGAGCCCAAGCCGAAGTGGTTGTACGGCGCGATCGACGCGCCGGTGTCCATCACCATGTAGGGCATCGGCCAGATGTCCTTGGTGACCGTCCAACAACCCGGGCGACCCATCGGACCGCCGGAGGCGTTGATCCGAGGCAGGTTGTCTGGGTAGACATAGGCGTTGGCGGTGCCGACCAGTTCCATGTGCATGGCCAGCGAGTAACCGTTACCGCCGAGGCCCTTGGCCGCGGCCGGCGCACCGGAGGCGAAGCCGCGGAACAGACAGTCCAACTCGGGGCTGTACTTGTCCAGCAACCGGGTCGTCGGCAGCAAGTCCTCGGCGCCCCGGGTCAGGTACGGACCACCTCGCTCCAAGATGTCGCCACCGGTGTTGCCGAACCCGACCGCAGCGACCAACGTCTGGTCCAGATTGCCGCGCTGATCATTGAGGGTGCGGGCCGTCGTGACCGCGTTCGCCAGGCCGTCCCACAGATCCGGGGATGCGTCGGCGTACAACTGCGATAGGTCGGCCAAGGCCTTGATGTCATGCCGCAATACGGGCATCCGCGCGTTGATGTCACCCAAGATGTCGTTGCCGTTGACCAAGGACTGTCCGAACTTGTCCCCCAGCCCGTCGAGAGCCTGAGCCGCGGCGGTCAGAATTTGGTTGAGCTTGACTGGGTCCACCTGCCCGGAGATCGCGGTGATGGTCTCGAACAGCGTATTGAACTCCGTGGTGACGCCACTGGCGTTGATCACGTCACCACTTTTGAGGCGCTGTGGCGACGGGTTGGCCGGCGAGGTGAACGCGATGTACTTGTTGCCGAACGCGGTGGTGGCCAACAGCTTGACGTCCACGTTGCTCGGCAACAGGTCCAAGTACTGCGGATCGACGCTGAGAACAAGTTTGGCTTGAGCCCGGCCATCATTCCCAGACTGGGCCTCAGCGGCCTGCAACCGGCCGATCGGCACCCCGTTGAAGGTGACCTTGGAACCAGGATCCATCGACAACCCGGACCGGTTGTACACCACGAACAGCTGGGCCTTGGTGTCGAAATAGCCTCGGAACTGGGACCAAGTCAGCGCCAGCACCAGCACGAAGAACAGCACCAGCCCAACCGCTGCCGCCTGGTACGGCGGGCTACGGTCGGGGTTCAACGGGGCATGGACCTGCCCCTCGGCGATTGGCGGCGGCGGCAATCCATCGAGGTCGCTCCCCGAGTCGGGACCCGCCACTGCACCACCCCCCTTTGCCGGCCCGCTAGGCCAAACGCCCTGTCATTAAACGCGGTATCGACGGCTTGTCGAAACCTGTTGGCCTGCATGGTGTTCGGGCTCACATGGGCGATCCGACGTGTCCGCCGTCACGCAGGCCATGGTCGGCAGGAACCGCAAGAACTGCACGAGAGCTGCCTGAGCCCCCCAACGATCGCCGCCGCCATGCGGAATCAATTTCCCGCACGACCATTTCCGTATCGGGACTCGGTTCAATCTCCGTCGAGACTTCGCGGGCGGGTTCACGCCACCCGTGGTAGTGGTCTGCCACGATTTGCCGAACGGTGTCCGATGCGCGGTTTCCCCGAAATGACCAGTCGGGCAAGACCTTTCCCTCACCGAAATCACCGGCTAGCGCCGGTGGGCGACCTGTTGGCTATCAATCCGCAACGGCCACCGCGCTTCCACCCCGAATTTGGGCGGGGTCATGATGGACTTGTCGAGAAGCGCCGAGGAAATGAGCCGACCTCGGCGATATCCCGCGAGGAAGCTGACGTTCCTCGACACTCCGGCATCACTGGTGAGAGCTGCCGAGAACTACCTCGCCATATTCGTGAACCGCGAGAAGTGAAGCTGGTGTGCCACAGTGATATTCGCGGTCGGGCCGTTACGGTGCTTGCCCAGGATGATGTCGGCTTCACCACCGCGCGGGTCGTCGCGGTCGATGGAGTCCGGGCGGTGCAGCAGCATGACCATGTCGGCGTCCTGCTCCAGCGATCCCGACTCACGAAGGTCCGACACCTGCGGGCGCTTGTCGGTGCGCTGTTCGGGACCACGGTTCAGCTGGCTGATGGCGACCACGGGAACCTCGAGTTCCTTGGCCATCAGCTTCAGCGACCGCGAGAACTCCGAGACTTCCTGCTGCCGGGACTCGAACTTCTTACCCGAGGTCATCAGCTGCATGTAGTCCACGACGATGAGCCGCAGGTTGGCTTTCTGGTGCAGACGGCGGGCCTTGGCCCGGATCTCCATCATGGTCAGGTTCGGCGAGTCGTCGATGTAGAGCGGCGCCTCGGAGATCTCGCTCATGCGGCGGGCCAGCTTGGTCCAGTCGTCGTCACTCATGCGACCCGAGCGCATGTCACCGAGCTTGATCTTGGCTTCGGCCGAGAGCAGTCGCATGACGATCTCGGTCTTGCTCATTTCCAGCGAGAAGATGACGCTGGCCTGCTGGTGCTTGATCGAGCAGGACCGCATGAAGTCCAGCCCGATCGTCGAATTGTGCGTCGGCACCATCGACCGCCCGGCCAGGTACAGGTGGGCCGGGTTGTCGACCTCGACACAGCGCACCGGCACCGATTCCACCCGGCGCACATCGGTGATCGTCACGGGCCGCGTGAGCACCGCCAGCCCGCCGGCGGTCAGTGCCGGCTCGAGGCGGTCAGCGCCGGGCCGCAGGGTCGCGGTGGTGACGATGCCGCGGCCGGTCGGCCACTGGTGCGACGCGTCGGCCACGATGGTGGTGCCGTCGGACAGGTCGATCTCGTAGCACGGGCGCTCCTCCATGACGGGAGTCGCGGCGACCACGCGGGTGGGTTGACCGTTGGCGTCGATCAGCTCGTCGCCCACCGAGACATCACCCATGGTGGTCCAGCCACCGGGCGTGGGCAGCGGGGTGTCGAGCGCCAGCGCCTTACCGACACCGGGGCGCGCGGCCACGATGATCATCTGGCCCGGGTGGAGACCGTTGGTGATCTCGTCGAGCTCGGTGAAACCGGTCGGGATACCGCGCGAGATACCGCCCTGGGACGCGATGGCGTCGATCTCGTCCATGGTGGGCTGCAGCAGCTCCTCCAGGACGGTGAAGTCCTCACTGCTGCGGGTCTGGGTGACGTCGTAGATCTCGGCCTGCGCGCGGTCCACGAGGTCGGCCACATCGGCACCCTCAGTGCCCGCGTAGCCGTACTGCACGACGCGCGTGCCGGCCTCGACGAGGCGGCGCAGCGTGGCCTTCTCCGCCACGATGCCGGCGTAGAAGCCGGCGTTGGCCGCGGTGGGCACCGTGGAGATCAGGGTGTGCAGATACGGCGCGCCGCCGATGCGCTTGAGCAGTCCGCGACGGTCGAGTTCGGCGGCGACCGTGACGGCGTCAGCGGGCTCACCCCGGCCGTACAGATCGAGGATGGCGTCGTAGATGTTCTGGTGCGCGGGGCGGTAGAAGTCGCCGGGACGCAGGCGCTCCAGGACGTCGGCGACCGCGTCCTTGGACAGCAACATGCCACCGAGGACCGACTGCTCGGCAGCCATGTCCTGCGGCGGTTGACGGCCGAAATCCTCGCTGGGCGGCTCCTCCATGTCGGAACGACCCAGGTCGTCAGCGACAGCCACGAAGCGCTCCTCCTCCCCGAAAATCGATGTCAAACAAACGTTCGAACGAGCTACCTGTGACCGTACTTCACCGCCCCGACAAGTCGGACCCGCAAGCCACTCACCTGTCGCGCGACGCATCACGCTAGACGTTGCTGGAGCCTCCCGAAACCACCCCTGTTGATAACCCTGGGGATGAAATGTGGAAAGACGTGGACAACGATGTTGACGGGTTGGGGAGAACTTGTGGAATACCAGCGGGTAAATTCCCAACCCTGCAGGTCAACAGCCTATATATCGCCTGTGAGCCTGTGTATGAGAATTGGTGCGGCGTGTCGTGCCGGGTAGCCATCTCGGGCGTGTTGTGTTGCGTACGCGTGGCAGAAAAGGGCCGCGTAGGTTAACAGCCGGCGTAGATCACTGTTTGCAGATTGGCGTAAAAAATTCGCCCACTGTCAACAGAAAACGCCCGGGCGAAGCCAAAGATTGACTCCACCCGGGCGTTCTGCTGTTTGAGCTACCGGGTGCCTATCCGGCGACGACAGCCAGCGACACCGGCACGTTGACCGACGGGTGCAGACGCACCGCGATCTTGTGGGTGCCGACCGACTTGATGTGCGCCTTGGGCAGCTCTACGGTGCGCTTGTCGAGGTTCGGGCCACCGGCCTTCTTGATCGCGGCGACGACGTCGCCCGCGGTCACCGAACCGAACAGCTTGCCGCTGTCGGCACCGGCCTTGACGGCCAGCGACACGGGGCCGAGGGCCTCGATCGCCTGCTTCAGCTCGTTGGCGTGGTCCAGGTCGCGAACCGTCTTGGCGTCACGCGCGCGACGGATCTCGTTGGCCTGACGCTCGGCACCGCGGGTGGCCACGATGGCCAGGCCGCGGGGCAGCAGGTAGTTACGGCCGTAGCCGTCGCGAACCTCAACGGTGTCGCCGGCCGAACCCAGGTGGTCGACCTCAGTGGTCAGAATGAGCTTCATTTTTCTCAGTCCTCCCTATCGAGTCGACGAGCTGAACGGGAGCAACGCAACCTCGCGGGCGTTCTTCACGGCAATGGCGATGTCGCGCTGGTGCTGCACGCAGTTACCGGTGACGCGACGCGCACGGATCTTGCCGCGCTCGCTGATGTAGGTCCGGAGCAGTCCGGTGTCCTTGTAATCGATGGTCTGCGCCTTCTTGGAGCAGAACACGCACTTGCGGGTCTTGACCGGCTTTTCCGGCGCCGGACGCCGCTTGGTGGCCTTGGCCATGTCTTTCTCTTTCTGGGTCTAGCTGGTTGCCCAGCCAATTACGTGGATCAGAAGGGCGGCTCGTCGTCGGCGCCGCCGAACGAACCCGAAGCCGGGGCGCTGCCCCACGGGTCGTCGGCCGGAGCGCCGCCACCAGCGGACTGACGGGAACCCCCGCCGCCGCCGAAGCCGCCACCGCCACCGCCACTGCGGTTGGCCTTGTTCACCTTCGCCGTCGCGTACCGCAGGGACGGGCCGATCTCGTCGACCTCGACCTCCATCACGGTGCGCTTCTCACCCTCGCGGGTCTCGAACGAGCGCTGCTTCAGCCGGCCGGTCACGATGACACGCGACCCCCGGGTCAGGCTCTCGGCGACGTTCTCGGCCGCCTCGCGCCAGATGTTGCAGCGGAGGAACAGCGCCTCCCCGTCCTTCCACTCGTTGCTCTGCCGGTCGAACATCCGCGGCGTCGAGGCCACGGTGAAGTTCGCAACAGCAGCTCCGGACGGCGTGAAACGCAGCTCCGGGTCAGCGGTCAGGTTTCCGATAACGGTGATGGTGGTGTCACCAGCCACGAGATCCTCCTGGGACGGATTGGGTGAATTAGGCGCGAGCCTACGCAAGGCCCGCGACAAATCCGCAGAGCTTCGGTGCTTCTAGTGCTTGTCGGTCCGCAGGACCTTGGTACGCAACACCGACTCGTTCAGGTTCAGCTGACGGTCGAGCTCGTTGACCGTGGCCGGTTCGGCCTTCAGGTCGACAACCGCGTAGATGCCTTCACCGTGCTTGGCGATCTCGTAAGCCAGCCGGCGACGGCCCCAGATGTCCACCTTTTCGACGCTGCCGCCGTCTTTGCGGACGACGTTCAGGAACGTCTCCAGCGACGGAGCTACGGTGCGCTCGTCAAGTGTGGGGTCGAGAATGACCATGATTTCGTATGGACGCATGTGGAACCCATCACCTCCTATGGTCGTATCGGCCACGGCGTGTTCCGTGGCAGGAGGGTCGCCTGCGTCGGCAACCGGGTTAGGTTACCCGAAGAGCCCCTGAGCTGCGAAATCGGCGCTCGGAAGAGCTGTCCTGACGGAGGCGTCAAGCTCGCTAGGCTGGGTGGACGATCATTGTCGGCGAGGGGGACGCATGACGTATCCGCAGGGGCCGTATGGCCAGGGGTATCCGGGGCAACCCGGCCACCCGCCGCAGCCGGGTTATCCGCAGGGTTATCCGCCCCAGCCCGTCTACCAGCAGGGATACCCGCAGGCGGGCGGGTATCCGGGGGCGTATCCGGGCGGTTTTCCGCCTGCTCCCGTGCCGCCCGCGTCGACTGGCGGGATCGGTGGAGTCATCGCGGGCGTGCTGGCGATCATGGGCGGACTGCTGCATGGGGGCCTCGGTGCCATGGCTTTGGTGGAGTCCCTCACGAAGGAACCGGGCCCGTTCGCCACCCGCTCTCCGGCACACGTCGGCCACCTGTTCCTTGGGATCTCGGTCGTCGGCGGTCTGCTCGTCCTGGCTGGGGGCTTCATGCTGCTGTCGCGCAAGCCGGCCGGTCGCTGGCTCATCGGCGTCGGATGCGTGCCGATCTTCGCGTTCGGACTGGGAGCCTTCCTGGGCGCAAATGCGGACGGGGATAGCACCGTCGGGGCGGTGATCACCCTCCCGATCATGATCTTCTCGGTGGCGACCGTCGTATTCACTTTCCTGCCCTCGACCGGCCGATGGATACGGGCGAAGCGGAATCCCATTGCGCCGCAGCCGTATCCGTACTATCCGCCGCCTCAGGGCTGAGCGAGGGGGAAGCATGACGTATCCACAGGGGCCGTACGGCCAGGGATTTCCGGGGCAGCCCGGCCACCCGCAGCAGCCGGGGTATCCACAGGGCTATCCGCCGCAGCCCGTCTACCAGCAGGGATACCCGCAGCCAGTTGGTTATCCGGGCGGGTATCCGCCCATGCCACCGGCTCCGCCAAGTGGCGGCACAGCGATCGGTGCGGCAGTCCTGTCGATCCTGGGTGCGCTGGCGAATGGCGGCATGGCTCTAGCTGGTTTCTCCTCGATCGCCCGGATCAGAAGTGAGTCCGCCGCTTCCTTCCCTGGCGGGACGTACGCACTCGCAATCGTCTTCGTCGCGTCGGGCTTGGTCGCCGCCTTGTTGCTCATCGTGGGCGCGACGATGTTGTTCATGCGGAAGATGCCCAGCCGCTGGCTCATCACCGCCGGATGCGCACTGGTCATCGGCGGGACAGTGATCAGCTACGGGTTGCATAACGCCATCTCGGAATACGAAGGCGGTCCCCGACTTGGCTTCCTAGGCCTACTCTTTCCGATCCTGACGATGGTGTTGGCACTGCGACCCTCGACGGTGGCCTGGATTCAGGCCAAGCGCACTCCCGTTGCGCCGCAATACTTTCCGCAGTACCCGCCGTACCAGGGCTGAGTGGACCAACCCGGCGCCAGAGGGAAAACATGACGTACCCGCAGTACCCGCAGCCGGGCGCCTACCCCGCCCTGCCGGCGGTGCCGGCCCAACCGAGCGGTGGCACCGCGATCACCGCCGGCGTGCTGGCGGCACTCGGCGGATTGCTCAGCCTCGGCATCACCGCCGTCTCGCTGTTCTTCCTGATCGTCATCGCGTCGATCGGCAGTAATTTCGACCGCTCTGATCTCGAGTTCCTCGACAGCATCTTCGGCATCCTCGCCATCGGAATGGTCGCCATGGTGATCATCGGGCTCGTACTCGGCACGGTGCTGAGCGTGTTGCTCATCGCCGGCGCAGTGCTGCTCTTTCGCCGCAAGATGCTCGGCCGGTGGCTCGTGGTGAGTGGATGTGCGGTGGCCATCGTGAGCAACCTGATGACCGCCGTGTTCACCACCGCGGTGACGGCGGATGACTGGTACTCGCCCGAAGGTGTCGTCAGCGCCGTTGTCGGCCTGGCATTTCCGATCACCACGATGGTCCTGGCGTTGCTGCCGTCAACCACCGCGTGGATACAGGCGCCCCGCAATCCGGTTGCGCCACAGTGCTTTCCGCAGTATCTGCCGCCGTATCAGGGCTGAGTCCGAGGGAGAGCGCGCGGACGCCGCGAGCGTGCAGCCAGCGCGCCGCGCCGGCGACTTGCGTGATCTGTGTGCACGCTCGCGGCGGCAGCCCCGGTGTGCACGCTCGCGGCGGCAGCCCCGGCGGCCGCGAAACCTAGGCCTCGGCCGTCTTCTTGATCGCCGCGAGTGTCACCGGGATGCCTTCCTTCGCATACTTCGAGCGGAGTGCGATCTGGGCTTCGGCATCGTCGCCCCAGCGCCCGTGGAAGCCCTCGATACCGGCCGGCAGGAACTCCCACGACTGCGTCAGTCGGGTGCCACCGTCGACGGGATCGAGGGTGAAGCCCCAGCGCACCCAGCCGCCGTTGACCTCCCAGAAGAACTCGCGGCCGGGCTCGGCGACGACCACCTGGCTACGGGTCTCCCAGGTCCGATCGGCGGTTTCGTTGCGGCCATTGAACCAGGCGCCGGCCACCGGGCCGCCGTCTTCGTCCTCCCACCAGCACTCTTTGCACTGCGGGCTCCACTTACCCATGTTGGTCACATCGGAGACCAGGGCGTAGAGCGTCTCGGGATCGGTGTCGACGACGACGGAGTCAGAAAAGGTCAGATCGGTCACGTCTCGACCCTGCCACCGCGCGCGACGGAACGCAGCCCATTTATGCCGTCGGCGCCAGCTCCGGTTCGGGGTCCGGATCGGGCTCGTCGACGGCGATCGGACGGGGCCGCAACCGGGCGGGCAACCAGCGCGGCGAATTGTCGCCGGCCTCGTCGAACACGCCGCCCGACGGATCGTCCACGCGTCCGCCCCAGCGGACCAGATCCATCTCGGGTCGGTAGATGGCGCGAACAACCAATGCGCACAGGCCGATCACCGCGATGTCGCGCAGCAACACCGTCGTGGTGAAGAACTGTTCGGGCAGTCCGAGTTTGGGATCGCCATAGAGGTACAGCATCCGCGGAATCCAGATCAGCGCGTCGATGGTCATCCACGCCAACAGGATTCGACGATGCGGCAGCGCCAGCGCGGCCAACGGCACCAGCCACAGCGAGTACTGCGGGCTCCACACCTTGTTGGTCAGCAGGAACGCCGCGACGACGAGGAACGCCAGCTGCGCCAGTCGCGGCCGCTGCGGCGCCGTCCACGCGACGTAAGCGATTGCCGCACAACACAAGACGAACAGCACCGCCGTGACGGTGTTGAGTACCGTCGGCGGTTCCCAGAATCCGAGGTTGGTGTCGAAACCGCCCCAGCCGGTGAAGGACTTCACGACGTTGTAGAGCGAATCCATGTCGTCACCGCGGCGGGTGTTGAGCCGGAAGAACTCCGACCAGCCGCGCGGGAACATCACCATGATCGGCAGGTTCACCGCGATCCACGTGACCAACGCGGTGATCGCGGTCTTGGCCACCGGCCGCCACTTGCCGGTCCGCACCGCCAGCATCGCCAGCGGGATCAGCAGCAGCAACGGATACAGCTTCAGCGCCACCCCGACGCCGATGAGCAGGCCGGTCACCACCGGTTTTCGGCGGGACCAGGCCAGCATGGCGCCGGCCGCGCATGCGGTCGCGAGGGCGTCGAAGTTGGTGAACGCCTGGAAGATCAGGATCGGCGACCCGGCGACCACCGCGGCGTCCCACGGGCGCCGGCCGGACATGAGCATGGTCGCCCAGACGGTGGCCATCCACGCCAGCGCGAGCCCGAACGCCGAGACGTTGAAGAACATGATCACCTCGGCGACCACCGGCATCCGGACCAGCTTGGACAGCGCCGTGTACGTCTTGGCCACCGACATGGCCGCGTACTGGTACATGCCGGTCAGCACCGGATACTCCATGTAGCGGATCGCGCGGGTGCCGTCGTACTGGACGCGCGGCTTCTGCGCGCTGTCGGTCTCGATCCAACTGGACTTGTACGGGAACTTGCCCAGGTTCAGCAGCTCCGCGGTGTACAGCGGCACGGTGTCCGAGTAGCAGAACTCGTAGTAGGCGCGCTGGTTCTGCCAGTTGGCGACGCGCTGATCGGCGGTACCCGTGCCCGTCGTCACCAGGCACGGCGCCTTGGTCGTGTAGCCCAGCCCGAGGAACACCAGCGCGATGATCAGCAGCACCCGGAACGGGGTGAGGAACGGCGCCCGGCCGATCATCGCGTGCCGGCCCACCGGCCCGCCCACGACACCGGACAGCGCCGCACCCATGACGTCGGTCCGGCTGGGCAGGTCGCGGTCGTCGGCGCTGCGCAGGTCCCGGGCCAGCCGGGCCGGCGAGACCGTCGGGACGCCGGACTCGTCTGGTTCGTCGACCGTCACGGCGGCGGCGGGGGGCCAGGCTGGTTCGGGTCGCCACCACCGGGCGGCGGGGGCGCATCCTGGTGCGGGGCCACCTGCATGGTGGTCGGCGGACCGAACGGGATCGTGATGCCCGGAGCGACGACGAGCGTCGGCTGGACCACCGTCTCGGTCGGTGCGCCCGGCGGCGGACCCTGCTGATCATCCGGCGTCGGCGGCTTGACCACCGGCGGCGCCTGCGGCACGCCCGCGTAGCCGCCGATGGCGGTGGGCTTGGGGAACGACTCGTTGTCGGTGCCCTTCAGCGCACCGTCCATCGTCGACTTCCAGATGTCCGACGGCAGCCCCGAGCCGTACACCGGACCGCCACCCTTGTTCACCAGTGGCTGCGTCCCGCTCGTCGTGCCGACCCACACCGCGGTGGACAGCGACGGCGTGTAGCCGACCATCCATGCGTCGCGGTTGGCGCCGGTGTCACCGAGCTGCACCGTGCCGGTCTTGGCCGCGGACGGCCGGCCACCGGCCAGGTTGTGGCCGCGCGAGTAGCCGGCGATGGGCTGCATCGCCGAGGTCACGTTGTCGGCGACGGCCTTCGGGATCCGCTGCTCACCCGAGTTGTCCTGGGACGCCGCGTCGAACAGCACCTGCCCGTCGCCGTTGACGACCTTCTGCACGAAGTGCGGCTTGTGGTACTCGCCGGACGCCGCCAGCGTCGCGTAAGCGGACGCCATGTCCAGCGCGCGGCTCTGGTACTGCCCCAGCACCACGCCGTTGTTGGGCGGACCGCCCTTGCCGTCCTCGGACAGCGTGTGCTCGACGCCCGGGAAGCTGTCGGCGACACCGGCCTTGTGCGCGGCATCGGCGACGTCCTGCGCGCCGTGCTTGAGCTTGAGCATCAACCGGTAGTAGCTGGTGTTCAGCGACCGCTTGAGCGCCTCGGCGATGCTGCAGGTGCCGCAGCCCTCGCCCTCGACGTTGGTGATGTTGATGCCGTTGACGGTCACCGGCGAGCTGTCGACCTGGTACCCCAGCCCGATGCCCTGCTCGAGGGCCGCCACCAACGCGAAGACCTTGAACGACGAACCCGTCGGCAGGCCGGCCTGCGCGAAGTCGAAGCCGTTGGCGTCGGAGCCGCCGTAATACGCCTTGATGCCGCCGGTGTGCGGATCGACCGACACCACCGCGGCCCGCATGTCGTCGGCCTGGCCGTCCAGATACTTCGACACCGCGTCCTCGGCCGCCGCCTGCGCCTTCGGGTCGATGGTCGTGGTGACCTGCAGCCCCTCTGTGTTCAGCGCCTGCTCGTTGATGTTGAAGATGCTCTGCAGCTCCTTCATCACCTGCCGCTGGATCAGTCCGTTGGGGCCCTCGGTCTGGTTCTGCTGCCGGGCCTGCTCGGGCGGCACCGTGGCCGGGAACTTCTGCTGTGCGCGGTCCTCCTTGGACAGCGCGCCCATGGTCACCATGCCGTCGAGCACCCAGTTCCAGCGCTCGGCGGCGCCCTCCGGGTCGACGGCCGGGTCCAGCGTCGACGGCCGCTGGATGAGTGCCGCGAGCAACGCCCCCTCGGCCACGTCGAGCTGCTCGACGGGTTTGCCGAAGTAGGCCTTCGACGCCGCGGCGATGCCGTAGGTGCCGCGGCCGAAATAGATGATGTTCAGGTACGACTGCAGCACTTCGTCTTTCGACCACTGCCGCGACATCTTGGTGGCGATCACCAATTCCTTGGCCTTGCGGACCAGGCCGCCCACGCCGGAGCGGGCGTCACCGACCAACGCGTTCTTCACGTACTGCTGCGTGATGGTCGACCCGCCCTGCAGGTCGCCACCGAAGATGTTGTTCTTGAACGCCCGCGCGAAGCCGGAGAACGAGAAGCCGGGGTTGGTGTAGAAGTCCCGGTCCTCGGCGGCCATCACCGCGTTGCGGACGTGCACCGGGATCTGGTCGATGTTGACGTCGACCCGGTTGCCTTCCGGCGGCACGAACTTCGCGAGTTCGGTGCCGTCGCTCGCCAGGATGGTCGACACCTGGTTGGTGCGGATGTCGCCCGGCTTGGGGATGTCGACGATGAGGTACGCCATCGCGAACGTGACGATCGGCAGCACCAACAGGACCACGGCGCCGGCGTAACAGAGCCGACGGAAGACCTTCCAGTTCCACTTGAACTGCGGCAACTGCGGACCGCCGGACTTGCCGCCACCGGTCCGCGGCGGCGGTGGCGGCGGCGACTTCGGCGGCGGGTTCATGCCCGCGCTCATCGGGGACTGGCCCGGCCGCTTGGTGCCGTCGAGCGCGGCCTTCACGGCGTCGATCGGATCCCGCAGCCGCGGATCGTCGGCCTTGCCGACCGGCGGCAGGATCATGGTGCGCCGGTCATCCGGCGGCACGGGTCCCGGGCGTCCCTGCGGTGCGCCGGCGCCCGGGCCTCTGGTCGCGTCGTTGTCCGATCGGCTGTGGCGTCCAGCTCCGCCCACTCCGTCACTCACTGGCTGTGCGCGCTTTCGAGCGCGCCGCCCGGGTGCCACGAGGCTTCGCCGCCTTCGGGGGACTCGGCGTCCCTAATACATATGACTTGACCAAATGATTCCAACTGCAAGTGCGGCATACCTCCACCACGTGAACCGCGAATTCGTCGAACTTGGCGGCCAGCAGGACGAGCTCCTCGGTGCTGCGGGCCGAACCCGACACCGCTCCGAGATGATCACCGAAGACCCACGACACCAATGTCAGCGGTTCCTTCCGGCAGATCGGGCACATCACCGAACTGGTACGACCATGAAATTTTGCTGCGCGCAGCAGGTAGGGGTTGGCGTCACACACCTCGGTGACGCCGGTGCGGCCCGAGTAGACCTCAGCCAGCAGCGACCTGCGCCGGAGCGCATAGTCGACCACCTGCCGCTGCAATCGCACGTTGACCAGAGTACGTCGGGCACCTGAAGGCCGATGCGTGATGGCACGCATGTAGCCGGGTTGTAGCCGGCTCGATAGGTGCGGTGGCAAAAGGGCTTGTGGCCGGGCTCACGCGGGCGCGCCACCTGACCTTTACGCTTTCCCGGTGGCCACCGCAGCGACCCGGGCGAAAGACAGCGACCGCAACGACACCTGCCAGATTCTGGACACGGCACTGGCCGACGGCCAGCTGTCCGCCGAGGAGCACCGGCAGCGCGTCGCTGCGGCCACGAGGGCCGTCACCCTCGGAGACCTGCGCTCGCTGGTGACCGATCTGCAGACCGCGAACTCATCGGTCAAGCTGCCCCCGCTCAAGACCGGTGCGGGCCGCGCGGTGCGGTCGACCGGCTGGGGCATCCTGGCCGCCGGCGCCGCGGTGATGCTCGTGGTCGGCGTCGCGATCGGCTGGGGGATCTACGCCGCGCCCGGCCAGTCCCCGCTGACCGCCGCCGAGGACCCGGGCGCCAAGCCCGACGGCGTCGCTCCCATCGTGCTCACCCCGCCGCGCCAGCTGCAGTCGCTCGGCGGGCTGACCGGGCTATTCACCCAGATGAAGAAGAAGTTCGGCGACACCACCGGCTATGAGCTGACCATCTACCCGGACTACGCGATCCTCGAGCGCCCCGACCCGGGTGAGCCGCGCCGGGTACTGCGGTACGACTACCGCGGCGGCTGGGACGATCCCGACACCACGTCGGTCAGCAGTGACGAACGCGTCGTCGACCTCGGCAAGTTCAACTTCGAGAAGATCGCCGGCATCCTGCACGGCGCACCCGAGACCCTGGGCATCAAGCGCAACGAGATCAACACCGTCTACCTGATCTTCAAGGCCGGCAAGGACACCACCGCCCCGCCGGACACCGTCGCCATCTCCATCTATGTGTCCGGGAAGTTCAACAACAGCGGCTACATCGAGCTGGATCCCGAAGGCAATACGAAGCGCATCAACTACCCCGGCTGATTCGCCGCGTGTTCGGCCGGTGTTGACGGCCGCATCGAATGTCGTTCATCTCCGTGTGCGGCTCGATTGGCCGCGTATATATCGGCGCGATACTATTGTGCGAGGTGTTGAAGCGTCCTAGCGCTCAATATGCGATGTCGTCAATTAACGTCGGGAGGTGACACTGTGCTGGAGCTGGCCATCCTGGGGCTTCTGCTGGAGTCCCCCATGCACGGCTATGAGCTGCGCAAACGGCTGACCGGACTGCTCGGCGCGTTCCGGGCGTTCTCGTACGGCTCGTTGTACCCGGCGTTGCGTCGCATGCAGGCCGACGGCCTGATCGTCGAGGACGCGGCACCGCTCGGTTCGACGAAGGTGCGTCGCGCGCGTCGCGTCTACCAACTCACCGACGCCGGCAAGCAACGGTTCACCGAACTCGTCGCGGACACCGGCCCCCAGAACTACACCGATGACGGATTCGGTGTGCACTTGGCGTTCTTCAACCGGACTCCCGCCGAAGCCAGGATGCGAATCCTGGAAGGGCGGCGCCGTCAGGTCGAGGAACGTCGCGAAGGTCTGCGCGAGGCGATCGCACGGGCCAGCAGTTCACTCGACCGCTACACCCGGCAGCTGCACCAGCTCGGGCTCGAGTCCAGTGAGCGCGAAGTGAAATGGCTCAACGAGCTGATTGCTGCCGAGCGCGTGGCAACTGCCGGACCGACGGCGCCGCCGTCACAAGGCCACGCCGACCAAACCTGAGCGCACCCGCCCACGGCGAATGCACTGAAAGAGTAGGAAAAGGAGACCGTCACATGTCTGAGTCGAATGAGGTTCGGGTCGCAATCGTCGGCGTAGGCAACTGCGCGGCGTCGCTCGTCCAGGGCGTGCAGTACTACCAGGACGCCGATGCGAATTCGACGGTGCCGGGTCTGATGCACGTGAAGTTCGGCCCGTACCACGTGCGCGACGTGAAGTTCGTCGCCGCGTTCGACGTGGACGCCAAGAAGGTCGGCTTCGACCTCTCCGAGGCCATCGGCGCCTCCGAGAACAACACCATCAAGATCGCCGACGTGCCGCCGACCGACGTGATCGTGCAGCGCGGCCCGACCCTCGACGGCATCGGCAAGTACTACGCCGACACCATCGAGGTCTCCGACGCCGAGCCCGTCGACGTGGTCAAGGCCCTCAAGGACGCGAACGTCGACGTCCTGGTCTCCTACCTGCCCGTCGGCTCCGAAGAGGCCGACAAGTTCTACGCCCAGTGCGCCATCGACGCCAAGGTCGCGTTCGTCAACGCCCTGCCCGTGTTCATCGCTTCGGACCCGGTGTGGGCCAAGAAGTTCGAGGACGCCGGTGTGCCGATCGTCGGCGACGACATCAAGAGCCAGGTCGGCGCCACCATCACCCACCGCGTGATGGCCAAGCTGTTCGAGGACCGCGGCGTCACCCTGGACCGCACCTACCAGCTGAACGTCGGCGGCAACATGGACTTCAAGAACATGCTCGAGCGCGAGCGCCTGGAGTCGAAGAAGGTCTCGAAGACGCAGGCCGTCACCTCGAACCTGACCGGCTCGCTGGCCGACAAGGTCTACGACAAGAACGTGCACATCGGCCCGTCGGACTACGTCGCGTGGCTCGACGACCGCAAGTGGGCGTACGTGCGCCTCGAGGGCCGCGCCTTCGGTGACGTGCCGCTGAACCTCGAGTACAAGCTCGAGGTGTGGGACTCCCCCAACTCGGCCGGCATCATCATCGACGCCGTGCGCGCCGCCAAGATCGCCAAGGACCGCGGCCTCGGTGGCCCGATCCTGCCGGCCTCGGCCTACCTGATGAAGAGCCCGCCGGTGCAGGTCGCCGACGACCTCGCCCGCGCGCAGCTGGAAGCCTTCATCGAGGGGTAATTTTCGACGTCAGAGTGGGCGGTCAGGTGAAACCTGGCCGCCCACTTGGCGTTTGAGGCCACGGTGCTTTCGGGACCGGTGTTGTGAGACTGGCCACAACCGCACTTTAAACTGGATTGAGTCCAAAAAATGCGGCTAAGGTGGGTACTCGTAAGAGACATCCGATAAACCCGAAGAGAGGTTCTCGTGGCCCTGATCAACAAGCAGATCAAGCCGTTCTCCGCGACCGCATACAAGAACGGCACCTTCATCCCCGTGTCGGACGCCGACATCAAGGGCAAGTGGGCCATCTTCTTCTTCTACCCGGCCGACTTCACCTTCGTCTGCCCGACCGAGCTCGGCGACCTCGCCGACCACTACGAGGAGCTGCAGCGCCTCGGCGTCGAGGTGTTCTCGGTGTCCACCGACACCCACTTCACCCACAAGGCGTGGCACGACTCGTCCGACACCATCGGCAAGATCCAGTACGCCATGATCGGCGACCCGACCCTGCAGATCAGCACCAACTTCGAGGTGCTGCGTGAAGACCAGGGCCTGGCCGACCGCGGCACCTTCCTGGTCGACCCCGACGGCGTCATCCAGTTCACCGAGGTCACCGCCGAGGGCATCGGCCGCAACGCCGCCGAGCTGGTCCGCAAGGTCAAGGCCGCCCAGTACGTGCGCAACCACCCGGGCGAGGTCTGCCCGGCCAAGTGGGAAGAGGGCGAAGAGACCCTGGCCCCGTCGCTCGAACTCGTCGGCAAGATCTAGTTCGGCACTGCTGTCAGCGGTACGGGCCCGGTCCGCCCGGCCCGTACCGCTCAACAAAACTGCTTCACCCCAACATCTTTCGGGCCGTGAACGGCCCAGCCATTCCTATCCTCGATGGAGTTGATCCGCATGCTCGACACCTCACTCGCCGGCCAATTGAAGTCCCTGCTGGAGCGGCTGACCGTGCCGATCGAGCTGGTGTCCTCCCTCGATGACGGTCCCAAGTCCGCCGAGCTCGCCGAACTGCTCACCGAGATCGCGGCGATGTCGGACAAGATCACCTACACCCGCACCGACGACGACGCCCGCCGGCCGTCGTTCGCCATCCGCCGCACCGGCACCGACGTCGAGGTCCGGTTCGCCGGCATCCCGCTCGGCCACGAGTTCTCCTCCCTGGCCCTGGCGCTGCTGCAGGTCGGCGGATACCCGTCGAAGGAAGCCCCCGAACTGCTCGAGCAGGTGCGGAACCTCGATGCCGACCTGCACTTCGAGACCTACTTCTCGCTGTCGTGCCAGAACTGCCCCGATGTGGTGCAGGCCCTGAACCTGATGGCGATCCTCAACCGCCGCATCAGCCACGTCGCCATCGACGGCGCGCTGTTCAAGGACGAGGTCGAACAGCGCAAGGTGCTCGCGGTGCCCACCGTCTTCCTCAACGGTGAGGTGTTCGACTCGGGCCGCATGACCCTCGAGCAGATCATCGGCAAGGTCGACACCGGCGCCGCGCAGCGCACCGCCGAGGCGATCGCCGAGAAGGACCCCTTCGACGTGCTGGTCGTCGGCGGCGGCCCCGCAGGCGCCGCGGCCGCAATCTACGCCGCCCGCAAGGGAATTCGCACCGGCGTGGTCGCCGAACGGTTCGGCGGTCAGGTGCTCGACACCATGGCCATCGAGAACTACATCTCCGTCCCGCACACCGAGGGGCCGAAGTACGCCGCCGCGCTCGAAGCCCATGTCGGCGAGTACGACGTCGACGTCATGAAGACCCAGCGCGGCGCGAAGCTGCTGCCCGCGCTCGATGAGGGCGGCCTCGTCGAGATCTCGCTGGAGAGCGGCGCCTCGCTGACGGCCCGCACCGTCATCCTGGCCACCGGCGCCCGCTGGCGCGCGATGGACGTGCCCGGTGAGGCCGAGTACCGCAACAAGGGCGTCACCTACTGCCCGCACTGCGACGGACCGCTGTTCAAGGGCAAGCGCGTCGCCGTGGTCGGCGGCGGCAACTCCGGCGTGGAGGCCGCCATCGATCTCGCCGGCGTCGTCTCGCACGTGACGCTCATCGAGTTCGATTCGGTGCTGCGCGCCGACGAGGTGCTGCAGCGCAAGCTGCGCAGCCTGCCGAACGTCGACATCCTGCTGAGCACGCTGACCACCGAGGTCCTCGGCGACGGCGACCAGGTGACCGGCCTGACCTACCAGGACCGCACCACCGGCGAGTCGCACCAGCTCGACCTGCAGGGCGTCTTCGTCCAGATCGGCCTGCTGCCCAACACCGAGTGGCTCGAGGGCAGCGTCGAGCTGTCCAAGCGCGGCGAGATCGTCATCGACGAGCGCGGCCAGACGTCGGTTCCCGGAGTGTTCGCCGCCGGTGACTGCACGACGGTGCCGTTCAAGCAGATCGTCATCGCCGCCGGCGCCGGTGCCACCGCAGCCCTGTCGGCGTTCGATCACCTGATCCGCACCACCGCCCCGGTCGGTAGCTGAGCGCTCCACGGCTCGGGCGTAGTGTCCGAAGACGTGGCACAGGAGATTTCTGACGACGACCTGCTGACGCTCGACGAGTTCGCGCTGCTGCCCGAGAACGCCGAGCAGATCGGTGCCGACGGTCCGCTACCAACGGTGTCGCGCCTCGACGACGGCCCGATCAGCATGCTGAAGTGGGGCGTCGCGGCACCTGAGGTGGTGTTCCTGCACGGCGGCGGGCAGAACGCGCACACCTGGGACACCGTGATCCTGGGTCTCGGGGTGCCGGCGCTGGCCATCGATCTGCCCGGGCACGGGCGGTCGGCATGGCGCGAGGACGGGGACTACGGGCCCAAGCTCAACGCGGAGACGCTGCGACCGGTGCTGCGGGCCCACGCGCCCGATGCCCGGCTGGTGGTCGGCATGTCACTCGGCGGGCTGACGGCGCTGCGGATCGCGGCAACCGAGCCGGCCCTGGTGCCCGAGCTGGTGCTGGTCGACGTCACGCCGTCGGCGCCGGAGCGCCACGAGCAGATGACGCAGGCGCAACTGGGCGCCGTCGCGCTGGTGAAGGGTGACCGGAGCTTCCCCAGTTTCCAGGCGATGCTCGACGTGACTGTCGCGGCGTCACCGCACCGCAGCCGGAACTCGTTGCGGCGCGGTGTGTTTCACAATGCCAAGCAGCTCGACGACGGTACCTGGACGTGGCGGTACGACGCGATCCGCGTCGGCGACGGTTTCGCCGGGCTGTGGGACGACGTCCCGTCGATCACCATGCCGACCACGCTGGTGCGCGGCGCCAAGTCGTACTTCGTCCACGACGACGATGCCGCGGCCTTCGCCGCCGGCGCGCCGGGTTTCCGGCAGACCCATGTGGTGGCCGATTCCGGGCATTCCGTGCAGGGCGATCAGCCGGCCGCGCTCGTCGAGATCCTGCGGGGCGTTCTCGGCGGTTAGCGTGGGGTCATGACCCTTCCCATTCGCATCGGGGTTCAACTGCAGCCCCAGCACGCCACCAACTACGGCTTCATCCGCGACGCCGTCCGCCGCGCCGAGGACCTCGGCGTCGACGTCGCCTTCAACTGGGACCACTTCTTCCCGTTGTACGGCGACCCCGACGGCGCCCACTACGAATGCTGGACCATGCTGGGCGCCTGGGCCGAGCAGACCTCGCGCATCGAGATCGGCGCGCTGGTCACCTGTAACTCCTACCGCAATCCGGAGCTGCTGGCCGACATGGCGCGGACCGTCGACAACATCTCCGACGGGCGGCTGATCCTGGGCATCGGATCGGGCTGGAAAGAGAAGGACTACGACGAGTACGGCTACGAATTCGGCACGGCCGGAAGCAGACTCGACGACCTCGCGGCGGCCATGCCGCGGATCATCTCGCGGCTGGGCAAGCTGAACCCGCAGCCGGTGCGCGAGATCCCGATCCTGATCGGCGGGCAGGGCGAGCGCAAGACGCTGCGGCTCGTCGCGCAGTACGCGCAGATGTGGCACAGCTTCACCACGGCAGCGGCCTTTCCGGAGAAGGCCGCGGTCCTCGACCGGCACTGCGCCGACGTCGGCCGCGATCCGAGCACCATCGCCCGGTCGGCGGGCGTCGACAACAGCGGCGACGGCCTGATCGCCAACGCCGAAGCCCTTACCGCGCTGGGTGTTTCACTGCTGACCGTGGGCGTCAACGGGCCCGACTACGACCTGACCGACGCCGAGACGCTGTGCCGGTGGCGCGACAGCCAGTAGCGCGAGCTGCCCGGCCGGATGAATTCCCGGCGAGCTGAAGCCGATGCATTCGGCCGGGCACCGGCTAGGTTGACCTGCGTGACCTCTTTCCTGCGTGCGACGGTAGCGATACTGGTGGCACTCCTGGTCGGCTCGCTGAGCGTGGGCGTCCCGGCCCGCGCCACCACCGACCAGTGCGCGCCACCCGGCGTGCAGAGCGCCAGCGCCCTGCCCACCAACCTGGCCACCGCCGCCCAAGGCGACGGCACCGACAAATACACGACACCCGGTACCCAGCCGCTTTCAACGGTGCGGCCGGAGACCCTGGGTCTGGGCACGCCGGGAGTGCTGACCGTCGGCACGCTGTCGGATGCCCCGCCGAGCATCTGTATCAACTCCAGCGGCCAGTTCACCGGATTCGACAACGAGCTGCTGCGGGCCATCGCCGAGAAGATCGGCCTGCGCGTCAACTTCGTCGGCACCGACTTCGCCGGCCTGCTGACCCAGGTCGCGTCCCGGCGCTTCGACGTCGGCTCGTCATCGATCACCACCACCGACGCCCGGCGGCGCACCGTCGGATTCACCAATGGCTATGACTTCGGCTACTTTTCGCTCGTCGTGCCGACCGGATCGGCCATCAGCGGCTTCGGCGCCCTGAAGGCCGGACAGCGCATCGGCGTCGTGCAGGGCACCGTGCAGGAGGCCTACGTCGTCGACACCCTGCACCTGGAACCGGTCAAATTCCCGGACTACGCCACGGTGTACGCCAACATCAAGACCCGGCAGATCGACGCCTGGGTGGCGCCGTCGCAGCAGGCGTCCGGCACGGTGCAACCGGGCGACCCGGCGCGGATCGTCGAAAACACCTTCAGCTTGGACAATTTCGTGGCCTACGCGGTCGCCAAGGAGAACAAGCCGCTGATCGACGCGCTCAATGCGGGGCTCGACGCGGTGATCGCCGACGGGACCTGGGCGCGCCTCTACGCCGATTGGGTCCCGCGGGCTCTGCCGCCGGGCTGGAAGCCCGGATCGAAGGCCGCGCCCGTGCCGCAGCTGCCCGACTTCAACGCCATCGCGGCGTCGCACGCGTCGGCGGCCCCGTCAGCCGGTCCCGCACCCAAATCGACGCTGTCCCAACTGAAAGACGCGTTCCTGGACTGGCATCTGTACCGGCAGGCCATCCCCGACCTGTTCAAGACCGGCCTGCCGAACACGCTGATCCTGACCGTAAGCGCCAGCGTCATCGGTCTGATCATCGGCATGGCGCTGGCCATCGCCGGTATCTCCCGGTCACGCTGGCTGCGCTGGCCGGCCCGGGTGTATACCGACATCTTCCGCGGCCTGCCCGAAGTGGTGATCATCCTGGTCATCGGGTTGGGTATCGGGCCGGTCGTCGGCTCGCTGACGGGAAACAACCCGTACCCCTTGGGAATTGCCGCGCTGGGCCTGATGGCGGGCGCCTACATCGGTGAGATTCTGCGCTCCGGTATCCAGAGTGTCGACGCCGGCCAACTCGAGGCCTCACGCGCGCTGGGCTTCGGCTATCCGGCGTCGATGCGCCTGGTGGTGGTGCCGCAGGGCGTACGACGGGTGCTGCCGGCGCTGATGAACCAGTTCATCTCGCTGCTGAAGGCGTCGTCGCTGGTGTACTTCCTCGGGTTGATCGCCAGCCAACGCGAGCTGTTCCAGGTCGGCCGCGACCTCAACGCGCAGACGGGGAACCTGTCGCCCCTGGTCGCCGCCGGGCTGTTCTATCTGGCCCTGACCGTTCCGCTGACCCATCTGGTCAACTACATCGACCGTCGACTCAGCAAGGGCAAGCCCGTCGCAGCCGAGATCGCGACCCAGGAGATCATATGACCACGCCGCAGGCAGTTTCCCTGGCCGCCAACGATATTCACCTGTCGTTCGATGCCAACACGGTGTTGCGCGGCGTCGACGTGGACGTCCCGGCCGGCACCACGACAGCGGTCATCGGGCCGTCGGGCTCGGGCAAGTCGACGCTGCTGCGCACCCTGAACCGGTTGTACGAGCCGGATCGTGGCGACATCCTGCTCGACGGCCGGTCGGTGCTGAAGGACAACCCAGATCAGCTGCGTCAGCGGATCGGGATGGTCTTCCAGCATTTCAACCTCTTCCCGCACCGCACGGTACTGGAGAACGTCACGCTGGGACCGCGGAAACTGAAGGGACTGGACGGCGCCGCGGCCCGCGAACTCGGGCTGCAACTGCTGGACCGCGTCGGGCTCAAACACAAGGCCGACGTGCGCCCGGCAACCCTGTCCGGCGGGCAACAGCAACGTGTCGCGATCGCCCGCGCGCTGGCCATGAGCCCGCAGGTGATGTTCTTCGACGAGGCCACGTCGGCGCTGGATCCCGAATTGGTCAAGGGCATCCTGGCCCTCATCAGCGAACTCGGGGCAGACGGCATGACCATGGTGGTCGTCACCCATGAGATGGGTTTTGCCCGGTCAGCGGCAGATTCGGTGGTCTTCATGGATGACGGCCGGGTGATCGAGACCGGAACCCCCGAGCAGATCTTCGAATCCGCCGAAACTCAACGTTTACGTCAATTTCTGGCGCAGGTTGTCTAATGCCGACCAGCATCCGGCATACACGTTAGACTATCGAACTATGTCGTCGACGGAGCCGCAGGTCGCGGACCTTGCAGGAGACCTGCAACAGGTCCTCTCCAAGCTGTTCAACGTGATGCGCCGACGCGTCGAGATCCCGAAGGACGCCGAAGCCGGCGCCGATCTGACCCTGGCGCAGCTGTCCATCCTGCTGACGCTGCTGGATCGCGGCCCCATCCGGATGACGGAGTTGGCCGCGCACGAACGGGTCCGCACGCCCACCACCACGGTGGCGATCCGCCGGTTGGAGAAGCTGGGACTGGTCAAGCGGTCGCGCGACCCTTCCGATCTGCGCGCCGTCCTGGTGAACGTCACGCCGCGCGGACTGGTGCAGCACCGCGAAGCCCTCGAGGCCCGTCGTCAGGTGCTCATCGCGATGATGGCCAACCTGACCCCCGAGGACATCGACAACATCTCCAAGGCCCTTGCGCCGCTGGAGAAGCTGGCCACCAGCAACGACGACTAGGTCTGTCGGGTCAGCCCAGCCAGTCGAGTACGGCAGCGGCGGTCCACGACTGCTGCATGCTGCCGAGCGGTTCCCCGGTGAAGGGTTCGTAGTATTCGGCGAATGTGCCGTCGCTGGCCTGCCGCAAGCCTTCCCGGCGCAGAATCGACGCGCGCTCGGACCAGCCGCGGCGGGCGAAACACCACGAGAACAGCCACGTCATCACCGGCCACACCGGGCCGCGCCAGTATTCGCGCGGCCGGAAGTCACGGGACACCGGTGACGTCGACGGGATCAGCGGGTACTTGAGGTCCGGGTGGGCGCAGAACCGCGGTCCCTCCAGCAGGCGCAGCAGCGCCCGTTCGCGGTCGTGCGGCAGACCGCCGCAGAGCAGCGGCGCGAACTGCGCCACGGTCTCACTCGGAATCCACTTGCCGGCCCGCAGATCGAAGTCCCGCGCCGCGCCGGTGCGCTCGTCGGTGGTCGCCACCACGCCTTGCCGGAACCGCTCGGCCCACGAATAGAGTTCGCGCACATCGGAATTCGGCCGCTTGTAGTCCTCGCCGATCTCGGCCAGCACCGTGCACGCCACCGACAGGATGGCCGAGACGAACACGTCCTCGACCTGGAAGCTCAGCACCTTCGGCAGCAGCGCGTCGTCGTACCGGACGGACTTCATCTCCTCCAGCAGCCACAGGTAGCGGTCGTACTCGACATCGGACGGCCGCTGGCTGGTGTCGGTGATGATCGCGTTGTCCTCGCGCTGGTACTCGGGCACCGCACCCGGAACCACGTTGGCGTACGCGCTGTCCCAGCGCGGTGAGTTGTCCATGCCGGACTCCCAGCCGTGGTACAGCGTCACCCGGCCGTGCTCCTGCGGGTCGCGGGCCTCGGCCAGCCAGCGGTGCCAGCGCACCAGGTCGTCCCACCGGCGATCCAGGAAGGCCTCGGCGACCACCCGGGTCGAGCGCCCGCGGGTACGGGCGTGGTCCAGAATCCGTTGCACCGCAATGGCATGCACTGGCGGCTGGGTGATACCGGAGGTGTCCCGGTTGCGCGGCGCGTTGACGGCCAGGCTCGACGTCTCCCACCGGGCCGGCCCCGGGAAATAGCCGTCGACGCCGTTGGCGAACACGATGTGCGGGATCATGCCGTTGGCCCACTGCGCCGACAGGAGCGTATCCAGCTCGACCACGGCACGCTCGACCGTCAGCGACGCCAGGCCGATCGATACGAACGCGGCATCCCAGCTCCACATGTGCGGATACAGCAACGGCGCGGCCGTCGTCATGACGCCCAGGTCATTACCGCGCAGCAGGTAGGCGGCGCGGGCCGAGAGCTGGGTGGGCGCGAAGCTGTGGTCGGGTGGCATCGCTGTCTATTGTGCGTCGCCGCCCGGGGATTCGCTGATCGGTAGGCTCACGCCATGCCGACCGCAATGATCACCGGCGCTTCCCGGGGCCTCGGAATGGCCATCGCCGAGGCCCTCGCGCCGACCCACACGCTGTTCCTGGCGGGCCGGCCGACGGCCGAACTCGACGCCGTGGCCGAGCGACTGGGCGCGACGACGTGGCCCATGGACCTCACCGACTACGACGGCGTCGCGGCGACGATCGAGCCGATCGTGGAACTCGACGTACTGATCCACAATGCCGGCGTGGCATACCCGGGCCGGGTCGGCGAATCCTCCATCGAGGAGTGGCGGGCCACCATGGAAGTCAATGTGCTTGGCGCCGTGGGGCTTACCCTGCCGCTGCTGCCGGCCCTGCGGGCGGCCCGGGGTCAGGTGATCTTCGTCAACTCCGGTGCCGGCCGCAGCCCGTCCCCCGGGCTGGCGTCGTACACGGCCAGCAAGTTCGCGCTGCGGGGCTTCGCCGATGCCCTTCGCGCCGACGAACCGGCACTGCGGGTGACGACGGTCTACCCCGGCCGGATCGACACCGACATGCAGTGGAACCTGGTGGCCTATGAAGGCGGCGAATACAAGCCGGAGCGCTTCCTCAAGCCCTCGACCGTCGCCCAGGTGATCGCCCAGGTCGTGGCGACCCCCGACGACGCCCACCAGCACGAGGTGATCATCCGCCCCCGCTGATTCCCGAGGGATTTGTGCACGATTTTCCGCGGTCGGCGCGGAAAATCGTGCACAAATCCCAGGTCAGGCGACGATGTTGACCAGTCGGCCGGGGACGACGATGACCTTCTTGGGTGTGGCCCCGGCCAGGAAGGCCTGCACCTTCTCGTCGGCGAGGGCCGCGGCTTCCAGCGTGGCCTTGTCGGCATCGGCAGCGACGACGATCTTGCCGCGCACCTTGCCGTTGACCTGGACCGGGTACTCGACGGTGTCGTCGACCAGGTAGCGCTCGTCGGCGACCGGGAACGGGCCGTGCGCCAGCGACTTCGCGCTGCCGAGACGGCGCCACAGTTCCTCGGCCAGGTGCGGCGCCAGCGGCGCGACCATCAGCACCAGCGGCTCGACCGCGGCGCGCGCGGTCACGCCCTCCTTGGTGAGGTGGTTGGTGTACTCGATGAGCTTGGCGGCCGCGGTGTTGTTGCGCAGCGCGGCGTAGTCCTCGTTCACGCCGGCGATGGTCTTGTGCAGCTGCTTGAGCGTCTCCTCGGACACCGCATCGTCGGAAACCCTTGGCTCACCCGTGGTTTCGTCGACGACGACGCGCCACACGCGCTGCAGGAACCGGTGCGCGCCGACGACGTCCTTGGTCGCCCACGGCCGCGACGCCTCCAGCGGGCCCATCGACATCTCGTAGACGCGCAGGGTGTCGGCGCCGTATTCCTCGCAGATCTCGTCGGGCGAGACGGAGTTCTTCAGGCTCTTGCCGATCTTGCCGAACTCCTGGTTGACCTCGATCTCGCCGTCCGGGCCGGTCCAGAAGAACTTGCCTTCGCGTTCAACGACTTCCGCCGCCGGCACGTAGCTACCGCGGGCGTCGGTGTAGGCGAACGCCTGGATGTAGCCCTGGTTCACCAGGCGGCGGTACGGCTCGCGCGACGACACGTGGCCGAGGTCGAACAGCACCTTGTGCCAGAACCGCGAGTACAGCAGGTGCAGCACCGCATGCTCGACGCCGCCGACGTAGAGGTCGACGCCACCCGGATCGCCGGCGCCGTGGATCTCGGGCCGCGGGCCCATCCAGTAGGCCTCGTTCTCCTTGGCGCAGAACGCTTCCGGGTTGTGCGGGTCGGCGTAGCGCAGCTCGTACCAGGAGCTGCCGGCCCACTGCGGCATGACGTTGGTGTCGCGGGTGTAGGACTTGAGCCCGTCACCGAGATCGAGGTCGACGTGCACCCACTCGGTGGCCTTGTTCAGCGGCGGCGACGGCTCGCTGTCGGCGTTGTCCGGGTCGAACAGCACCGGCGAGTAGTCGGGCACGTCCGGAAGTTCCACGGGCAGCGCTGAATCCGGCAGCGGGTGGGCCTGGCCGTCGGCGTCGTAGACGATCGGGAACGGCTCGCCCCAGTACCGCTGGCGTGCGAAAAGCCAATCGCGCAGCTTGAATTCGACGCGGGCCTGGCCGCGGCCGTCCGCGATCAGCTTCTCGGTGACGGCGGCCTTGGCGTCGGCGACGTTGAGGCCGTCGAGGTAGTCGGAATTGACCACTGCGCCGTCGCCCGTGTACGCGGACTCCGAAAGATCGCCACCGGCAATGACTTCCACGATGGGCAGACCGAACGCAGTCGCGAACTCCCAGTCGCGCTGGTCGTGGCCGGGCACCGCCATGATGGCGCCGGTGCCGTAGCCGGCCAGCACGTAGTCGGCAATGAAGATCGGAACCTGCTGTCCGTTCACCGGATTGGTGGCGTAGGCGCCGGTGAAGACACCGGTCTTGGTCTTGTTCTCCTGGCGCTCCAGGTCGGACTTCGCGGCGATGGCGGCGCGGTAGGCGGCGACCGCCTCGGCCGGCGTGGCCGCACCGTAGGTCCACCGCTCGTCGACGCCGGCGGGCCACGAACCGGTCAGCAGCGAATCCACCAGGTCATGCTCGGGGGCCAGCACCAGATAGGTGGCTCCGAACAGAGTGTCGGGGCGGGTGGTGAAGACCTCGATGTCGGCGTCCCCGGCGGAGAACAGCACCTCGGCACCGACGGACCGGCCGATCCAGTTGCGCTGCATGGCCTTGACCTTGTCGGGCCAGTCCAGCACGTCCAGGTCCTCGAGCAGCCGGTCGGAGTACGCGGTGATGCGCATCATCCACTGCCGCAACCGCTTCCGGAACACCGGGAAGTTGCCGCGTTCGCTGCGGCCGTCGGAGGTGACCTCCTCGTTGGCCAGCACGGTGCCCAGACCCGGGCACCAGTTGACCATCGAGTCTGAGCGGTAGACCAGGCGATGCGCGTCGACGACCTCGGCCCGTTCGGCGGCCGTCAGCGCCGACCAGTCCCGGCCGTCATCGAGAGTCCGTGCGCCGGAATCGAATTCGGCGATCAACTCGGCGACCGGGCGGGCCTTCTGCTGCGCCGCGTCGAACCAGGCGTTGTAGATCTGCAGGAAGATCCACTGCGTCCACTTGTAGAAGTCGGTGTCGGTGGTGGCGAAGCTGCGACGCGCGTCGTGGCCCAGGCCCAACCGTCCCAGCTGCCGCCGGAAGTTGACGATGTTGGCCTCGGTCCGGGTGCGCGGGTGCGTGCCCGTCTGGACCGCGTACTGCTCGGCGGGCAGACCGAAGGCGTCGAAGCCCAGGGCATGCAGGACGTTGCGGCCCGTCATGCGGAAGTAGCGGGCGTACACGTCGGTGGCGATGTAGCCGAGCGGGTGCCCGACGTGCAGGCCGTCGCCCGAGGGGTACGGGAACATGTCCTGCACGAACATCTTGTCCGCGGGCACCGGCGAGCCGTCGGTGGGTGCGAGCGAGCCGACGGGGTTCGGCACGTTGAAGGTGCCGCGGTCCGTCCACACCTGCTGCCAGTCGGCCTCGATGCGGCCGGCCAGTTCGGCCGTGTAACGGTGCTGCGGGCTGTCGGCGTCAACGGCCACGGCGGCCTCGGGACGCACGTCTGCCTGCGCATTCGGGGAATCGCTCACGTGCACAGGGTAGTCAACACCCCCGGCGCGACCTGCATCACGCCAGCCGATCGGCGTTGGTCTCGGTTCCGTTGCAGTGCGGTCAGAGCACGGTTGCAGGTGCGCGCCGGATCTGGTGGGCACTGCACACACCTACCTACAGTCAGCTGCAGTGCAACGCGTGAGACAGAAGTGAAGCGGAAGGACCGACGCCACATGTTCGAGAACGCCCGCCACTGGCGGCTTCTGGCAGGAGGTGTCGCCGCGGGCCTGGCGGGCGTCGTCGGCTTCGCAGGCAACACCGCATCCGCCGATCCCCTGCCGCCCCAACCCGTCGTCCCGGCACCGGCCACGGTGACCCAGACGGTCACGGTGCAGGCCGCCCCGGCGCCGGTGGCTGCCGCCCAGCCGGCCGGACCCGCGTTCATCCCCGCAGGTCAGCCCGCGGGCGTACCCCAGCCGGCCACGCTTCCCCAGCCCGCGGTGGCGCAGCCGGTCGTCGCCCCGGCGCCGGCGCCCGCACCCGCCATCGCCCCGGCTGCCTCGGGCACCATCGCCGAGTTCTTCCGCGCCCACAACGTCGCCATGCAGCGGCAGACCGCCGCCGGCTTCACCGCACTGAACATCGTCCTGCCGGTGCCGCCGGGCTGGGCCGCGGTGCCCGACCCGAACGTGCCCGACGCGTTCGCCGTGATCGCCGACCGCGTCGGCGGCGACGGCCTCTACACCTCGAACGCGGCGCTGCAGGTCTACAAGCTGGTCGGCGACTTCGACCCGCGCGAGGCCATCAGCCACGGCTTCATCGACAGCCAGCAGCAGGTCGCGTGGCGGTCCACCGACGGTTCGATGGCCGATTTCTATGGCATGCCGTCGTCGATCATCGAGGGCACCTACCGCGAGAACAACCTGACGCTGAACACCTCGCGGCGGCACGTCATCGCGACGTCGGGCACAGACCGCTACCTGGTGACGCTGTCGGTGACCACGAGCGCGCAGGTGACCGTCGCGTCCGGCAATGCCACCGACGCCATCGTCAACGGGTTCAAGGTCAGCGCGCCGGGTGCGCCCGCCGCGGCACCCGCACCCGCTGCCGTTCCCGCAGCACCGGCACCGGCAGCTGTTCCCGCGCCCGTCGCACCAGCTCCGGCCGCGCCGATGGTTCCCGCACCGGCCGCCGTCCCGGCGCACACCGCCGGAGCGGTACCGCTCACCGCGTCGATCCCCGGGCTGGGCCGCTGACCGGTCGCCGGTTTGGAGCGGCCGCCCGGCCGCCCCTATCCTGAGACGCATGCTGATCGCCGCCGTGCTGTGCCTGTGCGCGGCCGTGGTGACCGCGGGCGTCGGCGCCTGGTCGCTGAGCCGGCCCCCCTCGACCGACACCGTGCCGCGCGTGCTGCGCTCGGTGGCACCGATCCAACTCGCGACGGCCGCGATGCTCGCCGCCGGTGGTGTCGTCGCGCTCGTCGCGCCGCGCAGCACCGGGGTGATGGTCCTGATGGTGTGCGTCATCGGCGCCGTCGGCACCTTCGCGGCCGGCTGCTACCAGGGTGCCAAGGCCGGGGCCGCCATGATGGCCCGGGACAACGCGCCCGCCGGTGACGGCTGCGCCGGCAGCTGCGCCAGCTGCACGCTGTCCTGCAGCTAGCTCCGGTCCGCGTTCGCATGGATCGCGTCGCGACAGAAGGCCGCCAGCCCCGGCAACCCGAATGAATCATCGTAGTTGGCGACATATCTCGGGTCACTCACGTACATGTCGCCGAGATTCCGGTGGAACTCCGGCGGACAGTCGTAGAACCAGCGGTTCACGTGGAGCCGGTGCTTCTCGGCCGCATCCATCGCTTCTTCGGAGTCAGCGGGCAGGCCGGCCCGAAACGCGTCGGCGAAGGCCTTTTCCACGGCTTCGCCCTCGGACTTGATCTGAATCCAGTCATCCTTGCCGTAGGACTTCGCGCGGCGCTGCGATTCCTTCCACTCCGCGGTCTCGCCCCACTTCTGCTCGGCCTCCGCCTGGTAGTCGTCGAAGCTGTCACCGAAAAGTTCGCGCATGTCGTCGTCGGTCATGGGCTTGTTCGCCATTGCTTTCTCCAATGCCTGGTCGATTGCCTCGACGAGCTTGGTCATCTCATCGAGCCGGGACATGACGCGTTCGCGCTGGCGGACGAGATGGCTGACCTCGTCGCCGTCGGCCAGCAGACTCTCGATCTCGTCGAGAGACAGCTCGAGCCGGCGGTAGACGATGATCTGGGACAACCGCGTCAGGTCCGCCGGCGCGTAAAGCCGGTAGCCCGACACCGACGCCGACTCGGAGTCAGCAACCCGATCTGGTCATAGTGGTGGAGCGTCCGGACCGTGATGCCAAACCGCTCCGCGACCTCGCCCACGGTGAGCCCGTCCACCCGCATCTCCTGCGTCACATCGACCAGACTGGCGCCTGACGTCGCGTGAGGGTCAAGTCAGTTACGGCTCACGTCGATCGGGTGCGTCGCCAACATCGCCATGGGCATCGGCTGACGCCGTAGCACCCGCGACCACAGATCCACCCGCGGTCCCACGAGGACGTCCGACGGCAACGCCGACAGTACGATCCAGTCGTCGCGCTCGATCTCACCGTCGAGCTGACCCACCGACCACCCCGAGTAGCCCGCGTAGATCCGGACGCCCTCGACGGCGCTTTCGATCTCCTCGGGATCGGCGTCCAGGTCGACCATCGCGATGCGGCCCTGCACATGCCGCAGGCCGGGCACCGACGACACATCGACGCCGACCTTCAGGGTCGCCAGGCACAGCGCGGAATCGCGCTTCACCGGACCGCCGATGAACATCGACTTGGGTTTCTTCGCGAGCTTCGCCCACTGCGGCAGCACGTTGTAGACGGCCGTCTCGCTGGGCCGGTTCAGGACGACGCCGAGCGTGCCACCGGAGTTGTGCTCGACAATGTAAATGACGCTGCGCCGGAACGTCGGCTCGAGCAGATCGGTGTTGGCGAGCAGCAGTGTCCCCGCCCGAATCCCATGCGAGGCGGGAGCGAAATCGCGGTAATCCTCCGGTTCCTCTGACTGCGCCACGCCCTCCATCATGGCACTTGGGAGCCGTCGCCGTGACCAACGCACACGGCCCGCCGGGATATTTGTACTGTGGAGCGGGTCGCTTCAACCACGCCCGGCACTCCCAAATTCAGGACACGAACATCCCAGTGACCGCCAGCCGTCCCCACCACGTCGTCCTGCATGCGGTGCAGGCCCTACCGGACTTCCGCCGGCTGCTGGAACTGCGCGCGGTCAGCCAATTCGGTGACGGACTCTTCCAGGCCGGCCTGGTGGGCGGCCTGCTGTTCAGTCCGGAACGCCAGGCCACCCCGTTGGCCATCGCCGGCGCCTTCGCCGCGCTGTACCTGCCGTACTCGCTGCTGGGTCCGTTTGCCGGCGCGCTGCTCGACCGCTGGGACCGCCGGCAGGTGCTCATCGCCGCCAACCTCGGCCGGCTGCTGGTGATGATCTGCGTCGGCGCGCTGCTGGCCAACGCCGCGACCGACCAGTGGATCCTGTTCGGCGCGTTGATCGTCAACGGCTTCACCCGCTTCGTCTCGTCCGGGCTGTCGGCCGCACTGCCGCACGTCGTGCCCACCGAACACGTCGTGTCGATGAACTCGGTGGCGACCGCGTGCGGCGCCGTCTCGGCGTTCGTCGGCGCCAACGTGATGCTGCTGCCTCGATGGCTGCTGGGTGCGGGCGACACCAGCTCGGCCGTGGTGATCTGGTTGGCGGCGCTGGCCGTCGCGGTGGCGCTGTGGCTGTCGGTGCGCTTCCACCGCCACCTCCTCGGACCTGACGACAGCGCCCGCGCGGTCCACGGCTCGGTCGCCTACGCCGTCATCACCGGCTGGGTCTACGGCCTGCGGTCGGTGGCGAACGTGCCGACCGTGACCGCCACCCTGACCGGTCTGGCGGCGCACCGGATGGTGTTCGGCATCAACACCCTGATGGTCCTGGTGATCGTCCGGCACGGCGGCGGCGAACACGTCGCCGGGTTCGCGGTGACCGTCGTGTTCGTCGCTGCCGCGGGCCTCGGGTCGTTCCTGGGCAATGTCGTCATGCCGACGGCGGTGCGCCGCTGGGGTCGCTACGCGACCGCCAACGGAGCCCTCGCCATTGCGGCCGTGGTTCAACTCTCCGGCGTCGGTCTGCAGATACCGGTCCTGATCGCCTGCAGTCTGGTGCTGGGCACGGCCGGACAGGTGGTCAAGCTGTGCGCCGACTCGGCGATGCAGCTCGACGTCGACGACGCCCTGCGCGGCCACGTGTTCGCGGTCCAGGACGCGCTGTTCTGGATGGCGTTCATCGTCGCGATCACGGCATCGGCGGCGGTGATCCCGGACGACGGCAAGTCCTCGGCACTTATGGCCGCCGGCTCCGTGGTCTACCTCGTGGGCCTGGCCCTGCACGCGACGCTGGGCAAGCGCAGCAGAACCAGCGGTACCGTCTAGGGTGCTGCCATGGCCCCCAATGCTGCTGCCGGTGTCATCGCCGATCTGCGTGCCGAAAGTGACGACCTGGACCGCCTGGTCGCCGACCTGCCACCCGCCGAGTGGGCCACTGCGACCCCGGCCGAGGGCTGGACCATCGCCCACCAGATCGCGCATCTGTGGTGGACCGACAAGGTGTCGGTACTGGCGGTGACCGACGAGGAGGCCTTCGCCGCGACGCTCACCGAGGCGTGGAAGAACCCACTCGGCTTCGTCGACGTGGCGGCCGAAGAACTCGCGCAGACCCCGCCGGCGGAGATGCTGGCGCAGTGGCGCGCCACCCGGAACACGTTGCACGACGCGCTCGAAGGTGTCGCCGACGGCCGCAAGCTGCCGTGGTTCGGCCCGCCGATGAGCGCCGCGTCCATGGCGAGCGCACGCCTGATGGAGACCTGGGCGCACGGCGCCGACGTCGCCGACACGCTCGGGGTCCGGCGCGAGCCGACGGTCCGGCTCAAGTCGATCGCGCACATCGGCGTTCGGACAAGGGATTTCGCGTTCACGCTCCACGAGCTGACCCCGCCGGCCGAGGTGTTTCACGTGGAACTTTCCGCGCCCGACGGCTCGGTGTGGACTTGGGGTCCGGACGACGCCGCCCAGCGGGTCACGGGCTCGGCCGAGGACTTCTGCCTGCTGGTCACCCAGCGGCGGCCGCTCCGCGAACTCGACGTCAAGGCCGTCGGCGACGACGCCCAGAAGTGGCTGACCATCGCCCAGGCCTTCGCCGGGCCGCCGGGAGCGGGCCGGGGCTGAGTTCGCGCCGTTGACCCTGCGCCGCTGACAGGGTCAACGCTGGATCGCGCCGGCCGCATCGGCCGCGCCATCGCCGTCGGTATCGGACAGCTGCACATCCCACCGCCCGTCGCCGTCAGTGTCCGCGTACGCCACCGGCCCCGCCAGCACGCGGTCCGCGAGTCCGTTGCCGTCGGCGTCGATCAGCCGGTCGTCAGCCGCACCGTCACCGTCGAAGTCGACGACCGCTCCCCCGCTCTGCTCGGTGCCGTCCAGACCGAACCACCGCAGCCCCGAGCCCACCGCCCAGGTACCCGATCCGTCGTCGGTGAACGACCTGCGCGCGCCGTCGACATCGATCACGGCATGGTCGGCCCGGCCGTCCCCGTCGAAGTCGGCCAGCGCGTCGTCGAACAATCCGTCGCCGTCCACGTCCAGCCGCACACCGTCCAGCGTGCCGTCGCCATCGGCGTCCACCGCCGGCTCCCCCGGCCACCACGACGCCGACCCGTCCCCGTCACTCAGGCAATAGTCCATACCTGAATGGACGGCTGATCAGCCTCTGGCGTTCCACCATTTCTGCAATTCGGCGACGGCCTCGTCGTGCGACAGCGGGCCGCGGTCCAGCCGGAGCTCCTTGAGGAACCGCCACGCCTCGCCGACCTGCGGCCCGGCCGGGATGCCGAGCAGCGTCATGATCTCGTTGCCGTCGAGGTCCGGCCGCACCCGAGCCAGATCCTCCTTCGCGGCCAGCTCCTCGATGCGCCGCTCGAGACCGTCGTAGTTGGCCTGCAACCGCGCCGCCCGACGGCGGTTGCGGGTGGTGCAGTCCGCGCGCACCAGCTTGTGCAGCCGGCTCAGCAGCGGCCCGGCGTCGGTGACGTACCGCCGCACCGCCGAGTCCGTCCACTTGCCGGTGCCCTTGTCGTCGGCGTAGCCGTGGAACCGCAGGTGCAGGTACACCAGCTGCGAGACGTCGTCGACCATCTGCTTGGAGTACTTCAGCGCGCGCATGCGCTTGCGCGTCATCTTCGCGCCGACCACCTCGTGGTGGTGGAAGCTGACGCCACCGTCGGGCTCGTGGCGGCGGGTGTCGGGCTTGCCGATGTCGTGCAGCAGCGCGGCCCAGCGCAGCACCAGGTCGGGTCCCTCGTCCTCGAGGTCGATCGCCTGCCGCAGCACCGTCAGCGAGTGGTGGTAGACGTCCTTGTGCTGGTGGTGCTCGTCGATCGCCATCCGCATGGCACCGACCTCGGGCAGCACGACGTCGCCCAGTCCGGTCTGCACCATCAGGTCCACGCCGGCCATGGGGTCGGCGCCGAGCATCAGCTTGTCGAGTTCCGCGGCCACGCGCTCGGCGGTGATCCGGCCCAGCTGCGGCGCCATCTCGATCAGGGCCTCCAGAACCCGCGGCGCCACCGAGAACCCCAGCTGCGAGACGAAGCGGGCGGCCCGCAACATCCGCAGCGGATCGTCACCGAAGGACACCTGCGGCGCCGACGGCGTGTCGAGCACCTTGTCCGCCAGCGCGGCGAGACCGCCCAGCGGATCGTGGAATTCACCGATGCCGCCGGGCAGGTCGGGGTTGATCCGGACGGCCATCGCGTTCACGGTGAAGTCCCGGCGCACCAGGTCGTCCTCGAGCCGGTCGCCGAACACCACCTCGGGGTTGCGGGACACCTGGTCGTAGCTGTCGGCGCGGAAGGTGGTGATCTCGATGCGCTGCCCGTACTTGGCCGCCCCGATGGTCCCGAACTCGATCCCGGTGTCCCACAACGCTTCTGCCCAGCCGCGCAGCATCTTCTGCAACTCGGCCGGACGCGCGTCGGTGGTGAAGTCCAGGTCGTTCAGGTCGCGGCCCAGCAGCGCGTCGCGCACACTGCCGCCCACCAGGTACAGGTCGTGACCTGCGGCGGCGAACGCCCGACCCAGGTCTACGAGCAAACCCGCATGCTTGTTCAGTGCGACCGCGGCAGCGGTCAGCAACGCGGCATCGGTACTTGCTTCGTTCGGCACGTCCGATGAGCCTAATGCGCCCACCCCACGGTTTGGTACCGACCATCGCGGCACGGTCACAACTGGGCCACTGACCGGCGAGTGGGGACAGAGCGCCCAACCTGAGCAGCTACTATCGCTTGGGTGTCGGAAGGCGAGCGTGCCAAACCACGACGACGCCGCGGGCGACGTCGCGGTCGACGCTCGGCAGGTCCGCCCAGCGACAACACCCAGGGCACCGACACCGATTCGGCCGCTGCGCCCCGCAACGGCACCGCACAAGCCGCGCCGGCGGCGGCTCCCGCCGCTCCCGCCACCCGCAAGTCGAACAACGACCGGCTGCGCACCGTCCACGAGACTTCGGCCGGCGGGCTGGTGATCGACGGCCTCGACGGCCCCAAAGACACCCAGAAGGCGGCACTCATCGGCCGCATCGACCGCCGCGGCCGCATGCTGTGGTCCCTGCCCAAGGGGCACATCGAACTCGGCGAGACGGCCGAACAGACCGCCATCCGCGAGGTCGCCGAGGAGACCGGACTGCAGGGCAGCGTGCTGGCCGCGCTCGGCAGCATCGACTACTGGTTCGTGACCGAGGGCCGGCGCGTGCACAAGACAGTGCACCATTACCTGATGCGATTCCTGGGCGGTGAACTCTCCGACGACGACGTCGAGGTCACCGAAGTGGCGTGGGTGCCCCTTCGGGAACTGCCGTCCCGCCTGGCCTACGCCGACGAGCGCAAGCTCGCCGAGGTGGCCGGCGAACTGATCGACAAACTGCACACCGATGGACCGGGCGCCCTGCCGCCGCTGCCGCGCACCGCGCCGCGCCGCCGCCCACAGACCCATTCCCGCACGCGGAACCATCGCACCGACGACTCCGCCCATACCCAACCCGGCCGCCGCGCGAACGGCTGCGGACCCGGGTCGTGAAGGTCAGGTTGGCGGCCTCGACAGTTCTCCTGCGCGTCCTGGCAGTCACCGCCCTGTTGCTGTTGCTCACCGCCCCGATCACGCCGCATTCGTCGGCAGGCGAACCGGGCGGGACGACGTTCCTGCAACTGCGCATCGACCACGTCACCCCCGACGTGGTCACCACCACGAGCGAGCCGGTGGTGACGGTCAGCGGCACCGTCACCAATGTCGGTGACCGCCCGGTGCACGACGTCATGGTGCGCCTCGAGCACGCGGCGGCGGTGACGTCGTCGTCCGGGCTGCGGACGACGCTGGCCGGGGAACCGACGGACTTCTCCGCCGTCGGCGACTTCACCACGGTGTCGCAGGATCTCGCGCGGGGGCAGAGCGTGCCGTTCCGGCTCGCGTACCCGGTGCGCTCGGCCGATCATCCCGCCCTCGGCATCGACCGTCCGGGTGTGTATCCGCTGCTCGTCAACGTCAACGGGACACCCGACTACGGGTCGGCCGCCCGGCTCGACGACGCCCGCTTCCTGCTGCCGGTGCTCGGCGTACCCGCCACTCCGCCCGCTGCGGGCAGCGGTAGTGGCACCGGCCAGCAGCCGATCGACGCCGTCGTGCCACCCGACACCGCACATCCCGTCGCGCTGACCCTGCTCTGGCCGCTCGCCGACCGTCCGCACCTGGCGGCCGGCGTCCCCGGACGCACCGAACCGGCCCGCCTCGCCGACGACGATCTCGCCGCTTCGCTGGCCAACGGCGGCCGTCTCGACACCCTGCTGGCCGCGGCGGACTTCGCCACCAACGACCAGGTGGATCCCGGCGGCCTCATGCGCGGCGCGATGTGCCTGGCCGTCGACCCCGACCTGCTGATCACCGTCAACGCGATGAGCGGCGGCTACGTCGTGACCGACGACCCGGAGGCCGGCCTCAACTCACCCACCCACCCGGGCACCGGCCAGCAGGCCGCGACCGAATGGCTCAACCGGCTGCGGCAGCTCGCCCAACGGGTGTGCGTCACCCCCACGGTGTACGCCCAGGCCGACCTACGCGCGCTGCAGCGCGTCGGCGACGCCGCCCTGAACACCACCGCCACCACCGATGCCGGGCCCATCGTCAACCAGCTGCTCGGCATCCAGTCCCTGCGCGGCGCGACCGTCGTCGGCGACGGCCCGCTCACCGGCCCGGCGGTGCGGCTGCTGTCGGCGCAGCCCGATCCGACCGTCGCGATCGCCGCGGCGCCCATCACCGCCGACGACGCCGCGAATCCCGCCGACACCGCGCCCCGCCGCTACAGCGACAAAGTGACCGTGGCGCCGTTCGACCCGTGCGTCGCCGCGGCCCTGGCCGGCGCGGGGCGGACCCCGATCTCGCCGGGGTACCTGGACACCTCACTGCGGGTACCGCTCAACCACGACTCGCAGGTGGCGCGGCGGCAGGACGCCATCGCCTCGGTGCTGTGGCGTGGCCTGCAACCCGACGCGCAACCGCGAAACCAGATCCTGATGCCGCCGCTGGCGTGGGACGTGACGCCCGACGACGCCCAGGCGATCCTGACGTCGGTCGCCACGGCGATCCACTCCGGCCTCGCCGTCGCCCGCCCGATGCCCGCGGTGATCGCCGAAGCACAGGAGCTGCCGCCGACGCAGACGGCCACCCCGCCGGACAACGGCACCGGCAACCCCAAGGCCCGCTACGGCGACGGCATCACCAGCCAGATCTCGACCACCATGGAACGAATCTGGGGCCTGACCGCCGCGCTGACCGTCAACACCCAGACGGGTCTGACGGGCGACCAGTACACGGCGCCGCTGCGGGAGGACATGCTGCGGGCGCTGACGCAGTCGGTGCCGCCGACCGTCCGCGAAGCCATGGCCCAGGAGCGCGTCAGCACCACGCAGCGCACCATGGACGACCTGTTCCACGGCGTCACCGTCGTCAACCCCGGCGGCTCGTACACGCTGGCGACCGAACGCAGTCCCCTCCCCCTGGCCCTGCGCAACGACCTGCCCGTGCCGATCCGCGTGCGGCTGGTCATCGACGCGCCACCGGGCATGACCGTCACCGACATGGGTGAGATCGAACTGCCGCCGGGCTACCTGCCGCTGCGGGTACCGATCGAGGTGCATTTCACCCAGCGCGTCGCGGTCGACGTCTCTCTGCGCACGGTCAACGGTCTGACGCTCGGCGAACCGGTCCGGCTGTCGGTGCATTCCAACGCCTACGGCAAGGTGTTGTTCTTCATCACCCTGTCCGCCGGCGCCGTGCTGTTCCTGCTGGCCGGCCGGCGGCTGTGGCACCGGTTCCGCGGGCAGCCCGACCGCGCCGACCTGGACCGGCCGCACCACAGCCGGCCCATCCGGCCCGATCCGCTCGACACCGCCATCGCCCACGCCCCGGAGGACTCATGAGCGAGGCTCGCCGAGCGAATCAACGGCCGCCGGGCGCGCCACCCCGCCCGAACGCCGCGGCCAACACTGCCGCCGCTCCACCGCCCCGGCGGGCTGAACTGTCCGACGCCGCCGTCGTCTCCCGGTCCTGGGGCATGGCGCTGGCCACCCTGGTCAGCCGCATCACCGGGTTCCTGCGCATCGTGCTGCTCGCCGCGATCCTCGGTGCGGCCCTGTCCAGTTCGTTCACCGTCGCCAACCAGCTGCCCAACATGGTGGCCGCCCTGGTACTCGAGGCGACCTTCACCGCGATCTTCGTGCCGGTACTGGCCCGCGCCGAACGGGACGACGCCGACGGTGGCGCCGCATTCGTGCGGCGGCTGGTCACGCTCGCCACCGCGCTGCTGCTGCTGACGACGGTGCTGTCGGTGGCGGCGGCACCGCTGCTGGTGCGGCTGATGCTGGGCAGCGACCCCCAGGTCAACGAGCCGCTCACCACGGCCTTCGCGTATCTGCTGCTGCCGCAGATCATCTTCTACGGGTTGACCTCGGTCTACATGGCAATCCTGAACAACCGCAACGTGTTCGGGCCGCCGGCGTGGGCACCGGTGCTCAACAACGTGGTCGCGATCATCACGCTGTGCGTGTATGTGCTTGTCCCGGGCGAACTCTCGATCGACCCTGTCGAGATGGGCAACGCCAAACTGCTCGTACTCGGCATCGGCACGACGCTCGGCGTCGTGGCCCAGGCCGGAATCCTGCTGTACTCGCTGCGCCAACATCGCGTCGACCTGCGGCCGCTGTGGGGCATCGACGACCGGCTCAAGAAGTTCGGCACCATGGCCGTCGCGATGATGCTGTACGTCCTGATCAGCCAGATCGGGCTGATCGTCGGCAACGAGATCGCCAGCCACGCAGCCGCATCCGGCCCGGCGATCTACAACTACGCCTGGCTGCTGCTGCAGTTGCCGTTCGGCATGATCGGCGTGACGGTGCTGACCGTCGTGATGCCCCGGCTGTCGCGCAACGCCGCCGCGAACGACAACCCCGCGGTACTCGCCGACTTCTCGCTCGCCACCCGGTTGACCATGGTGACGCTGATCCCGATCGTCGCCTTCATGACCGTCGGCGGCCCCGCCATCGGCAGCGCCCTGTTCGCGTACGGCAACTTCGGTGCCACCGACGCGGGCTATCTCGGCATGGCCATCACGCTGTCGGCGTTCACCCTGATCCCGTATTCCATGCTGCTGCTGGAACTTCGGGTGTTCTATGCCCGCGAGCAACCCTGGATCCCGATCGTCCTGATCGTCGTGATCACCGTGGTGAAAATTGTCGGCTCGCTCATCGCGCCCCACCTGACCGACGATCGCGAGCTCGTGGCCGGCTACCTGGGCCTGGCCAACGGCCTGGGCTTCCTGGCCGGTGCGACCGTGGGCTACGTGTTGCTGCGGTCAGCACTGCGGCCGCCACGCGGCCGGATGATCGAGCTGCCGGTGATCCGGACCATCCTGGTGACCGTCTGTGCCTCCCTGGGATCGGGCCTGCTCGCTTATCTCGCCGACAAACTGCTGGGATTCGACCGGCTGACCGAGCACGGCGGCGCCGCCGGATCGTTGCTGCGCCTGGTTCTGCTCGGCGTGATCATGCTCCCGGTGATCGTGACGGTGCTGGTGGCCGCCAAGGTGCCCGACGCCCTGGCCGCAGTGGCTTTCGTGAAACGCCGGCTGGGCCGCAGCGCCCCGGCACCGACCCCCGCAGTCCAGGTCAGCTCGGCTGTACCGGACTCCCGGCGGACCTCGGTCCCGTACCCTGGACACGGCATTTCATCACCGGTACCACCGCGGCCCGGCGCGTCCGCCACTGGCGGGGCAAACCGGGGCACTGGTACCACGGGCGGGCTTCGGAAAGGATTTGCGGTGACCGACGCACCCGCGGACCAGGGATCCGCCCCCATCTCGGATACGTCAGGCGGCGGCAGCGACGATGTCGCCCTGCGGGCCGGCGCCGTCGTCGCCGACGGTCGCTACCGCCTGCTCGTCTTCCACGGCGGTCCCCCGGATCTGCAGTTCTGGCACGCGCTCGACATCGCACTCGACCGCCAGGTCGCGCTGACATTCGTCGACCACGACGGCGCGCTCCCGCAATCGATGGTCCAGGAAATCCTCACCCGGACAAGCAAACTGAGCCACATCGAGGGGCCGGGGCTGGCCCGGATCCTGGACGTCACCCGACTCGGCCACGGTGGCCTGGTGGTCAGCGAATGGATCCGCGGCGGTTCGCTCGCCGAGGTGGCCGCGACGGATCCGTCGCCGATGGGCGGGGCCCGCGCCATCCAGTCCCTGGCGTCGACGGCCGAATCCGCGCACCGGGCCGGGGTCGCGTTGTCGATCGACCATCCCGGCCGGATCCGGGTCAGCATCGAGGGCGACGTGGTGCTCGCCTTCCCCGGTACGCTGCCGTCGGCCACACCCGAGGACGACATCCGCGGCATCGGCGCCACGCTGTACGCGCTGCTGATCAACCGGTGGCCGCTGCCCGAGGCCGGCGCGCTCAGCGGCATGCTGCCCGCGACACAGAACAGCGCGGGCCAGCCCATCGAACCTCGCGCGGTCGACGGGACCATCCCCTTCCAGATCTCCGCCGCTGCCGCCCGGGCCGTGCAGGAAGGTGGCGGAATCCGTTCGGCCCCAACGCTGTTGAACCTGCTCCAGCAGGCCACCACCGTCGCCGACACCACCGAGCTGCTCGAGCCCGTCGACAGCTCGCAGGGCCCCGAGTCCGAGGACGCTGCGGAACTCGAAGCGGCCGCCAAGCGGCGCAAGGCACTGCTCATCGGGGTGGGTGTCGGTGGAGCCATCCTGCTCGTGGCACTGCTGGTGCTGGCGTCGGTGCTCAAGGGCATCTTCGGCGACGTCGGCGGCGGCCTGGACAAGCAGCAGCTCGGCCTCAACAGCCAGCGCCCCACCACGAGCGGTGCCCCGACGCCCGGCAATGTGGTGAAACCCGTTGGTGTGACGGTCTTTTCGCCCGGGGGTGGCGCGGACTCCCCCGAGACCGCCGGCAAGGCCATCACCGGCGCGTCCGGTGACGCATGGTCGACGGACGTCTACACCGATCCCACGCCGTTCCCCGGGTTCAAGAGCGGCGTCGGCCTCATGCTGAACCTGCCCCAGGCGACCACGGTCGCGTCGGTCAGCCTGAACCTGACCAGCACCGGCACCGCGATCCAGATCCGGTCGGCGCAAACCGCCAACCCGTCCTCACTGGACGCCACGACCGTGCTGACGCAACCGGCGACCATGAAGACGGGCTCCAACACCATCACGATCAGCAACGCGCAGCCGACGCAGCATCTGCTGATCTGGATCTCCACGCTGGGGACCGTCGACGGCAAGAGCAAGACCGACATCTCCAACGTGGTCGTGAAGGCTGCCGCGTAAGTTATCCACAGGGTCTACGGAGCATCTGTGCAGGTCGGGACGATTCCGGCCAATTCGCGTCGGGTGCGTTCCCGGACCCGCTTTATGGTTCGGAAGTGGGGAGTTTCGGGGCGCCACAGTCGGACGCATCAGACGCAGAGTTGCTCGCGGCGCACATCGCCGGTGAGCGGTACGCGTTCGAGGAGCTGTTCTACCGACACCGGCACCAGCTGTACCGGCTCGCCCGCCTGACGAGCCACGACCCACAGGATGCGCTGGACGCCCTGCAGGACGCGCTGTTCAAGGCCCACCGGCACGCGCCGCGGTTCCGGCACGACAGTTCGGTGCGCAGCTGGCTGTGCCGCATCGTCGTGAACTCGTGCCTGGACCGGTTGCGGCACAACAAGTTTCACCGTGCCGAAGAGCTCAGCGACGCCACCTGCCGGACCGCGGACCCCGCACACCGGATCGAGACCACCATCGTCATCGAACGGGCGCTGCTGCGGCTGCCGGTCGAACAGCGGGCGGCCGTGGTCGCCGTCGACATGCAGGGCTACTCGGTTGCCGAGACCGCGGCGATGCTGGGTATCGCGGAGGGCACCGTGAAGAGCCGCTGCTCGCGGGCGCGCGCGAAGCTCGCGCAGTCGCTCGCCCACCTCGCCGACTGACGGGTGCCGGTCACGTGACGTTTTCGCCCCGATCACCGGCGACGGTGTACCGCGGGTCTCTGCGGCGACCGGATTAGGCTTCGGCAGGTGGACGACGAACAGGCCGATCAGTCCGTCTCCCTCGAGCTCCTGGCCGATCTGCAGGCCGGACTGCTCGACGACGCCACCGCGGCCCGACTGCGCCGCCGCATCCGCGACGATCCGGCGCTCGCCCGTCGGTACGCCGCACTCGAACAGGTCCGGCGCGACGTCCACGACCTGGCGGACGACTCCACCGCCACCGACCTGCCCGCAGACGCGACCGCCCGCATCGGCTCGGCCCTGCGCGATCCCAGCCCGAAGCCGCGCCACACCGTCGTCCCCGGTCGGCCCGCCGGCCACGGCGCGCGCACGGCACGTCCCGCCGTCGTCGCCGCGGCCGTCGCCGGGCTGCTCGCCGTCGGCATCGGTGCCGTCGTGGTGTTAAGCGGACCCGACGAGCCCGTCCGCGTCTCCGCCGGTCCCAAGGCGGCGTCACTGACGGTGCAGCGCCAGGCCGGGATGCCGTGGCCGGACCGGCAGATCCTGGACCTGCGGAGCCGGCCACCCGAGTTGGGCGCGCTCGCCGCACCGGATCGCCTGCGGTCCTGCCTGACGGGGCTCGGCTACTCGCCCACCACCGCGGTCCTCGGCGCGGCCACCCTGACGATGCACGACCGTGCCCAGGTGCTCCTGCTGCTCCCGAAAGCCGACGACGGCGCTCTGATGGCCCTGGTGGTGTCTCCCGGCTGCAATTCGAGCGACGCCGGCCTGGCCGCCGACGCCGTCATCCCCGACGCTCCGGGCCCGCCGGCGCAATCGCGCCGCTGACCGCCCCGGAGCCCGCCAAACGGCCGGGAACACCGGCACTTACCCTGGTGTTATAGGCGTACCGACTCTGGCAGCAGGCCGACCAGGTATGAGCCTGACCAGAGCCAGATGAAAGGCGGCCATGACCACCCAAGACACCGTGCACGACGTGATCATCATCGGCTCCGGGCCGGCCGGCTACACCGCTGCGGTGTACACGGCCCGCGCCCAGCTCAAGCCGCTGGTTTTCGAAGGTGTCCAGTTCGGTGGTGCGTTGATGACCACCACTGAGGTGGAGAACTACCCGGGCTTCAAGGAGGGCATCACCGGTCCCGTGCTCATGGAGGAGATGCGCGAGCAGGCGCTGCGGTTCGGCGCCGACCTGCGCATGGAGGACGTCGAGGCGGTGTCCCTCGACGGACCCGTCAAGACCGTCACGGTCGACGGCGAGACCCATCAGGCCCGCGCCGTCATCCTCGCCATGGGCGCCGCCGCCCGCCACCTCGGCGTGCCGGGTGAGCAGGAGCTGATCGGCCAGGGCGTCAGCACATGCGCCACCTGTGACGGTTTCTTCTTCCGCGACCAGGACATCGCCGTCATCGGCGGCGGCGACTCCGCCATGGAAGAGGCGACGTTCCTGACGCGCTTCGCCCGCTCGGTGACGCTGATTCACCGCCGCGACGAGTTCCGCGCCTCGCGGATCATGCTGGAGCGTGCGCAGGCCAACGAGAAGATCACGTTCGTCACCAACACCGAAGTTGTTGCGGTGGAAGGTGATTCGAAGGTCAGCGGGCTGCTGCTGCGCAACACCGTCACCGGCGAGGAGAGCAAGCTCCCGGTCACCGGCGTGTTCGTCGCCATCGGCCACGACCCGCGGTCGGAGCTGGTGCGCGGCCTCGTCGACCTCGACGACGAGGGCTACGTTCAGGTCAAGGGCCGCACCACCAGCACGTCACTGGACGGCGTCTTCGCCGCAGGCGATCTGGTCGACCACACCTACCGGCAGGCCATCACCGCGGCCGGCAGCGGCTGCGCGGCGGCCATCGACGCCGAGCGCTGGCTCGCCGAGCACCACGGCTGATCGTCCTTCCCCCACAGAGTTCACCCGAGAGGAGCAGTACATGAGCGAGGGCAGCGCAACGCTGACCGTCACCGACGGTTCGTTCGACAGCGACGTCATCAAGAGCGGCACCCCGGTGCTGGTCGACTTCTGGGCGACCTGGTGCGGACCGTGCAAGATGATCGCCCCGGTGCTCGAGGAACTGGCCGGCGAGAAGGCCGGGGAGCTGACGATCGCCAAGCTCGACGTCGACGCCAACCCCGAGACCGCCCGCAGCTTCAACGTCGTCTCGATCCCGACCCTGATCCTGTTCAAGGACGGCGAGCCGGTGAAGCGCATCGTCGGTGCCAAGGGCAAGGCCGCCCTCCTGCGCGAAATCGCCGACGAACTCTGATCGCAGCAGCGGCCGCGCACCCGCCGGTTTCGGCGGGGCGCACCGCTGCTGCCTGTGAAGTTGCGGAATCCTGAGGAGCGTCTGCGACAATGGGTCCAGGCGTCCCGCCAGTGCGCAGCTGTCCGCCCGCCTGGCGTCCGTGATTGAAAGGCCAGGAATGTCGATACTGCGTCGCGGTGACCGGGGAGGTTCGGTCACCGAGATTCGGGCCGCACTGGCCGCCCTGGGGCTGCTGGACAGTCCCGACGCGGATCTCACCACCGGCAAGCACGTCGCGCTCGACCTCTTCGACGAGGAACTCGACCAGGCCGTGCGTGCCTTCCAGCAGCAGCGTGGCCTGCTCGTCGACGGCATGGTCGGCGAAGCGACGTACCGCGCGCTGAAAGAGGCCTCGTACCGCCTGGGGGCGCGCACGCTCTCGCACCAGTTCGGTGCCCCGATGTACGGCGACGACGTCGCCACCCTGCAGGCCCGGCTGCAGGATCTCGGCTTCTACACCGGACTCGTCGATGGTCATTTCGGCTTGCAGACCCACAACGGCCTGATGTCGTACCAGCGCGAGTACGGCATGTTCCCCGACGGCATCTGCGGTCCGGAGACATTGCGCTCGCTGTACTTCCTGGGTTCGCGGGTCACCGGCGGTTCGCCGCACGCCATCCGCGAAGAGGAACTCGTCCGGCGCAGTGGCCCCCGTCTGACCGGAAAGCGGATCATCATCGATCCGGGCCGCGGCGGCGACGACCGCGGGCTCATCATGACCAGCCCGTCCGGCCCGGTCAGTGAAGCCGACGTCCTGTGGGACCTCGCCAGCCGGCTGGAAGGCCGCATGACGGCCATCGGCATGGACACGTTCCTGTCGCGCCCCGTCAGCGGCAGCCCGGCCGACGCCGAGCGGGCCGCAACGGCCAACGCGGTCGGTGCCGATCTGATGATCAGCCTGCGGTGCGCCAGCCTGCCCAGCCCGGCAGCCAACGGCGTCGCCTCGTTCTACTTCGGCAACTCGCACGGTTCGGTGTCCACCATCGGCCGCAACCTCGCGGACTTCATTCAGCGGGAAGTCGTGGCGCGCAGCGGTTTACGTGACTGCCGGACCCACGGCCGCACCTGGGACCTGCTGCGGCTCACCCGGATGCCCACGGTGCAGGTCGACATCGGCTACGTGAGCAACCCGCACGACCGGGAGCTGCTCACCTCCCCCGGCCACCGCGACTCCATCGCCGAAGGCATCCTGGCCGCCGTCAAGCGGCTGTACCTGCTGGGTAAGAACGACCGTCCCACAGGCACTTTCACGTTCGCCGAGCTGCTGGCTCACGAGATGTCGGTCGAGCAGGCCGGCCAGGCCGGCGCCTAGCCCTGCTGCCCTCAGGGTTTTCGTCCTGCGCGCCACCGCATTTCGGTGCGCGGGCTGGTTGAATCAGTCGGTATGAGTGGCCACGCCACGGTTCTCGTGACCGGCATGTCCGGGGTCGGCAAGTCGACGACGCTGGCCGGCCTAGCCGAACGGGGTTACGCCACAGTCGATACCGACGATGGGGAGTGGATCGACGTCGTCGACGGCGAGCCGCTCTGGCGCGAACCACTCATCGACGAGCTGCTGAAGCAACCGCGCGACGGGCCTTTGTTCGTGCAGGGCACCGTGGCCAACCAGTGGCGCTTCTACGGCCGGTTCGATGCGGTCGTACTCCTCACCGCCCCAACCGATGTCGTGTTGGATCGGCTGCGACACCGGACCAACAATCCGTTCGGCAAGAGTGCCGACGAGCGCGCCCGGATCCTGGCCGACATCGCAGAGATCGAACCGCTGCTGCGGCAGTCGGCCACCCACGAGATCGACACGACCCGCCCGCTGCCGGAGGTGGTCGACGCTCTGGTCGCCATCGCCGCGAAGGCGGTCTAGCGGGCTCCACTCACTCGTGCCGGCCCGAACCCCGTCTCCCCCAGCGTCGTGCTGCATGGCCGCCACTGACGTCTCATGGCCCGCCTGGCGGACCGGGAAGCGCCGGACGCCCAGACGTCCCCGGATCGCCGGCCGCGCCCCCGATTTCGACCGCAAGGGCGGGTGCGACATGAGCGTCACGTGACGCTTGTTCCGGTTGGTCCTGGGTCATCGTGATTCAGGCCCCATTGGCGGGTGTTCCGGCCTGGAGTCCCCCGATGTCGCTCACCGGAATGGGTTCTCCCGATCACAACCACCGTCGGGCCAACAGCGCCACCGGTGACGCGCACCCGACACCGATGAGCGCGAGCACCGTCAGCGATGCTGCCGCACCTGAGGCCACGAGCTGCGACCCCGCCCAGGCGCCGGAGAAGATCCCGACTTGAAACGCCAGCACGTACAGATAGGACGCGAAGGCAGCGTTGGGGCAACGCTTGATGAGGATCGTCTGCATGGTCGGCGCCCAGCACGCAAAGGCCGCTCCCCACAACAGAACTGCCGCGACGAACAACCCGCGCGAGCCAGTCAGGCTCAGCGTCGCGAACGCGATCAGCAGGCCCGTCAGGGCCGCGACGACGACAGCGTAGCGGTGTCGATCGAGCACTCGTCCGGCGACGACGACCGCCGCCAGCGCGGCGCCGCCATAGCCCAGGAGCAGAACCGGGAGCCCGGCGGCCGGGATCCCGATGTCGCCGGCCAACACCGTGATGAACGAATACGGCGCATAGGCGGCGGTCACCACCAGCAGCGTCAGTACGCAGACCGCCGCGACAGTGTGCGGCTCACCGGATCGGCCGGCGGTCGGCGCCGTCACGGTACGACCGATATGGCGGGGAATCAGCACCGCAATGGCCACCGCCAAGATCAGGGCAAGCACCGCCAGCACCAGCGACGCGGCTCTCCACCCGATGAGTAGGGAAAGCTGCGTCGTCAGCGGGGATCCCCCAGCCAACCCCAGTGCCGCCCCGACGAACACCAGCGCGGTCGCCTGCCCCGCACGGCCGGCGGGTGCGAGAGCACTGGCCAAGACCGGAGCCAGGGACCACACCGAACCATGCAAGATCGCGCCGACGACCCGGGCGAAGACTGCCCACCCGGGCGTCGGTGCGACGGCCAGCAGCAGTTGCGACAACGACAGTGAAGCCAAGGCGGCGGTCAGCATGACGCGATGCTCGACGCGACGAGTCGCCAGAGCCACCGGGATGATTGCCACTCCAGCAGCCACCGCGTACACGCCCACCAACAGCCCCGCAGCGGGCACTGTTGTGTGCAGTCCGTCGGCCATCTGCGGGACGACGCCGACCGGAAACATCTCTGCGGCGAGGTACACGAAGGCGGCGGCAGACAGCACGGCCACCCGCCAGTGCCACCTGTCCGTCACAGCTGGTACGCCAGCAGAAACTTCCGAATATCGGAGATCCATATCCGCCCCTCGTCCGGTGTGAAGATGTGACCGGCGTCTGGATATTCCATCAGGACTGCGCCAGGTATGCCCGCTGCCAGAGCGCGCGTCGAGGACGGCTGCACGATGCGGTCCACGCCCGCCGCCACGACCAACGTCGGGATCGCGACTTCCGCGAGGCGGTCGCGAAGGTCGATTTCGGCAGCCAGGGCAGCCTGCTGCGAACTGCCGGCCGGGATGCTCGCGCGGACGTCGGCCACGATCTCGTCGAGATTGCCGGCCTCGTCGAACGCCGACGGCGACGACACTGCTGTCAGGAACCGCGCCAGGACGTCGCGGTCGTGCGCGGCCAGATAGCGCCAGACATCGACCACCAACCGCAACTGTGGATCGGCGTGCGCGAAGCCCACCGTCAGGACCAAGGCGCTGACGGCCTCGGGATGACGGAGTGCCGCGGTGATGGCAACCGCCGAGCCCAGCGATAGGCCGACGATCGGGAATCGTTCGAAGCCGGCCGCTCGCCCGGCGGCGACGATCGCGTCAGCCAGATCGTCGACGCGATACGAACTCGCCGTCAACGGACTGCCTCCCGAGCCCGGGTAGTCCACACCGATCAGCGTTCGCTCGCCGGCCATCTCGTCCATGAGTTGGCCGAAATTCAGTGCGACACCGCCACCTGCTCCGTGCGCGAGAAGGAGGGCGGGACCGGAGCCGACGCGGGTGACCGTCAACGTGGAAAGTAGGGAATCGTTGGGCATGCGGCGAAGTTAGACCCTGACATCAGTGTCAAGGTCAACCCAAGAGGAGCTCGCGTGCGCATCGGTGAAGTGGCGGCGGTAACCGGCAGCTCGGTCAGGTCGCTGCGCTACTACGAGGCTCAGGGTCTGATCGCACCGCCACGCCGGTCCAACGGCTACCGCGACTACCCCGCCGACACCGTGGAAAATGTGCGCCGCATCCGGATGCTGATCGACACCGGCTTCGGCGTACGCACCATTCGACAACTACTGCCCTGCATCGACGGCAGCACGGTCGACATGTGCCCGGCCATCGCCGCCGCCATCAGACAGACACTGGCCGAGATGGACGCCCGAATCGGCGACCTGAATCTCCGCCGCGCACGCATCGTCCAACTGCTGGACGGCCAGTAGGCCGCCGCCGAGCCGACGCTTGCCGGGGTCCTGCATCCGGCTTCCCCTCCCCCCTGCCCGCACTGGCGCGGCATGTCGATCCCAGGCCGGGCAACGCGCGCCGACGGTGCTCTTGGCAACACCGCTTCGCCGCGCACGCCAACGGCGCCCCCAATCCCGCACCGCGCAATTGCGGCGCCGAGGTCGCTCGCGCCGAGGACGTGCGCGCTGCCTACGCGTACCCGACCAGACGTGTGTCTCGTGTCGCGGATCAATCGCAGCCGTGTGTCGGTTGGGGAACGGCCTAGTGGTTCGGTCAGTCGGGCCGGCGCTCGGGGGCTTCACCGGCGGCGTGGGTGGCCGTTGTGCGACCGACGTACCCACCCACCGACCATCGCGACAGCCACGTGGACCGCTGGCCGTGTCTTGCCCGCGCCGCCGATTCCGATCAGAGACAAGCCGGCGCGGCGTCAGGGCGCCGCGCACGTCCGGCGTCTCGACTCGGTCGAGCGATGACGTTCGGCCCGCGGGACACAGAGCCGCGCAGTGCTGCTCGGTTGGTCTGGCCGATACCGGTTCCGCGTCGGGCAGCCGTAGCGCGCCGGTGTGGATTCAGACCGCACCTACATGGCCGCGGCACCGGCGCGATTCCAGCGCGACCGCGACCCACGTGTGATCGCGAGGATTCCGGTGTGGGTGCCAGAGGGTACGGCCGACGGCTGCCTGTGTGGCGGCCGGTACCGGCGTCGGGGCCCCGCGGACTCCCGTCGGTTCGGCCCGATGTTTCACGTGGAACGGCCGCGCTAACTCCGAGGTGGAGCGAACCGTTCGACAGCGTCTGCAATCGCCGCCGCCATCGCCGGGCTGCCCGTGTGGCCGGAGTCCTCGATGATCCGGAGCTCGGCGCCCGGCCATGCCTGAGCGAGTTCCCACGCCGTCCGGACGGGCGCGGAGAGGTCGAGACGACCGTGGATCAGCACGCCGGGGATGCCGGCCAATCGGTGCGCGTCCCGCAGCAGTTGGCCATCATCCAACCATGCCGCGTGGGCGAAGTAGTGCGTGCAGATGCGAACGAAGGCCAGTCGGCCGGCATCGATCTTCGCCGAGTACTGACCCGGCTTCCCCAACGCCTCATGGGCTATCGCAGCGTCTTCCCACGCACACCAATCCTGCGCCGCCCGCTCACGCACAGCGGCGTCCGGGTGCTCCATCAACCGGCGATACGCCTCGACCAGACTGCCGTCCCGGTCCCCCTCGGGCACACCGTCACGGAACCGCTGCCACTCGGCAGGACGGAAGCGCCGCAGTCCGCGGTACAGCCAGTCGACCTCCTGCGGCCGCGTCATCGTCACGCCGATCAGCACGATGCCGAGCACGCGATCCGGGTGCCGTTGCGCGTAGGCGAGGATCAACGTGGACGCCCAGGAGCCGCCGTACAGCAGCCAGCGATCGATGCCGAGATGACGGCGCAGCGCCTCCATATCGGCGAGGAAATGCGCGGTCGTATTGCACGACATGTCGGTCGACGGGTCCGCCGCGCTCGGCACGCTGTCACCGCATCCACGTTGATCGAACGCCACGATGCGGAAGCGCTCCGGGTCGAACTGTTTGTGTGCGTTGCGGGACCTGCCGGCGCCCGGGCCGCCGTGGACGATCAGAACCGGCTCCCCGACGGGACTGCCGCGGGTCTCCCAGTACATCCGGTTGCCGTCGCCGACGTCGAGCAGTCCGCAGTCGTCGGGCTTCGACGAGGCGTCAGGCACGCGTGTTCACCGTGGAACCCGCTCCCCTATCGACCGGTGTGCGGCGTCCACAGCGCGGGGCTGGTGACCGCCCCGACGGGCTGTTGCAAGGCGCTGCTCTCCAGCAGTCGCTCCAGCGCCGCCTCGACGTCCGCCTTCCAGCCGAGTCCCTGTTCGAGTTCCAGCCGCAGTCGCGGGAAGTAGGGGTGCGGCGCCACGATCTCGAAGCCGTTGTCCTGAAGGAAGTCCGCTTCGATCACGCACTGATCGACGGCGCACTCGCCGAACGCCTCGATCGTCGCCGCCAGCTCCTCCGGACAGGCCTGTGTCCCACCGAGACGGGCAACCTCGGTGGTCCGGCCGAACGCCTCCAACGCGCGTACACCACGACGAACCAGATCGGCGACGACGGCAGCGATCAGGTGGCGCGACAGTCCGTCGCCGTCGTCGGGGCAGTCGACTCCGATCGTCGTCAGCAGGACCGCGTCGGGGCTGACCGGCCCGGTGGGAAAGCGCCCGGCCCGCGGCACGGCGCGCGGCGGCGCATAGAACGCATAGCCCAGACAGGGCGCGTCATCGTTGGGGTCCTCGGCACGGTCCGGATCGCACGCGACCGCCAGCTGTCCGCACGATCCCCACTCGAGCATGACCATCGACAGCCATGCTTCCTTCTCGAACTCCGGGTCGCTGAGGTGGTCGCTGTCCCCGAGTGTTGACGGATCGACTTCCCAGAAGACACAACGCCGCGCATGCTTCGGCAGCCGCTCGAACGATTCGAGGCGCAGCGGCGTGATTCGTGAACTCACCAGACTCCCGTCGTCCACCCGATCGGATCAGGCTGCTCTACCAGGATAAGAGACGCCGGCGCCGTCGACTCGATTTGTTCAGTCGGGATCGACGTCGACCGGACGCTGAACTGTTCCACGTGAAACATCGCGCATCCCCTCCCCGTCCGACACTCCCCCGAACATCACCGTCACAGTGACGTAACGGGGCCTTGTCCCTGGTCGGGTTGTCGCAGACCCGAAATCGGGTCGGTCAGCCCTGTTCCGTCTTCATCAGTTCGACGATGCGCTGGAGGTCGTCAACCGAGCCGAACTCGACGACGATCTTGCCCTTGCGCTTGCCCAGGCTCACCGTGACCTTGGTGTCGAACGCGGTCGACAGCTGCTCGGCCACGTCCTGCAGACCGGGCATCTGGATCGGCTTGCGCTTGGGCGCCGGCGCCGGCTTGTCACCGTCGCGGTTGGCCAGCGTGACCGCTTCCTCGGTGGCACGCACGGACAGCCCCTCGGCCACGATGCGGGCCGCGAGCTCCTCCTGCTTCTCCGGTCCCCCTTCGAGCGCGAGCAGCGCCCGGGCGTGGCCGGCCGACAACACGCCCGCGGCAACGCGACGCTGCACCGCGATGGGCAGCTTCAGCAGCCGGATCATGTTCGTGATCACCGGACGCGACCGGCCGATGCGGGTCGCCAGTTCCTCGTGGGTGACGTCGAACTCCTCCAGCAGCTGCTGGTAGGCCGACGCCTCTTCGAGCGGGTTCAGCTGGACCCGGTGGATGTTCTCAAGCAGCGCGTCGCGCAGCATGTTGTCGTCCGCTGTCTCGCGGACGATCGCCGGGATCGCCGTCAGGCCGGCTTCCTGCGAGGCGCGCCACCGGCGCTCACCCATGATCAGCTGGTAGCGATGCGGTCCGGACGGCTGGCTCAGCTCGCGCACCACGATGGGCTGCATGAGCCCGAACTCACGGATGGAGTGCACCAGTTCCGCGAGCGCGTCCGCATCGAAGACGCTGCGCGGCTGGCGCGGGTTCGGCTGGATGGCCGACGGCTCGATCTCGCGGTACACCGCGCCGATCGCCTCGGCTTCGGCCCTGGCCGCCGCGGCCGAATCTGCGGCTACCGCGCCATTGACCGGACCGGCCGGACCGCCACCGCCGATCAACACGTCGGCAGCCGCAGACCCCATTCGCAGCGAGGTGTCCTGCTGCCCGTCCTCGGGTGCACCGGTCGGGATGAGTGCCGCCAGCCCCCGTCCGAGTCCGCTGCGCTTCTTCGGCTGCGACATCGTTACTTCCTCACTCCCGACTCGCCACGCTGGGCGAGTTCACGGCTGGCGTCCAGATAGCTCATTGCACCACGTGATCCCGGGTCGTAATCCAGGATCGTCATGCCGTATCCCGGTGCCTCGGAAACCTTGACGCTGCGTGGGATGACGGTCCGCAAAACCTTATCGCCAAAGTGGTCTCGGACGTCCATCGCGACCTGGTCGGCGAGTTTGGTGCGGCCGTCGTACATCGTGAGGACGACGGTCGTGACGTCCAGCTGGGGGTTGAGGTGCGCCTTGACCATCTCGATGTTGCGCAGCAGCTGACCCACGCCCTCCAGGGCGTAGTACTCGCATTGGATCGGGATCAGCACCTCGGGCGCCGCCACGAGTGCGTTGATGGTCAGCAGACCCAACGAGGGCGGGCAGTCGATGAAGACGTAGTCGAAGTTGTGGTCTTTGAGCGTCGCGAGGGCGTTCCGCAGCCGGGTTTCACGTGCCACCATGCTGACCAACTCGATCTCGGCGCCGGCCAGGTCGATGGTCGCCGGGACGCAGTACAGGCGCTCGTTGTGCGGGCTCCGCTGCAGTGCGCTCTCCAGGGTGATCTCCCCGATCAGCACCTCGTACGACGACGCGGTGCCCGGCCGGTGTTCGATGCCCAGCGCGGTGCTCGCGTTGCCCTGAGGGTCCAGATCGATGACCAGAACATTGAGTCCCTGCAGGGCCAGGGCCGCGGCCATGTTGACCGCCGTGGTGGTCTTACCGACGCCGCCCTTCTGGTTGGCGATGGTGAACACCCGCTGATGCGTCGGCCGCGGCAGCTGCTGTCCCTTGGCGCCGTGCAGGATCTGGACCGCGCGTTCGGCTTCCGCCCCGATCGGCGTATCCATCGTCACGCTCGGCCACGTTTCACGTGAAACATCAGACTCCCCGTCGCTACGCTCGCCCCTGGCATCGCTCACTGCCTTTCCTGATGTGGCGGCCGGGTCGGCCGCTGTCAAAACCTCGGCGGACTTGTCGCTCCCCCGGGCCGACGATGTCATCGCCGGTTCTTGGCCGGTCGGCCGGTTGCCGCGCGCTTGGCTCCGCGTTTCGCCACGACCACGGTTGCGGGCGGAGTCAAATAGTTCACGCCACATTTCACCACCCTTACGTCCACAGCACCGAGTGAGTTGAGTGCCCGACGGTGTTCGACGATCTCATCGGCCGCTCGCTCCCCCTTGAGAGCCAGCATCCGTCCGTCGACTTTGAGGAGCGGCAGGCTCCACTTCGCCAGTTTGTCGAGGGCGGCCACCGCTCGCGAGGTGACGACGTCGAGCTCTCCTGCCTCCGCCCGGACCGTGCGCTCCTCGGCGCGACCCCGAATCACGGTGACGTCGATGCCGAGCTCGGTGACTACCTCCCGGAGGAAGTCTGCGCGGCGCAGCAGCGGCTCGATCAGGACCACGTGAACATCGGGCCGCGCCAACGCCAATGGGATGCCCGGGAGCCCGGCTCCACTGCCGATATCGCCGATTCGTTCGCCGCTGGAGACCAACTCACCTATAGCGGCGCAATTCATCACGTGACGGTCCCACAACCGGCCCACTTCCGACGGGCCGATCAGTCCGCGCTCGATTCCGTCGCCGGCGAGGATCTCGGCATAGCGGTGCGCGAGCTCGGCCCGCTCACCGAAAACGTCGACGGCGGCGGCCGGTGGGGATGGGGCTTCACCATGTTTCACGTGAAACGGCCTCCACTTTCCCCGCCAGCTCGCCGCCGACGAACAACATCGATGTAATTAAGGTGCTCAATCGAGCAGCACAACCACCCGGCGCGACGGCTCGACGCCCTCGCTCTCGCTGTGGACGCCGTCCACGGCCGCCACGGCGTCGTGCACGATCTTGCGCTCGAACGGCGTCATCGGAGACAGCTCTTCGCGCTCACCCGACGCCAGCACCCGCTCGGCCACCTTCTTGCCCAGCGCAGCCAGTTCATCACGACGCTGGCGACGCCACCGGGCGATGTCCAGCATCAACCGGCTGCGTTCGCCGGTCTTCTGGTGCACGGCCAGCCGGGTCAGCTCCTGAAGCGCGTCCAGCACCTCGCCCTTGCGTCCCACGAGCTTGCTCAGATCGTTGCCGCCGTCGATGCTGACGACCGCACGGTCGCCTTCGACGTCCAGATCGATGTCACCATCGAAGTCCAGCAGATCGAGGAGTTCCTCGAGGTAGTCGCCGGCGATCTCGCCTTCGGCGACCAGTCGCTCCTCGAGATCGTCGTTCTTGCTTGCAGGAGCGGCCTCGGCCGTCGTCGGGGCCGGGGCCTCCGCCTGCGTTTCTGTGTCTGTCATATCCCTGCCTTCTCCCTCTTGCACCGGCCGTCGCTCAGGGTCTTTACCCTCTGACCGGTCAACGCTTCTTCTTGTTGGGCTTGGCGCCCGGCGCCGGCTTGGACCCGGCCGCACCGGATTCCGTGCCGTCGAGCTCTGTTCCGGTCTGTTCGACGTCGGTACCCGAGCTGGCCGGGGCAGCCTGCGGATTGCCCTTCTTGGACCGGTTCGGCTTCACACCGGGTGCCGGGGCATTGGCGGAACGGCGCGCGATCGCCTGTTCCTTCTCCTCCGCCTCACGCTTCTCGATCCGGTTGAACACCACGTGCTGCTGGCCGTAGGTCCAGATGTTGTTGGCCACCCAGTACATGAGAATGGCGATCGGCAGGAACGGACCGGACACCACGACACCCAACGGGAACACGTACAGCGCCAGCTTGTTCATCAGCTGGGTCTGCGGGTTCTGCTGGGCTTCCAGGCTCTGCCGGGCCACCGACGCGCGGCTGTTCATGTGGGTCGCGATACCCGAGACGATCATCAGCGGAATGCCGACGAGGATCACCGACATGCGATCGAAGTGCGCGAACGCCTTGAGGCTCTCACCGGTCTGAATCATGGTGGCGCCCAACGGCGCACCGAACAGATCGGTGTTCAGGAAGTGGCTGACGTCGGTGGCGCTGAAGAAGTAGTTGCCGATCGACCGGTTCTGCTCGATGGACAGCGCCTGGGCACCGATGCCCATCCCGGCGCCCTCCGTGCGGTTGAACGAGCGCAGCACGTGGAACAGGCCCAGGAACACCGGAATCTGCGCCAGCATCGGCAGACAGCCCAGGAGCGGGTTGAAACCGTGTTCGCTCTGCAGCTTCTGCATCTCGAGTGCGAGCCGCTGGCGGTCCTTGCCGTACTTCTTCTGCAGTTCCTTGATCTGGGGCTGCAGTTCCTGCATCTGCCGGGTGGTCTCGATCTGGCGGACGAACGGCCGGTACAGGATGGCGCGCAGGGTGAACACCAGGAACATCACCGACAGGCCCCAGGCGAAGAAGTTCTCCGCACCCAGGATCGCGCCGAAAAGCTTGTACCAGAGCCACATGATCCCGGATACCGGGTAATAGATGTAGTCCAGACTGAACCAGTTAAAAGACAAGCGAATCGCTCCTTGACTGCGCGGCGGTTGCCGCGGACCGTCTTTCGGGAATGGGGTCCCATCCCCCGTGATGCCACGGGCCACACTTGGCCAGCCGGACTGTCGTCAGCCAACAACCACGGAACAATCCGTGTTCGGTGAGTGCCTCGACGGCGTACTGGCTACAGGTGGGGCTGAACCGGCAGCTGGGCAGACGCATCGGCGACACCATGTTGCGGTACAGCTCGATGAGAAAGATCAGCCCGCGGGCCAGCCGCTGACTCATGGCCGGGATCCGGACTTCGCGTGAGCGCGCTGCACTGCGACTCGCAGTTCGTCCTGCAGCGTGGCGGTGGCAGCTTCGCGACTGCCGGGCAGGGCCCGGATCACCAGCAGCTCACCGGACTGCAGCTCCGCCAGCAGATCCCGGCTGGCATGACGGAGCTGACGGGACACCCGGTGTCGCTGGACGGCGTTGCCGACCGATTTACCTACGACCAGACCGACTTTCGGCGCCTGCTCGGTGTTTGACTCGGCATCGCCAAAATCTCGTGGTGCCAATGAGTGCACCACGAGATCCCGTTGCGCCGAGCGCACACCGCGGCTCACGGTGACTCGAAAGTCTGTCGAGCGCGTCATCCGGTTACGAGCCGGAAGCACGGTGCTTCGATCCTGCGTCAGGTCACGCAGTGAGAGAGCGACGGCCCTTGCCGCGACGTGCCGACACGATGGCGCGGCCGGCACGGGTCCGCATACGCAGACGGAAGCCGTGCACACGAGCCCGACGGCGGTTGTTCGGCTGGAAAGTCCGCTTGCCCTTGGCCACGGCTGTATCTCCTCAACTATGTGACGCCCGCACTCGCCCACCGACATGAACGAGTCATGCCGGTGGGCACGGTCGTCGCTGGTAAGCGCACGCATCTTGCTTGCTAGCCGGCGCGGTACCGATCGAAGTTCGTGGCAGAACTTCCCCGGTCGCAGCCGTATCACCACGTGTGGGCGACTGTTCGAGGGTACTGATCTGAATTCTCCGGGTCAAACCTCGCTGTCCCACGTCAGCAACCGTTACCGCTTCGTAGCGAGAAGCGAGGCGGATCGCACATGAGTTCGTCACAGTTGTCCCACTCGCAACGTGGCAAGCCGACACGCCCAAGAACCTCGAACCAATGTTGCCGAACGGTTGGCGGACGAACCGAAAACTTGTTAGCTTCTGCCAATGCCGTTGCACGACGGCGCCAGACAACAAGCCAGAGAGGTCCCGACGCTACGAGCCCACAGACGTTCCTGTGACGAGCCTCAGCGCGCGGGCTTCCTGCATGCAAAACACGAGCACGACGGCACTCTCCTACTTTGTCCACAGTCTGTGGATAACTATGTGGACAGATTGTCGTCGTTTTATTGAGCCGCCGGTCAGGCGGTTGCGAGGGGGTAGTAGTCGTTGACCGCTAACCCCAGTGCATCGTTCACCGACATCTGGAAAAGCGTGGTCGCCGAACTCAACGGTGACCTCGGCGGCACCACGACGCTGACCGCCCAACAACGGGCCTGGTTGCGCATGGTTCAGCCGCTGGTGCTGACCGAGGGTTTCGCGTTGCTGTCGGTGCCCACGCAGTTCGTGCAGAACGAGATCGAACGGCACCTGCGCGAACCGATCATCGCCGCGCTGAGCCGGCACCTCGGACAACGCGTCGATCTCGGTGTCCGCATCGCGGTCCCGGAGACCGATGACCGGCCGGTGGCCGCGGAAGCCCCCGAAGCCGACACGCCCGAACCCGAACCAGCCGCCGTCGCCGACGACTTGGACGACGACGCCGACGAGCTGCCCGGCGCCGAAGAGACCTGGCCCCGGTACTTCAACCGGCCGCCCGCCGACGAATCGGCCGATCTGAGCCTCAACCGGCGCTACACCTTCGACACCTTTGTCATCGGCGCCTCCAACCGGTTCGCGCACGCCGCGACACTGGCGATCGCCGAGGCGCCGGCCCGCGCCTACAACCCGCTGTTCATCTGGGGTGAATCAGGTCTGGGCAAGACGCACCTGCTGCACGCGGCGGGCAATTACGCGCAGAAGCTGTTCCCCGGCATGCGGGTCAAGTACGTCTCGACCGAGCAGTTCACCAACGACTTCATCAACTCGCTGCGGGACGACCGGACCGCGTCGTTCAAACGCAGCTTCCGCGACATCGACGTCCTGCTGGTCGACGACATCCAGTTCATCGAAGGCAAGGAAAGCACTCAGGAAGAGTTCTTCCACACCTTCAACACGCTGCACAACGCGAACAAGCAGATCGTCATCTCGTCGGACCGGCCGCCGAAACAGCTTGCGACGCTGGAAGACCGGCTGCGGACCCGGTTCGAATGGGGTCTGATCACCGACGTTCAGCCGCCCGAGCTGGAGACCCGCATCGCGATCCTGCGCAAGAAGGCGCAGATGGATCGCCTGGATGTGCCGGACGACGTACTCGAGCTCATCGCCAGCCGCATCGATCGCAACATCCGCGAGCTCGAGGGTGCGTTGATCCGCGTGACGGCGTTCGCGTCGCTGAACAAGACGATGATCGACAAGTCGCTGGCCGAGATCGTGCTGCGAGATCTCATCGCTGACGCCGGCACCACTCAGATCAGCATCGCCACGATCATGGCGGCCACGGCCGAGTACTTCGAGACCACCGTGGAGGAGCTCCGCGGCCCCGGTAAGACCCGCGCCGTCGCCCTGTCCCGGCAGATCGCCATGTATCTGTGCCGGGAGCTCACGGACCTGTCGTTGCCGCGGATCGGGCAGGCCTTCGGCCGCGACCACACCACCGTGATGTACGCCGAACGCAAGATCAAGAAGGAAATGGCCTCGCGGCGTGAGGTTTTCGATCACGTCAAGGAACTCACCACCCGGATCCGGCAGCGGTCCAAGCACTGAATCTGTCTTCTTCGGCACCGGCCCCGCAGGCGTGATCGCCTGGGGGCCGGTGTTGTTTTAGCGGGCCGTGAGTGGGGTACCCGAGCCCCAGATCCCCGGATCCAGCGTGATTTGTGCCCCTACGACCCGAATCTCAAAAAGATTTTTTTTGGCATCACTAGCACCTCCAGCCACACGACGGGGTGTGCACAGCGCTGTGTACTACATGGGATAAACCCTGGGATTCTGCTCAGAACAATCCACATGGCCGGATCGCTCCACAAATACAAGGATTGGATTAACGCCGCGTGCACAGTCTGCGCACAGGGCGGGATCCCGCCGCTGAGGCCCGGACCAGCAACTCCGTGGATCCATCCACAGCGTGCACAACCCCTATTACTAATACCTTTAGATCCCTATGGATCTTCTTCTAAAAGCAGTCCGTTGGGGAAACTCCCCGTGGACAACCGGATCCCGACGGGATTCCGGGGGTCGTCACAGGCTGTGCGGGCTGATCGTTTAGCTTTCAACTTCACGCGGAACGCTCTACGGTGTTCTTCGATAGCCGGAACCAACGCCGATGCGTGTTGTTCACGCCTCACGGCGGGATCCGGCAGGTAAGCGTGGTGGGGTAACAGCGAAGGGACGCTATGGACGTGGCGACGACAGCCGGTCTGACCGATTTGAAGTTCCGTCTCGTTCGGGAAGACTTCGCCGACGCCGTGGCCTGGGTGGCCCGGATCCTGCCGTCCCGGCCGTTGAACCCGGTCCTGGCCGGTGTGCTGCTGACTGGCTCCGACGACGGTCTGACCATCTCCGGATACGACTACGAGGTGTCGGCCGAGGTGCGCGTGGCGGCTGAAATCGCGTCTCCTGGCAGTGTTTTGGTTTCGGGCAAGCTGCTCTCGGACATCACCCGCGCACTGCCGGCCAAGCCGGTGGAACTCAGCGTCGAAGGCACCCGCGTGGCGCTGAGCTGCGGTAGCGCCCGCTTCTCCCTGCCGACCATGGCGGTCGAGGACTACCCGGCGCTGCCGGCGCTGCCGGATGAGACCGGCATCGTGCCCGCCAACGTCTTCGCCGAGGCCATCGGTCAGGTGGCGGTCGCCGCCGGCCGCGACGACACCCTGCCGATGTTGACTGGTGTGCGCGTCGAGATCTCGGGCGAGAAGGTCGTGCTGGCTGCCACCGACCGGTTCCGGCTCGCGGTGCGCGAACTGACCTGGAACTCGGCGGTGCCGGATCTCGAAGCGGCCGTGCTGGTTCCGGCGAAGACGCTGGCCGAGTCCGCCAAGTCGGGAGCCGACGGCACCGAGGTGCACCTGTCGCTCGGTGCCGGTCAGGCTGTCGGCAAGGACGGAATGCTGGGTATCCGGAGCAATGGCAAGCGCACCACCACGCGCCTGCTCGACGCCGAGTTCCCGAAATTCCGCCAGCTGCTGCCGGCGGAGCACACCGCGGTGGCCACCATCGGTGTCGCCGAGCTCGCCGAGGCGATCAAGCGTGTCGCGCTGGTCGCCGATCGTGGCGCCCAGGTCCGCATGGAGTTCGCCGACGACATCCTGCGCCTGTCGGCCGGTGCCGACGACGTCGGTCGCGCCGAGGAAGACCTGCCGGTCGAGTTCTACGGCGAGCCGTTGACCATCGCGTTCAACCCGACCTACCTCACCGACGGCCTGGGTTCTTTGCATGCCGATCGTGTGACGTTCGGGTTCACGACGCCCAGCAAGCCTGCAGTGTTGCGTCCCGCCGGGGAGAATCAGTACTCGGGATCCGGTCCGTTCCCCGCCGGGGACACCGACTATGTGTACCTGCTGATGCCGGTGCGCCTGCCGGGCTGACCGGAACACGACAGCGGAGGAAGCACTGATGCAACTGGGGTTGATCGGCCTCGGAAAAATGGGCTTCAACATGCGCGAGCGTCTGCGCGGTGGCGGCCACGAAGTCATCGGATACGACCCGCGGCCGGAAGTCAGCGACGTACCGTCGCTCGCCGCGCTCGCCGAGCAGCTCGAGGCCCCGCGCGTGGTGTGGGTCATGGTGCCCTCGGGTGAGATCACGCGGGAGACCATCGAGGATCTCGCGAACGTGCTCAGCTCCGGCGACCTGGTGATCGACGGCGGCAACTCCCGCTACACCGAAGACGGCGTGCATGCAAAGCTGTTGGCGGACAAGGGAATCGGATTCATCGACGCCGGGGTTTCCGGTGGCGTCTGGGGCCTGACCGAAGGCTATGGCCTGATGGTGGGCGGTAGTGACGAGGACGTCGCCCGCGTCATGCCGATCTTCGAGACGCTGCGGCCCGAGGGAGATCTCGCGGACGGCTTCGTCCACGCCGGTCCGGTCGGCGCCGGCCACTTCGCCAAGATGGTGCACAACGGCGTGGAGTACGCGCTGATGACCGCCTACGGCGAGGGTTACGAGATGCTTGCCGCGTCGGACCTGATCAAGGACCCGCAGGCGGTCTACCAGGCCTGGACCAACGGCACCGTCGTGCGGTCGTGGCTGCAGCAGCTGCTGGCCAAGGCACTGAAGGAAGATCCCCAGCTGGCCGACATCAGCGGCTACACCGAGGATTCCGGTGAAGGCCGGTGGACGGTCGAGGAGGCCATCCGGCTGCGGGTGCCGGTACCGAGCATCGCAGCCTCGCTGTTCGCCCGGTTCCTGTCCCGGCAGGACGACTCCCCGACCATGAAAGCCGTTGCGGCACTTCGTAACCAGTTCGGTGGCCACGCCGTCCAGAGGGTCAGTAAGTCCGGCTAGGTGTTTGTTCGACAGCTCAGTCTGACCGACTTCCGGTCGTGGCCGCGGCTCGACCTGGAATTGGCACCGGGTCGGACCGTGTTCGTCGGCCAGAACGGCTTCGGAAAGACCAATATCGTTGAGGCCCTGTGGTATACGGCCACGCTCGGGTCTCACCGCGTCGCCTCGGACGCCCCGCTCATCCGGTCCGGATGTGAGCGTGCCGTCGTCTCCACCATCGTCGTCAACGACGGCCGTGAGCTGGCGGTGGATCTCGACATCACGGCCGGCCGGGCCAACAAGGCCCGGCTGAACCGCTCCCCGGTCCGGTCCGCGCGCGAAATTCTCGGCGCCCTGCGGGCGGTGTTGTTCGCGCCGGAGGACTTGTCGTTGGTCCGCGGCGATCCCGGGGAGCGCCGGCGCTACCTCGATGAACTCGCGAGCACCCGCCGTCCCCGGCTGGGTGGGGTGCGGGCGGATTACGAAAAAGTGGTGCGGCAGCGCACCGCGCTCCTGAAATCCGCGGGCGCCAGCCGTTTTCGGGGTGCGGATGCCGGCGCGCTCGAGACCCTCGACGTGTGGGACGGTCATCTGGCCAGCCACGGTGCCGAGCTGATCGCCGCGCGGGTGAACCTGATCAACGAATTGCACCCGGAGATCACCAAGGCCTATCACCTGCTGGCACCCGCGTCGCGGCCCGCATCCGTCCGCTACCGCAGTTCGGTCGAGGCCGTCGAAGAACAGGCCGGCACCGGATCCGTCGACGTCGCGGCCTACCAGAGCGCCCTGCTCGACGAACTCGCCCGCCGCCGGTCCGCCGAACTCGAGCGCGGGGTGTGCCTGGTCGGGCCGCACCGCGACGACCTCGAGCTGCGCCTCGGCGACCAGCTGGCGAAAGGTTTTGCCAGCCACGGCGAATCGTGGTCGATGGCGCTGGCGCTGCGCCTGGGCGCCTACGAACTACTGCGGACCGACGGCACCGACCCGGTGCTGCTCCTCGATGACGTGTTCGCCGAACTCGATTCGGCACGCCGGCGAGCACTCGCCGACGTGGCACAATCGGCTGAGCAGGTTTTGGTCACCGCGGCGGTGCCCGACGACATTCCCCAGGACTGGGACGGCACCCGGGTCAATGTGGTGATGCGTGACGACGACGGCGGACGGATTTCGGTGGTGGACTCGTGAGTGAAGAGCCTCAGAAACCGGACATGCCCGAAAGTGCTTTCCCGCCACCACATCTCGCCCATCTCAAGGGCATGGATCTGGTGCGCCGCACGCTGGAGGAAGCCCGCGGTGCGGCCCGCAGCCAAGGAAAAGATGTCGGTCGCGGCCGTAGTGCGCCGGTCTCGAAAACCCGCCGCGGCGGTGGTCGGCGCACCTGGTCCGGACCCGGGCCCGATCGCCGGGATCCGCAGTTGCTGGGTTCGGCGACCATGGACCTGGCCCGCAGCCGCGGCTGGTCGGGCCGGATGGCCGAAGGATCGGTGTTCGGCCAGTGGTCGACGGTCGTCGGCGACCAGATCGCCGAGCACGCCTCCCCCACGTCGCTGCGCGAGGGCGTTCTCACGGTGACGGCCGAATCCACGGCCTGGGCGACGCAGCTGCGGATGGTGCAGTCGCAGATTTTGGCGAAGATCGCCGCATCCGTCGGCGACGGCGTCGTCACGTCACTGAAGATCCTGGGTCCGTCGGGTCCGACGTGGCAGAAGGGCCCGCGGAATTTCGGTGCCCGCGGACCGCGCGACACCTTCGGCTGACGCCAAATTTGGGCGTCGCTCAGCGCGCCGATGAGTCTCAGATGACGCCCCTGGAGCGTCCGGACGCGACATCACCCGAGAAATTCCCCGCACGGCGCGAACAGACGTGTCAAAACGCTGTCAGAAAGTCAGTGCCGTCCGTACCTACCGGTAGACTGTCGACAGATCTGAGAGCGGTGTCCTCACCGCCCCCTCGAACCCCAAGGAGACGCGTTCGACGTGGCTGCCCAAAAGAAGGATGCGCCGGCTGAGTACGGTGCCGATTCGATCAAGGTCCTCGAAGGTCTGGAAGCGGTCCGCAAGCGTCCCGGTATGTACATCGGCTCCACCGGGGAGCGCGGTCTGCACCACCTGATCTGGGAAGTTGTGGACAACGCGGTCGACGAGGCGATGGCCGGTTTCGCGACCAAGGTCGACGTCCGCATCCTCGAGGACGGTGGCGTCCAGGTCACCGACGACGGCCGCGGTATCCCCGTCGCGATGCACGCCACCGGTATCCCGACCGTCGACGTCGTCATGACGGTGCTGCACGCCGGCGGCAAGTTCGAGGAAGGCGCCTACCAGGTCTCCGGTGGTCTGCACGGCGTCGGTGTCTCCGTGGTCAACGCCCTGTCGACGCGGCTCGAGGCCGACATCCACAAGGACGGCTTCGAGTGGCACCAGACCTATGACAAGTCCGTCCCTGGCACGCTGCGCAAGGGCGAGCCGTCCAAGAAGACCGGTACCATCATCCGCTTCTGGGCCGACCCGGACATCTTCGAGACCACGGTCTACGACTTCGAGACCATCGCCCGCCGGCTGCAGGAGATGGCGTTCCTGAACAAGGGCCTCACCATCGAGCTGACCGACGAGCGCGTCGCCGCCGCCGCGGTCGTCGATGAGGTCGTCAGCGATCATGCCGAAGCGCCCAAGTCCGCCGAGGAGCAGGCCGCCGAAGCGGCGGCGCCGCAGAAGGTGAAGCACCGGACCTTCCACTACCCCGACGGTCTGGTCGACTTCGTCAAGCACATCAACCGCACCAAGAGCGCCATCCAGCAGAGCATCATCGATTTTGGTGGCAAGGGTGACGGCCATGAGGTCGAGATCGCGATGCAGTGGAATGCCGGCTACTCGGAGTCGGTGCACACCTTCGCCAACACCATCAACACGCACGAGGGTGGTACGCACGAGGAAGGCTTCCGCGCCGCGCTGACCACGGTGGTCAACAAGTACGCGCGCGACAAGAAGCTGCTGAAGGAGAAGGAAGCCAACCTCACCGGTGACGACATTCGTGAAGGCCTGGCGGCCGTCGTCTCGGTGAAGGTCCGGCAGCCCCAGTTCGAGGGCCAGACCAAGACCAAGCTGGGCAACACCGAGGTCAAGTCGTTCGTGCAGAAGATCTGTAACGAGCAGCTGACCCACTGGTTCGAGGCCAACCCGGCCGAGGCCAAAACGGTTGTCAACAAAGCGGTTTCGTCGGCGCAGGCCCGCGTCGCCGCGCGGAAGGCGCGGGAGCTGGTGCGGCGCAAGAGCGCGACCGACATCGGGGGTCTGCCCGGCAAGCTGGCCGACTGCCGCTCCACCGACCCGACGAAGTCGGAACTGTATGTGGTGGAGGGCGATTCGGCCGGTGGCTCGGCCAAGAGCGGCCGGGACTCGATGTTCCAGGCGATCCTGCCGCTGCGCGGCAAGATCATCAACGTCGAGAAGGCGCGTATCGATCGCGTGCTGAAGAACAACGAGGTCCAGGCCATCATCACGGCCCTGGGCACCGGTATCCACGACGAGTTCGACATCTCCAAGCTGCGGTATCACAAGATCGTGCTGATGGCCGACGCCGACGTCGACGGCCAGCACATCTCGACGCTGCTGCTGACGCTGCTGTTCCGGTTCATGAAGCCGCTGGTGGAAAACGGCCACATCTTCCTGGCGCAGCCGCCGCTGTACAAGCTGAAATGGCAACGCAGCGAACCGGAATTCGCGTACTCGGACCGCGAGCGCGACGGACTGCTCGAGGCCGGCAAGAAGGCCGGCAAGCGCATCAACACCGACGACGGCATCCAGCGCTACAAGGGTCTGGGTGAGATGGACGCCAAGGAGCTGTGGGAGACCACCATGGATCCGTCCATCCGGGTACTGCGCCAGGTCACCCTCGACGACGCCGCGGCGGCCGACGAGCTGTTCTCGATCCTGATGGGTGAGGACGTCGAGGCGCGCCGCAGCTTCATCACCCGGAACGCCAAAGATGTTCGCTTCCTTGATGTTTAGCAATCAGCCCGCGCGAAGCGCTGCGAATCCGGCCCAGCTCGGCCGCCACAAATCAATGTTTAACGTGAAACAATCCGCAGAAGGAATTCGATGACCGACACCCTGCCTCCCGAAGGCGATCGGATCGAACCGGTCGACATCCAGCAGGAGATGCAGCGCAGCTACATCGATTACGCCATGAGCGTCATCGTGGGCCGCGCCCTCCCCGAGGTCCGTGACGGCCTCAAGCCCGTGCACCGCCGCGTGCTCTACGCCATGTACGACTCCGGGTTTCGGCCGGACCGCTCGCACGCCAAGTCGGCGCGCTCGGTCGCCGAGACCATGGGTAACTACCACCCCCACGGTGACGCCTCGATCTACGACACCCTGGTCCGCATGGCCCAGCCGTGGTCGCTGCGCTATCCGTTGGTCGACGGTCAGGGCAACTTCGGCTCGCCGGGTAACGACCCCGCGGCCGCCATGCGTTACACCGAGGCCCGGCTGACCCCGCTGGCCATGGAGATGCTGCGTGAAATCGACGAGGAGACAGTCGATTTCATCCCCAACTACGACGGCCGCGTGCAAGAGCCGACCGTCCTGCCCAGCCGGTTCCCCAACCTGCTGGCCAACGGCTCCGGCGGTATCGCCGTCGGTATGGCCACCAACATCCCGCCGCACAACCTCCGCGAACTCGCCGAGGCCGTGTACTGGTGCCTGGAGAACCACGAGGCCGACGAGGAGACCACCCTCGAAGCGGTGATGGAGCGGGTCAAGGGCCCGGACTTCCCCACCCACGGCCTGATCGTCGGATCCCAGGGCATCTCCGACACCTACAAGACCGGTCGCGGCTCGATCCGGATGCGCGGCGTCGTCGAGATCGAGGAAGACGCCAAGGGCCGCACCTCACTCGTCATCACCGAGCTGCCGTACCAGGTCAACCACGACAACTTCATCACCTCGATCGCCGAGCAGGTGCGCGACGGCAAGATCGGCGGCATCTCCAACATCGAGGACCAGTCCAGTGACCGCGTGGGTCTGCGGATCGTCGTCGACCTCAAGCGCGACGCCGTCGCCAAGGTGGTGCTGAACAACCTCTACAAGCACACCCAGCTGCAGACCAGCTTCGGTGCCAACATGCTCTCGATCGTCGATGGTGTGCCGCGCACCCTGCGGCTGGACCAGATGATCCGGTACTACGTCGCCCATCAGCTCGACGTCATCATCCGCCGCACGCGGTACCGGTTGCGCAAGGCCAACGAGCGCGCCCACATCTTGCGTGGTCTGGTGAAAGCCCTCGACGCACTTGATGAAGTCATCGCGCTGATCCGCGCGTCGGCCAATGCCGACGCCGCCCGGGCCGGCTTGATGGAGTTGCTCGACGTCGACGAGATCCAGGCCCAGGCCATCCTCGACATGCAGCTGCGTCGTCTGGCCGCCCTGGAACGTCAGCGCATCATCGACGACCTCGCCAAGATCGAGGCCGAGATCGCCGACCTCGAGGACATCCTGGCCAAGCCCGAGCGGCAGCGCGCCATCGTCCGCGACGAGCTCAAGGAGCTCGCCGACAAGTACGGCGACGACCGTCGTACCCGGATCATCGCGGCCGACGGCGACGTCACCGACGAGGACCTGATCCAGCGCGAGGACGTCGTCGTCACCATCACCGAGACCGGCTACGCCAAGCGCACCAAGACCGACCTCTACCGCAGCCAGAAGCGCGGCGGTAAGGGCGTGCAGGGCGCCGGGCTCAAGCAGGACGACATCGTCAACCACTTCTTCGTGTGCTCCACGCACGACTGGATCCTGTTCTTCACGACGCAGGGCCGGGTGTACCGGGCCAAGGCCTACGACCTGCCCGAGGCCTCGCGGACCGCGCGCGGCCAGCACGTGGCGAACCTGCTGGCCTTCCAGCCGGAGGAGCGCATCGCCCAGGTCATCCAGATCAAGAGCTACGAGGACGCGCCCTACCTGGTGCTCGCCACCCGCAACGGTCTGGTGAAGAAGTCCAAGCTGGCCGACTTCGACTCGAACCGCTCCGGCGGCATCGTCGCGATCAACCTGCGCGACGGCGACGAACTCGTCGGTGCCGTGCTGTGCTCCGCCGAGGAGGACCTGCTGCTGGTGTCCGCCAAGGGCCAGTCGATCCGGTTCTCCGCGACCGATGAGGCACTGCGGCCGATGGGCCGCGCCACCTCGGGTGTGCAGGGCATGCGGTTCAACGAGGACGACCGTTTGCTGTCGCTCAATGTCGTGGTGCCGGACACCTACCTGTTGGTCGCGACGTCGGGCGGTTACGCCAAGCGGACGGCCATCGACGAGTACACGGCGCAAGGCCGCGGCGGCAAGGGCATCCTCACGATCCAGTACGACCCCAAGCGTGGCAGTCTGGTCGGTGCGTTGATCGTCGATGACGACACCGAGCTGTACGCCATCACTTCCGGCGGTGGTGTCATCCGGACCGCGGCACGTCAGGTGCGCAAGGCCGGACGGCAGACCAAGGGTGTGCGGTTGATGAACCTGGGTGAGGGCGACACACTGATTGCCGTCGCGCGCAACGCCGAAGAGGCCGAAGGTGGCGACGAGACCGACACCGAGGTCGACGCCGTGACCGAGACCGAGACCGACGAGACGTAGTGCTGCGACTGTCCCCAGCCGCCCTGATTGAAGGAGCCGCCAGGTGAGTTCCCCGAACGAGCCGGGATACACCCGTACCGGTGACGGACCCGCGAGCAACAACGGGCCGGCCACCGGATCGGGTGGCGGCGCCCATGCGGCCGACCCGGGCGGCGACACCCCGCCCTGGCAGCGGACGCGCAGCGGGGCTCAGGCGGACGCCCCTGCGGCCGGTGGGCAGAGCCTGGACGAGCGACTGAACCGGTTCGTCAGCGGCAGTGGATCGGCATCGTCGTTGGGTGGCGGTTCACCGTCCGAGGCGGAGACGACCATCACGCCGGCCATCACTCCTGACACCCCGCCGGTACCCCCGGTGCCAGCGGCGGCACCGTCGTCGTCGCCGGCGGTGACCCCGCAGGGCAATGTGCCGCCGAAGCCGGTCCGGACGGCCGAGACGGTTCGAACGGAAACCCGGCCCGAGGCCGCGTACGCCAGCGAGATCCCGGACCTGTCCCGTCAGCCGCAGCGCCGCGCGGGCGAACCGCGGGAGCCGCGCAGCACCGTCGCGACGGTCTCGCCGGCCCCGGCACGTTCGGGGGCGCCGCGCAGCCGAGCGGGGGCCCGGCAGGACGGTCCGGTGCGGGCCAGCATGCAGGTGCGCCGCGTCGATCCGTGGAGTGTGCTGAAGGTCTCGCTGGTGCTGTCGGTGGCGCTGTTCTTCGTCTGGATGATCGCCGTCGCGTTCCTGTACCTCGTCCTCGGTGGCATGGGTGTGTGGAGCAAGCTCAACAGCAACGTCGGCGATCTGCTCACCAGCGGTGGCGGCAGCGGTGGTGAATTGGTTTCTGCCAGTACGATTTTCGGCGGCGCAACCCTCATCGGGTTGGTCAACATCGTGCTGCTGACGGCCATGGCCACGGCTGCGGCGTTCGTCTACAACCTGACCACGGATCTGGTCGGCGGCGTCGAGGTGACGCTGGCGGACCGGGACTAGTCGGCAGGCCTGCGGCCGCGGCTGACGTCGCGTTTTGGGCGCAGAGGTACCCATACGGTAATCTCATCGCTCGGCCGCAAGGCCACTTTCGGGCCTATAGCTCAGGCGGTTAGAGCGCTTCGCTGATAACGAAGAGGTCGGAGGTTCGAGTCCTCCTAGGCCCACGGAAGTCGGTATCACCGACTCCCCCACCGGAAGGGTGCACCGTGAGATTGGTTCTGCTGGTGCTGGGTGCCTTGCTTGGAGTGGCCGCGGTAACCGTATGGCGGACCCAGCATGGCGCAGAGGTCTGGCATTCACTTCAATCGGACACCATCGAGGGGCCTTAGCTCAGTTGGTAGAGCGCTGCCTTTGCAAGGCAGATGTCAGGAGTTCGAATCTTATCTCTAGGAGAGGTAGATGAAAGTGGGTGTGACCAGCGGTGATACCGCCACGGTCATATCCATGACGGGGCCATAGTTCAACGGTAGAACGGGGCCTTTGCAAGGCTCAAATCGGGGTTCGATTCCCCGTGGCTCCACCTTTGGTCGGTACGGCCGGCGGTGACACTACGCCCGTCTGATCCGCCCGATGCCGGGCAGGAACCGGTCGACAGCCTCACAGTAGTCGCGGTAGGCCTGGCCGTGGGTGGCGGTGAGGTAGGGCTCTTCGATCAGGCGGACCTGCAGTTGACTACCGATGATGATCATCACGACGCCGGCGAGTGCAATACCGTTGGGAACCGCAAAGGTTAGTCCGATAACCATGACGTTGATCGACGTGTAGATGGGGTTGCGCACGATCGCGAAAATGCCGGTGGTGACCAGTGGCGGGCGTTCGGTGGGGTCGACAGTGGTGCGCCACGAAGATCCCATTGCGCGTTGGGCGCCGAACGCGGCGAACACGCCCAGTGCGGCGAGCATGATGCCGGCGACGCGGCTGGGCCCGTGGTCCAACAGTGGCACTGGCTGCAGGCCCAGCAGTTCGGCGATGGGGGCGGCGATGCCGGGCAGCAGCATGCCGGAGGCCAGGGTTCCTCGGGCCCACCACTGTTTGGGTGTGCGAGGGATGCGGATGCCGCTGTCGCCGGTGCGATGGCGTTGAATACGGGCTCGCACGTAGCCGTCGAGCAGCCAGAAAGCCGCGACGAGGAGCAAGGCGATGATGGCGTACATCGCGGACATCGTGGTCGGCTTTCGTGGTCGCGGGGGTGGCAGGTCAGATCTTTCGGGCGGCCCCGATGAAGAGGAGCCCGCGAAGGTGGTGTTCGATGCGGGCGGTGCCGTGCAGGCCGTGGCGGGCCAGTTCAGCGGCGAATTCGTCTGACTCGAAGCGGTTTTCGCGTGGGTGCACGGTGAATGTGCGGAACGCCCAGGTGTCGAGCATGCGGCGTGGAACTTCCTCGAACAACAGCAGCCCACCGGGGCGCAACACTCGGGCGATCTCGGCGACGGCCAGCTGCCAGTGCGGGACGTGGTGGATGATGCCGAAGTCAACGACGGTGTCGTGGCTGGCGGTCGGCTGATGGATGTCGCAGACATCGCCGACTGACAGGGATACGGGCCTGTGATGGAGGCGTTTGCGGGCGAGCTCGACCATGGTGTCGTCGAGGTCGAATGCGGTGACGTGGCGGGCCTGGAGCCGGTCGAGGATGACTTCGGAGCCGACACCTCGTCCGCAGCCGGTCTCGAGTACGTCCTGGCCGGTGAGGTCGCCACCGGCGAGGCGGCGAAACCATGCGGCTTCCCGATGGTGTTGATGGGCAGCCCGAATCGGGTTGTTCATCGCTGCCCGTTCGATGGTGTTGAGCTTCACCGCGCCACCTCAGCCTTCATCAATCGCAAGCGCTGTCATCGACTAATTCCGATCAATCTATGTTGTAGGCTATCATCGCGATATGTCGATGAAAAGTATGGGTGCTGCGCCGCCGAGTGCATCGCGCGACGAGTTGGCGGGGGCGGTGGCGTTGTTTCACAGTCTGTCCGATCCCACCCGGTTGGCGATCGCCCGCCGCCTAGCTGGTGGTGAGGCTCGGGTGGTGGATCTGACCGGTGAGTTGGGATTGGCGCAATCGACGGTGTCGTCGCATCTGGCGTGCCTGCGCGACTGTGGGCTGGTGGATTTCCGGCCCCAGGGCCGCGCCTCGGTGTATCGGCTGGCCCGGCCGGAACTGCTGGACATGTTTCGCGCGGCCGAGGCGGTGTTGGAGGCGACCGGCAACGCCGTCGCCTTGTGCCCCAACTACGGCCACCCGACTGAACGGAAGGTAGCGCGATGAGCGAGGCGTGCGGCTGCGGCAGCGACGACCGCAACGAAGGCGAGCAGGAACCCGAACGGCTCTGGGAGATCACCGAACTACGCGCGGCCGCAGCCGCGGGGGTGGTGCTGCTGGCCGGCTATGCGGTCGGCTGGTCCGGCGGCCCCCATGTGGTCGAAATCGGCCTGTATGCGCTGGCGTTGGCGATCGGGGCCTACACGTTCGTACCCTCGACGCTGCGCCGGTTAGCGCAAGGCAAGATCGGGGTCGGCACGCTGATGACGATCGCCGCCATCGGCGCGGTGATCCTCGGCGAGGTCGGCGAAGCCGCCATGCTGGCGTTCCTGTTCTCCATCAGCGAGGGCCTCGAAGAATACTCACTGGCCCGGACCCGCCGGGGACTGCGCGCGTTGTTGGCGCTGGTGCCCGACGAGGCCACCGTCCTGCGCGACGGCGCCGAAATCACCATCCCGCCAGCGGAGTTGCGGGTCGGTGACCGGATGCTGGTCAAGCCCGGCGAACGGGTCGCGACCGACGGCACCATCACCTCGGGGCGCACCGCACTGGATGTCTCGGCCATCACCGGCGAATCCGTTCCGGTGGAGGCCGGACCCGGCAGTGATGTGTTCGCCGGATCGATCAACGGCACCGGGGTGCTCGAAGTCGAGGTCACCTCCAGCGCTGCTGATAACTCGTTGGCCCGCATCGTGGCGATCGTGGAGGCTGAGCAGTCCCGCAAGGGCGCCAGCCAGCGCCTGGCCGACCGCATCGCCAAACCGCTTGTTCCGGCGATCATGGTCGCGGCCGCGCTGATCGCCGCCATCGGTTCCGTGTTGGGTGATCCGCTGGTGTGGATTGAACGTGCCCTGGTCGTGCTGGTGGCCGCCTCCCCGTGCGCGCTGGCCATCTCGGTGCCGGTCACCGTCGTCGCCGCGATCGGCGCCGCCTCCAAGCTCGGCGTCCTCGTCAAAGGCGGCGCCGCGCTGGAAGCCCTCGGCGCGGTGCGCACCGTCGCGCTAGACAAGACCGGCACCCTGACCGCCAACCAGCCCACCGTCATCGACGTCGCCACCACCAACGGCAACAGCCGCGACCACGTGTTAGATGTGGCGGCGGCGTTGGAGGCCCGCAGCGAACACCCGCTGGCTGCAGCGATTCTCGCCGCCACCGAGGGGCCGGTCCAACCAGCTGAGGATGTGGAGGCGGTGACCGGGGCCGGACTGCTCGGCCACCGTGACGGCCACCGGCTACGGCTCGGGCGCCCCGGCTGGCTCGACCCCGGACCCTTGTCCGAACACGTCGCGGCCATGCAGGCCGCCGGCGCCACCGCCGTGCTGGTCGAAGACAACGGTCAGGTCATTGGGGCGGTCGCGGTGCGCGACGAACTGCGGCCCGAAGCCGCCCAGGTCGTCGAACACCTGCGCCGCGGCGGCTATCAGGTCGCCATGCTCACCGGCGACAACCAAGCGACCGCCCAAGCCCTGGCCCGCCAGGTGGGGATCGATACGGTGCATGCCGATCTGCGGCCCGAAGACAAGGCGGCGCTGATCGGTCAACTGCGCCAACGCTCCTCGACGGCCATGGTCGGTGATGGCGTCAATGACGCCCCCGCTCTGGCCACCGCCGATTTGGGGATCGCGATGGGTGCGATGGGCACCGACGTGGCCATCGAAACCGCCGACGTCGCCCTCATGGGTGAAGACCTGCGCCACCTCACCCAGGCCCTGGCCCACGCGCGGCGAGCCCGGCGCATCATGCTCCAAAACGTCGGCCTCTCACTGGGATTGATCGCAGTGCTCATCCCGCTCGCCCTCACCGGTGTGCTCGGCCTGGCCGCGGTCGTCGCGGTGCACGAACTCGCCGAAATCGTCGTCATCGCCAACGGTGTCCGGGCCGGGCGCACCAAACCACTGGCACAGCCAGGCCGGGACCATGATCCGGTGGCCGAAGTAGCCGCCTCCGCGATATCGCGTTGACCACCGGCATCATCCATCGCGTAACCAGCCAGGCGAGGAGGTCAGCAAGGTGTGGTGTTTGCCGATGACTTATCACGCCTTTGCGTCACGGCCGGCAGCGGTCAGGCCGAGACTGTGCGCTCGCCGCCAGGCGGCCGCCAGGTTTGCGCTTCGGCTCTTGCCTGATACCTGGCAGAGGTACGTGCTGCATTCTTTGTTGTTGGTCTGCCACCGCAGTTCGGCGTAGATACGCAGGTATCTGCGCCGCAGGACGACCCGTCCGAGCGCACCACCACTGTCGTTCACCACACGGCATCGGCGGCCGCCTGCGGCGTGGTCCTGCTCAAGGGCTTGCCCCTGCTTGGTCCAGTGGACCGGCGCTTTCCACTGCTCGTCGCGGACCGGGGTGCGATTCCAGCCCACGATCGCGCCCGGTGTTTAGACCATCGTGAGGTGCCGGGCGCCGGGCCTGTCGCTTACGCCGAAGAGCGCGCCGCGTTGCGCGCCGGTGAGCAGCGTAATGTCGTCGAGTTCACTGGCGGTGTAGCCGCCGGCCGCGAGTTGGCCGAGTACGTCGCCGACGAGACGGGGCATCTCCTCGGCCACGCCGGGGCGGGGGCCATACATGCGGCCGGTCTCGTTGAGCAGCCGGAACATCGAGCGGTACTGGTAGTCGGAGAGCACACCTCGCTCGCGGGCCCGCACGACCAGCGACGACGCGCTCACACCCCAGGTGAGGCGCAGCTCATCGAGTTCATGCACGGCCCGCACTGACACGCGGTCCAAGTCAAAGCCGATGTCGGCGATGGGGGCGAGGAACTCGGCGGCGAAACTGTTGGCCCGCCGCTCGGCCTCGGCGGGGCTGACCAGCGTCATCGCATCCATGACCAGGTGGCCGAGTTCGTGGGCCAGCGTCATCCGCATGCGGTCGGGCGGCCGGGCCGCGTTGACGTACACCAGGTGCGGGTGATACTCGCTTGCTCGCAGGGTCACCGCGTCGATCTCGTCGTCGAGGAAACCATCGACCACAACGAACACCCCTGCGGCTTCGAGCAATTCGGTCATCGAGCGGATCGGGCCGGCGACGCGCCACAGGCGGCGCAGAACCTGGGCGACGGTGATCTCTCCGAGCTCGGAGGCGTAGTCGGCCGGGTCGAGATCGGGAAGCGCAAGCTTGGGGTTGATGTCGGCGCGGGACACCAGGCGGCCGATCCGCATCGCGACAAGATTCGCGCGCGCCCACACGCGGTCACGCTTCCACTCGGCCGCACTCAGGTTGGCCCGGAAGTGGCTGCCCTGGGCCGGGGACCGGGTGAAGGGCACGCACAGCGCTTCCGGGCGGCATTCCATGGCCTGCGCGTAGTCGAGCAAGGCCTTCCCTGCCAGGGGCAGCAGCCCCGCCTCGACCCTGCTGACGTGCGAGGCCGACACCCCGGCCTCGTCGGCCAGGCGCTTTTTCGACCACCCACGCGACAACCGGGTCAACTGCACCATCACGCTGTTCGCCGCGTCGTCGTACGGGTCCGGTGCCGTCACAGATCGCCTCCCCAACCGTCTCGGTGCTGTCTTTCGACACTAGCCCGCCGCCGCCGCGAATTCGCGCAGAAACACCGTTTGATCTGCGTTTTCCCAGTTCACGCCCACCAACGGACGTGGGGCGTGTGTGGCTGGTGTGACGATAGCGCAACTCCAGCCCGTGACGCCTGCAGACCGGCTGCTCCGTATGCGATCGGCGTGTCTTCCGGCCTCAAACTTTACCCCGGTCCGCACGATTCTATGCAAGGTTTTCGGCTGAAAGGCGGGGTCGTGACAGCTCCGATGGATCAACCCAACACACCCGACCGTCCGGTCTCCCGCAAGGAGGCCCGACGGCTGCTCAACCAGGTGGCGGTCGGGGTGGGGGCGATGCTGCTGGCCGCCGTCGATGACTGGAACGCCTTGTCGGCCCGGCACTCCGCACATCTGCGAACCGTGATGCAAGGGCTCGGGCGCGGCACATATGTTGCGGCCGCCGTCGCGGCGGGCACCGATGTGTGGCTGAGCACCCGCGGCATGCATCCACCCGGACACACGGTCGTCAAGCCCTACCGCTGGCCCGAGATCAACAGCCGCGGCAAGACGCACATGATGATCCACCACAACGAGATGGAACCGACCACCCCGCGGCGGACCGCGTTCTTCACCCAGGATTCGGCGACCCTGGGCCTGATCGGCGATCCCACCCATTGCGAGCTGACCTGGGACTACGACATCGTCACCGACACCCATATCCGCCGGATCTGGGTCAGCGCGCCGGGCGTCGACTGGGACCGCTTCGAGGTTCCGATGGCCAAGGTGCAGGCCCAATACGCGACGTGGCGCAAGCGCGACATGAAGTGGCTGCCCGGGGCACTTCCTGCCGACACCGCCGCAGCCGCGCCGATGCCGGCCCGCCAACCGCAGGAAGACCTGCGGCCCGACATCCAGGTGCGGCCCCGGCGCCCCGAGGAAACCCGGGATGCCGAGTGAAGGCGGCACCGGTGACCATCCACGGACGGGCGTCGTGGACGGTCGTAGACGCTTCAGGCCTACCGGTCGGGGAGGTCGAGCAGTTCCTGCACTGGCTGCGTGCGATCGGCCGGTCGCAGAACACCGTCCGCTCGTATGCGCGCCACCTGAGCTTGTTCTACCGGTGGCTGGGCGCACGCGGAATCGACTGGGACGCCGTAGTATTCGACGCACTGTGTGATTTCGTGGGGGCGCTGTCGGCCGGTTTGCCCCCGCTGCCGACCCGGTCCGGTAGCCGGGCGCCGGGAACGGTCAAAGCGGTGAGCGCGGCCGTGCGCGAGTTCTACGAGTTCCACCGCGTCGAAGGCCGCGGACCGCAGGATCTGGTGTTGACCCGCAACCCGTCGCGGCTCCCGCGCCGGGCACACAGCTTCCTGGCCCACATCGAGCAACGCCACCCCAGCGCGGTCTCCCGGTTGACCCGGCCGGGCAAGCAGCCGGCAGAGACCGTGCAGCTGATCGACTTCGAGGCCGACTTCGCGACGTTGCTGGCGGCGGCGTCGACCCACCGCGACCGGCTGCTGCTCTCCGCGCTCTATGACCTGGGCCTGCGGGTCGGGCAGGCGTTAGGCCTACGGCACGCCGACCTGGACCCGATGCGCAAGCGAGTGCAGGTGTGCCGCCGGGAGGACAACGCCAACGGGGCGCTGTCAAAGCAGCGAGCGCAATTCGCGGTGGCCGCGCCCCGCCGGTTCTTCGACCTGTACGCCGCTTACCTCCTCAGTGAGATCTCCGACCTGGACAGCGATTACGTGTTCGTCAACCTGTCCCGGCCCCCGGTCGGCGGGCCGCTGTCGTACTCGAACGCCTACCAGATCATCGAGCACATCGGCTCCGTAGCGGGCCTTGACGGGCTGCACCCACACATGCTGCGCCATACCCACGCAACTGCGCTGGCCAAGGCCGGATGGACGTCGGCTGAGATCGCTGCCCGGCTTGGCCAGTCGCACGCCGCCAGCGCCGACGTCTACATCCACCTCGCCAGCGACGATCTGGCAGACCGATTGCGCCGCACCGAGCAGCTGGTGTGGGCGCCACCGCAGCGCGAGGCAGGCCATGAGAAACATTGATTCCCACCCTGACTCCACGCGCAGAGGCCGCCGTTCGCCGCTACGGGTACCCGACGGGCCGTGGTGTCAGCCGACGTGGCAGGTGGTCGAACCGGCCGGAGACCGCCGCCGCCAGGCGGCGGACCCCTGCGCCGTCGACGCATGCAACAGCGAGCGGTACTGGCTGGGCGGCCCCCACTCCGCAGGCGCCGAGCGGCGCGGATTGTGCTACGCGCACTACTTCCAATGGTTCCGCGCCGGCCAGCCCGCCGACTTCACCGCATGGGCAACCTTCGAAGCCCAACCCGTCGGCGCCCCGCGCGGCCACCTCTCGGCCCAGATCGTCGACTTCCGGCGGCTACCGCAGATCGCGGCCGATGAGATCCGGTTCGTCGTCGCCACCAAGGTGCGCCGCGGCGACTGGACCCCCAACACCAGCCTCCGCCGCTTCTTGATGGTGCTCATCGACACCGCCGACGGCCGGATCACCGACTCCCTCACCGAGCGACCCGCCGGCGAGTGGCTTCTGCTGTGCCGGCAGCATTGGCCGCACGCGAGCTCGTTCGACTCCCTGTGCGCACCCTACATTCGGCGCTTCTTCCGACTCCTCGACGGCGCCACCAACCCGGACCCGTGGGCCGACGACCACTGGCACTGGCGAGACGGATTCGAATTCGTTCTCGACGCCACCCAATCCGGATCGACACACACCGCCGTGGACTGGTCGACGGTGACCGTGCCGTGGCTGCGTGACGCGGTCAAAGAACTCGCACGCCGGCAGCTCACCACCGCCACCCTGGCCTGGGGCACGCTGACCCAGTGGGTGCGCGCCACCCGCCAGCTCGCCCGGTTCCTCACCCGCGACGACGAATCACCGGAACCGTCCGCGGTGACCAGGCCGGTCTTCCTTGACTACCTGGCGTGGACCCGGCGACCGGACACCCAAGCGGACGCGCGGTTGGCCAATACCGCCGCCTACCTGCTGGAGTCGCTGCACGACACCCAGATCGTGCCCGCTCTCGGGTCGGCGGTGTTCCTCCGACGAGGCGAGAACGTGCACCGCAAGACCCGCAGCCCCCGCCCGTTCCCGCCGGACGTAATCGAACGCGTCGACACGCTGATCGTCGACAACCCCGCAACCGACCCCACCCTGCGGTCGATGATCGCCACCACCCGGTGGGCAGGCTGCCGCATCTCCGAACTGGTCGCCCTGCCCATCGACTGCCTGCACCGCTCCGACGCGGGCTACTGGATCGAATATTGGATGCCCAAAACCCGGGCCTGGCGCCGATTCCCCATCCCGGACAGCCTCGCAACCATCGTCCTCGACCAGCAGACCCGCGTGCGCGACACCTACGGCCCCGACGCCGAGCACCTATTCCCCGGCGCCCGGTCCAACGCCGCCGCCGGCCGCACCCAACCCTGGTCGACCAGCGGCCTGCGGCACCGCCTCGCCGCACTGTTCACCGAACACGGCATCACCACCTCGACCATCACCGGCGAGCCGATCTCCGGCGGCGATGTGCACCGCTTCCGGCACACCATCGGAACCACACTGCTCAACAACGGCTGGACCCAACAAGAAGTGCGCGACTTCCTCGGCCACCACAGCGACACCATGACCTCGGCATACGCCCGCATCACCGACGACACCCTGGCCCGCAAAGCACGTGAATTCTGGAACAGCGCCGCAACAGACACGACCAACACCGACGCCGACGTGGAGCGGCTCCGGGCCCGGTTCACCACCGCGCTGCCCAACGGATTCTGCACTCTCCCAACGGCGCAACGCTGCGAATTCCGGCCCAACCCCTGCCTCGACTGCTCCTTCCACGACCCCGGCGGCCGGGTCTTCCTCGGCGCCCATATCGCGCACCGCGACCAACTGCAACGCCTCACCGCCGACGCTCACGAGCGCGGCGACGCAGCCGCCGTCGAATTGAACACGGCGATGCTCGACAAGGTCTCCAAACTGATCAGCGAAATCGACCCGAACACCACGCAGGAACCTCAGTGAGCGCCGACGACCGCGAACGCCGCACCGCACGCCTGACCGCAGCAGCCGCCGCCCGCACCACCGACGCCACCGCCCGCGCCCGCCGCGCGATCACCCGACTGCGAAACACCGGTCAGCCCGTCACCTTCGTCGACGTCGCCCGCGACGCCGGTGTATCGACCAGCTTCCTCTACCAGCACAGCCAACTACGCGACGACATCACCAACCTCCGCACCACCACGACCACCACGGCGACGGCCGCAACAGGGCGCGCGGCAAGCCTGGAATCGCTACGCACCAAACTCGCCACCGCGATCGCCCGCAACCGTGAACTCACCGAACAACTCGCGCAGCTTCGCACCGAGAACGAAGCACTTCGCAGCCGACTCCTCGAATCCCGCATCCCTGCGGCGACACCGCATCCGTCATAGCCGGACCGGACCCAACCAGAACCAACGGGGCCACAGCGCAGCCCACCACCGTCGACGACTTCCTACAGATAACCCGGCCACGACGACGGACCTACGCCAAGCCGCGGCCCCGTCGTAGACGTCGACTCCACACGCCGCTCACCTAGAGATATCGAATCTCCTAGGCTCCACAAAATTCCACAGCAGTACGCAAAGCGGTTCCGACAGTCATCGGGGCCGCTTTTTTCGTGCCGGCGTTCAGCAGCGCCGTCCTACGCTGGGGCTCATGACGACAGAGATCAGCTACGCGAAGTGGACGTTGCCGTTGTCGGTGCCGTTCCGGGTCGGGCCCAAGCACAGCAAGGTGGAGGTGCGTGACGGCGCGCTGCATGTGGCCATGGGTTGGGGTTTCTCCGCTGAGATCCCGCTGGCGTCGATCAAGGAGGCCCGCCGCTGGGAGGGTCGCGTCACCTCGTGGGGCGTGCACGGTTTCCGCGGCCGCTGGCTCGTCAACGGTTCGTCGGACGGCGTTGTGGCCATCACGATCGATCCGCCGGTCAAGGCCAAGGTGTGTGGCGTGCCGGTGACCCTGCGTCAGCTGGGGGTCAGCGTGACGGACACCGATGCGCTGATCGCGGCGGTGAATCACTGAGCCGACGAACATGAGCTTGTGTGCCAAATCCAGTCCGGATCTGACACACAAGCTCAGCGTCGGCGCAGAAGATTAGGGCTGCGGCGTCACATCCACGCTCGGGGGCAGCGGGGAGGGCTCCGGCTGCATCGAGCGCCGCACGATCGAGAACGTGATGCCGCCGAGGGCCAGGACCGCGACGGTCGCCCCGGCGATCAGCAGGGGCTGGCGCCGCTTGGATCCGGACGACTCCACCACAAGCGCGAGATCGCCCGCGGTGTCCTCGCTGCGGTGACACCTACGCCCCACCCAACGGGCAGTCCCCAGGGTCGAACCGACGCCCAGGCCGAGGACCCCGCGTAGGATCAGCAGCGGCCCGACGATGGTGTACTTCAGCCCGCGACCCAGGCGGGCACCGGAGCTGGGGCGGCTGACCTCGGGGACGTTCTCGGTGACAGTGCTCATCAACCAACCTCTCTACCGGACACGATTTCTGCAGACCTCCCGAGCGGAGGCCGGGCTCTACGCCAGGGCTTCCACGTTATTCGGTGGGGGCGACTTCGGGGTCTTAAATGTGAGTGGCAGACTGACTTTCCGTGACGAGCCCCATTCAGACTGCGACCGCGACGCTGCACACCAACCGCGGCGACATCAAGATTGCTTTGTTCGGTAACCACGCGCCCAAGACCGTCGCCAACTTCGTTGGTCTGGCCCAGGGCACCAAGGATTACTCCACCGAGAACGCCTCGGGCGGCACCTCCGGCCCGTTCTACGACGGCGCCATCTTCCACCGCGTCATCGACGGCTTCATGATCCAGGGCGGCGACCCGACCGGCACCGGCCGCGGCGGCCCGGGCTACCAGTTCGCCGACGAGTTCCACCCGGAGCTGCAGTTCGACAAGCCCTACCTGCTGGCCATGGCGAACGCGGGCCCGGGCACCAACGGTTCGCAGTTCTTCATCACCGTCGGCCCGACGCCGCACCTGAACCGTCGCCACACCATCTTCGGTGAGGTCGTCGACGAGGCGTCGCAGAAGGTTGTCGACGCCATCGCGACCACCGCCACCGACCGCGGCGACCGCCCGACCGAGCCGGTCGTCATCGACTCGATCACCGTTTCCTGAATTTCAGCCTGACGCGCGGCGCGGCAGTCCCCTACCGGGGGCTGTCGCGCCGTTTGCGTTGGAGAGCTAGGGAATCAGCCCGGCGTCGGTGAGGGCGTCGAGGACGTTGATGGGATCGGTGCCGACGTCCCATCGGGTGAAGACCAGAAGCCGGTCGTCGACGGTGTCGAGCTCCAGCAGCCGCACCTTGCGGGTCAGTCGGCGGAACTCGGTGATACGCACACTCTTGAGGTCGGCCTGTGTATAAGTCTGGGTACTGAACCACCCGCGCACCACCAGCCCGGCCGGCGTGATCGCGAGCTTCGGCCGCGCGCGCCAGGACATCACGGCGAACACCAGCAGACCGATGGCGGCGATGCCGCCGAGAACGCGTCCGGGCAGGTCAGTGACCGAAGTCAGGGCCACGGCGGCGAGTATGACGCCGAATGCGCCACAGGCCGCGATGCCGGCTGTCGGCGGGCTCCATTGAGTTTGTTCCACGAGATGTCCACACCCTTGGGGGCAAGTTATCCACAGGCACTATCCCCAATGGGGATGAATCACATCGATGTGATTGGGTGTCCGTCAGGTTGCCAGCTGGGTTACGTCACGAGACCTGGATGTAACGAACCGGGTCTGTTGACGCTGCTCAGCGCCACCGCATGGTCAGCAGCAGGCCGGTGATCATGAAGGCGAAGGCGATGGCGTAATTCCACTGGGCGAGATCGGCCATCCACTGCAGCAGGTGTGGAGTACCGGCCGGGTTCAGTGCGGCGAGCTGGAACACCGCCAGCCAGATCAGACCGATCAGCATGAGCGAGCAGAAGAACACCACGAACCACACGCTCGACGGTCCGGCCTTGACCTTCACCGGCGTCCGACTCACCGGGTTGATGGTGAAGTCGTTCTTCTTGCGAACCTTGGACTTGGGCATTGGTACCTTCGCGGACAGTCGGTGCCGCACTCCCGCGCCGGTGGAGAGAAACCGGCAATTCGGTGCGACGATGGAGCGGTATGCACTCAGAGCCTAACGCAGAAGATGTGTCGCCTCGCAGGCTCCGGACGGCGGGGACCTCGGAACCTGACCAGCCGGCCCGTCACTCGGCCTGGCGATTCGGTGTGCCGGTGGTCTGTGTGCTCGCCGGCCTCCTGCTCGCCACCACGCACAGCGTCTCCGGGGGCAGCGAGATCCGGCGCAGCGACGCGCCCCGCCTCGTCGACATGGTGAAAGAAGCCCAGCGGACCGTCGCGACCCGCGCCGCCGAGCGCGACGACCTGCAGCATCAGCTCGAGAACCACCACGGCGGCACACCCGGCGCCGATGCCGCGCTCGGCGCCATCACCAGTCGAGCCAACGAACTGGGCCTGGAGCTCGGCCTCGACCCCATGCGAGGACCGGGCCTGGTGATCACCCTCAACGACGCCCAGCGCAATGCGCAGGGCCAGTACCCGCACGACGCCACCCCCGACGACCTCGTCGTACACCAGCAGGACGTCCAGGCGGTCCTCAACGCGCTGTGGCTGGGCGGCGCCGAGGCCGTCCAGATGCAGGACCAGCGGATTCTGGCCACCTCGGCCCCGCGCTGCGTCGGCAACACCCTGCTGCTCAACGGCCGGACCTACAGCCCGCCGTACGTCATCACCGTGATCGGCAACGTCGAGGGCATGCGCGCCGCGCTCGCCGCCGCGCCGCTGGTGACGCTCTACAAGCAGTACGTCGTGCGGTTCGGGCTCGGTTACACCGAGGAGCCGCGGGCATCGGTGGACGTCGTCGGTCACCGGATGCCGCTGAAGCTCCGGTACGCCCAACCGGCTGGACCGGTCACATATTGATTGATCGCGTCGACGGGTGACCCAGTAGCCTGACGGCATGCAGGTTCTCGTCCTCGACAACTACGACAGCTTCGTGTTCAACCTGGTCCAGTACCTGGGTCAGCTCGGGGTGCACGCGCAGGTCTGGCGTAGCGACGACGAGCGTGTCTCCACTCCCGACGGCGTCGCTGCCGTGGCGAAGGAGTTCGACGGGATCCTGGTGAGCCCGGGCCCGGGCACCCCTGAGCGGGCCGGTGCGTCCATTCCCTTGGTCCGGGCGTGCGCGGAGACCGGCACTCCCCTGCTCGGTGTGTGCCTGGGACATCAGGCCATCGGCGTGGCTTTCGGTGGCACTGTCGACCGCGCGCCCGAACTGCTGCACGGCAAGACCAGCCAGGTACACCATGCGAACAGCGGTGTGCTGCAAGGACTTCCGGACCCGTTCACCGCGACCCGCTACCACTCGCTGACCATTCTGCCGGAGACGCTGCCGGCTGAGCTGGAGGCCATCGGGCAGACCGACAGCGGCGTGATCATGGCCGTCCGGCACCGCGAACTCCCGATCCACGGGGTGCAGTTCCACCCGGAGAGCATCCTGACGCAGGGCGGCCACCGGATGCTGGCCAACTGGCTGGCAGTCTGCGGCCAGGCGCCCGACGAGGCACTGGTCAGTCGGCTCGAGCAGGAAGTCGCCGACGCGGTCTCGGCCGCAACCCGCACGGCCTGACCGAGCAACGCTTACGAGGCGAAGCTCAGCGTGATCGACGCGTTGAAGTTGACGCCACTTCCGGCCGCGGGCACCTGGCTCACCACGGCATTGCTGCGCTGACCGCTGTTCTGCACGTCCGCGCCCTTGATCAGCACGCCGGTCCAGCCCAGGGCGCGCAGGTTCGGTTCGGCGTCGGTCCAGAACTGACCGGTCAGGTTCGGCATGACGAACTGGTTGCCCTGCGAGACCTTCAGCGTGATCGGGGCGTCCTTGGCCGTCGGCGTGCCCGCCGCCGGGTCGGTGCCGATGATCTCGCCGGCCGGTTTCGGGCTGTCGATCGGGGCTGTCAGGATCGTCGTGAAGCCGACGGTGTTGAGGTTCTTGGTCGCGATGTCGACGGTCTGCCCGTTGACGTCGGGGATCGGGACCAGGCCCGGTCCGGAGCCGACGATGATCGTGATGACGTTGGTGATCGCCGAGGTCTGGTGGGCCGGCGGGTTGGTCGCGATGACCCGGTCCTTCTGCTCCGGCAGCGACTGCGACACCGTCTGCTGGATGTTCCGGAAGCCGGCGGACTGCAGCTTGGCCATGGCGTCTGCGGGCGACAGCTTCGACACGTCCGGGACCTCGCGCTGCTCCGGTCCGGTGGAGATGTTGATGGTGATCTCGTCACCGGCGGCGACGGAGGTGTTGGCCGCCGGTTCGGTGCTGATGACGTGGTCCGGCGCCACTGTCGAGTCGGGCCGTTGTTGGGTGCGGGTTTTGAAGCCGCGGTTCTGCAGGTTGGCGACGGCGTCGGCCTGAGCCAGCCCACGGACGTCGGGAATCTGCTGGTCGTGCGGCTTGCCACCGATCAGGTTGATGGCCACAGTGACGACGACGGTCAGCACCGCCAGGATGGCCGCGGCGATGAGCCAGCGACCGATCGGCGTCGAGGCGCGGTCCGTCGAGCGGTACGGCTGCGGGTTGACGCTGATGGGCTCGGGCATCATGCTGCGCGGTCCACCGAACCCGCCGGCGCCCATCATCGCGGTGCGCTCGGCGTCGGTGAGCACCTTGGGGGCGTCGGGAGCCTCGCCGGCGTGCACACGGATCAGGTCGTTCCGCATGTCCGCGGCGCTCTGGTAGCGATTGTCCGGGTTCTTCGCCAGGGCCTTGAGGATGACGGCGTCGAGTCCTGGCGTGATGCCGGAGTGCCGCTGCGACGGCGGCACCGGGTCCTCACGGACGTGCTGGTAGGCGACCGCGACCGGGGAATCGCCCACGAAGGGCGGCTCACCGGTGACCAGTTCGTACAGCACGCAGCCCAGCGAGTAGACGTCCGAGCGGGCGTCTACGTTCTGCCCGCTGGCCTGCTCGGGTGACAGGTATTGCGCGGTGCCGATGACCGCGGCGGTCTGCGTCATCCGGTTGCTGCTGTCGGCGATGGCGCGGGCGATGCCGAAGTCCATGACCTTGACCGCATTGGACTTGCTGATCATGATGTTCGCCGGCTTGATGTCCCGGTGCACGATGCCGTGCTGGTGGCTGAAGTTCAGGGCCTGGCAGGCGTCGGCGATGATCTCGATCGCGCGCTGCTGCGGCAGCGGCCCCTCGGTGTGCACGATGTCGCGCAGCGTCACGCCGTCGACGTACTCCATGACGATGTACGGCAGCGGCCCGTTGGGCGTCTCGGCCTCGCCGGTGTCGTAGACGGCGACGATCGCCGGGTGGTTCAGCGCCGCGGCGTTCTGCGCCTCGCGGCGGAACCGCAGGTAGAAGCTGGGGTCCCGAGCCAGGTCGGCGCGCAGCACCTTGACCGCCACATCGCGGTGCAGGCGCAGGTCGCGCCCGAGGTGAACCTCGGACATGCCACCGAAGCCGAGGATGTCGCCCAGCTCGTAGCGGTCGGAGAGGTGCTGGGGCGTGGTCATGAGATGGCCGGTCCTGACAGATCAGGGAGCGAATACGACTGACCCGTCGGTGCGCCCGGCGTCTTCGTGGTCTCGGTGATGGTGTTGGTGACAGTGGACTGCTGCTGGTTCTTCTGGTCCTGCCGGTCCTGCGCGTTGAGCACGATCAGGATGGCGATGACGATGGCCAGCGCACCCAGGACACCCGCAGCCCACAGCAGCGCGCGCTGGCCGGGTGAGAACGTCCGCCGCGCCGGCGGGGCCGGGCGGTGGCTGCCGCTGGCGGGCCGGGGCCGCGGGGTGGCCGGTGCCGGGCGGGCCGGCTCGATGGCCGCGCGGGCCTGCGTGCTCGACGGGATCGCCGCCGGAGCGGCGCGTCCGATGGTCGGGGCCTGGTTGGGCCGCGGGGGGCGGCGTCCGGCGCGGACGGCGGCGACGGCGTCGGCGAACGGGCCGCCGCTGCGGTAGCGGTGGATGGCGTCCTTGGCGAGCGCGATCTCGATCAGCTCGCGGACGTTCGGGGGCAGGTCGGCCGGCAGCGGTGGCGGCGCTTCCTTGATGTGCTTCATTGCGACGGTCAGGGCGCCGTCGCCGGTGAATGGCCGGCGTCCGGACACGGACTCGTAGCCGACGACACCGAGCGAGTAGACGTCACTGGCCGCGGTGGCGTCGTGACCCAGCGCCTGCTCGGGCGCGATGTACTGGGCCGTGCCCATGACCATGCCGGTCTGGGTGACGGGTGCGGCGTCGACCGCCTTGGCGATACCGAAGTCGGTGAGCTTCACCTGGCCGGTCGGGGTGATCATGATGTTGCCGGGCTTGACGTCGCGGTGCACCAGGCCCGCGCTGTGCGCGACCTGCAGGGCCCGGCCCGTCTGCTCCAGCATGTCGAGGGAGTGCCGCAGTGACAGCCGGCCGGTGCGCTTGATCACCGAGTTCAGCGGTTCGCCGTTGACGAGCTCCATGACCAGGTACGCGGTGCGGCCGGAGTCTTCGAGCTCGGTCTCGCCGTAGTCGTAGACGCTGGCGATGCCGGGGTGGTTCAGCATCGCGACAGTGCGCGCCTCGGCGCGGAACCGCTCGACGAATTCGGGGTCGGTCGAATATTCGGCCTTGAGTACCTTGATGGCGACCTGTCGGCCGAGCCTGCTGTCGACGCCTTCCCAGACCTGACCCATGCCGCCAGTGGCGATGAGTCGCTGAAGTCGATAGCGGCCGGAAAGTGTGACTCCGACCCGCGCGCTCATGATCCCTCCCGTAGCGCCGCGGCGATGGTGGCCCGCCCGATGGGTGCGGCCAGCGCACCGCCGGTTGCGGACAAACGGTCTCCACCATTCTCCACTAGGACGGCGACGGCGACCTTCGGGGATTTCGCCGGGGCAAAAGCGATGTACCACGCATGTGGTGGGGTGTGACGTGGATCGGTGCCGTGTTCGGCGGTGCCCGTCTTGGATGCGATCTGCACGCCGGCTATGGCTCCCTTCTGCTGCGTCACCTGCTCGGCGCCGACCATCAGATCCGTAAGTGTAGCCGCGACCTGGGATGAGATGGCCCGCCGCTGTTGGTGCGGTGAGGTAGCCGCGATGTTGGAAAGGTCGGGTCCCTTGAGGTCGTCGATCAGGTACGGGGCCATGCTGACGCCGCCGTTGGCGATGGTCGCGGCAATCATCGCGTTCTGCAGCGGGGTCAGGGCGACGTCCTTCTGGCCGATGCTGGAGATACCCAGGGCCGGGGCGTCGGAGATCGGGCCGACGGTCGACTCCGCGACCTGCAGCGGGATCGACGGCGGCGGGGTGTCCAGGCCGAACTGCCGGGCCATGGTCCGCATCGCGTCGGCCCCGTTGTGCAGGCCGAGTTCGACGAAGGCGGTGTTGCAGGACTTGGCGAACGCCTCACGCAGGGACACCGTCGCGCCCCCGCCGCAGGCCGCGCCGCCGTAGTTCTCGAGTGTTGCGGTGCTGTCCGGCAACGTGATTCGCGCCGCCGACGTCAACTGGGTGTCGGGGGTGGCACCGGCCTGCAGCGCGGCGGCCGTGGTCAGCACCTTGAACGTCGACCCCGGCGGGTAGGTCTCGGAGATCGCCCGGTTCTGCAGCGGTGACTCGGGGTTGTCGCGCAACTCCTGCCAGGCGGCGGACTGTCGGTCGCCTTCATGCGAGGCGAGCAGGTTGGGGTCGTACGACGGGGACGACACCATGGCGAGAATCTTGCCGGTGGACGGATCGAGCGCCACCACCGAGCCCTTGCAGGGGTTGCCGCCGCAGCCCTGTTGCATCGCGTCCCACGCGGCTTGCTGCACGCGCGGCACGATCGTGGTGTCGACGTTGCCGCCACGCGGGTCGCGACCGGTGAAGAAGTCGGCGATGCGGTTGCCGAACAGCCGCTCGTCGGAGCCGTTGAGGATGCTGTCCTCGGCGCGCTCGAGGCCGGCGCTGGAGTACTGCAGCGAGTAGAAGCCGGTGACCGGCGCGTAGACCAGCGGGTTGGGGTAGATGCGCAGGTAGCGGAACCGGCCGTTGGTCGGCATCGAGTAGGCCAGCAGCTGGCCGCCCGCGGTGATCTGGCCGCGCTGGCGTGAGTACTCGTCGAGCAGCACCCGCTGGTTCCGCGGGTCGGCGCGCAGGCCGTCGGCGGCGAACACCTGAGTGGTGGTGGCGTTGAGCAGCAACAGCACGATCAGTGCCATCACCAGTCCGGAGACGCGACGGAGCGAGGTGTTCATTGCTTCTCGATCACCTCGGTGTTGGCTGCCGCGATCGGCGCTTGGTTGGGGCCCCGGGTCGACAGCGGCCGGCGCGCGACGTGCGAGACCCGCAGCAGCAGAGCGAGCAGCACGTAATTGGACAGCAGCGACGAGCCGCCGTAGGACATCCACGGTGTCGTGAGGCCGGTCTGCGGGATGAGCTTGGTGACGCCGCCGACGACGATGAACAGCTGCAGCGCCAGCGCGGCAGAAAGCCCCGCGGCGAGCAGCTTGCCGAAGCTGTCGCGCACGGCGATGGCGGTGCGCAGCCCCCGGATGATGACGATCGTGTAGAGCATCAGCACCGCGGCCAGGCCGACGAGCCCGAGCTCCTCGCCGACCGCGGCGATGATGAAGTCGGTGGACGCGTCGGGCACCGTGCCGGGCTGTCCGTTACCCAGGCCGGTGCCGAAGATGCCGCCGGTGGCGAAGCTGAAGAGGGACTGCACCATCTGGTATCCGGCGCCGTCAGGGTCGGCGAACGGGTCCAGCCAGTTCTGCACGCGTACCCGCACGTGGTCGAAAAGCTGGTATGCGACAAGGCTTCCCACGCTGAACAGGCTCAGCCCGATGATCACCCAGCTGAGCTTTTCGGTGGCCACGTACAGCAGCACCAGGAACGTCGCGTAGAGCAGTAACGAGGCCCCGAGGTCCTTCTCGAACACCATGACGCCGATCGAGCCGATCCAGGCCACGAGCAGCGGTGCCAGGTCGCGCGGCCGCGGCAGGTCCATTCCGAACACGTGCTTGCCGGCACTGGTGAACAGGCTGCGCTTGGTGACGAGCACGCTGGCGAAGAAGATCAGCAGCAGGATTTTCGAGAACTCGGCGGGCTGAATGGAGAAGCCCGGCAACCGGATCCAGATCTTGGCGCCGTACTGCTCGGCCACGGAATCCGGCAACACGGCGGGGATGGCCAGCAGCACCAGGCCGGCCAGGCCGCAGATGTAGCCGTAGCGGGCGAGCATCCGGTGGTCGTGCACGAACATCAGCACCGCGGTGAACACCAGGATGCCCAGCAGGGTCCACAGCAACTGCTGGTTGGCGTTGCCGCCGGGCAGGATCCCGGCGGGCCGGGTGTGCGCCGAGAGATCCAGCCGGTAGATGAGCACCAGGCCAAGGCCGTTCAGCAGCGCCACCACGGGTAGTAGCAGCGGGTCGGCATACGGCGCGTACCGGCGGACCGCCAGGTGGGCGCCACCGAACAACACCACGAAGCCGACGGTGAACTGCACGAGGTCCATCTGCAGGCCGCGCTCCTGATTGGCCTCGACGATGAGCAGCGCCACCGTCGTGATCACGGCGGCGAAACCCAACAGCACCAACTCGGAATTACGCCGATTGGGCAGTGGAGGGGCGACCGCGACCGGAGACTGCGGCTGGGTGTCTTCCCGTCGCTGCGCCCGCCCCGGGGCGTCTTCCCGCCCCTTTTCTTGCCCCGGCGTCGTCATGCCGGTGCTCCCGCTCGCTCTCGGGCCGTCATGATGCGTTCCGGCAGTTGGTGCCCGGCTCCTGAGGTGGCGGAGGGAGTGCCGTGGCCGTCGGGGACGGAGCCGCGGGCGAGGTCGGGGCAGGCGCGGGGCTGGATGGGTTGGGAGCCGGCGCCGGGCTGGGTGCCGCTGCGGGGGCCGGAGCGGCCGTCGTCGATGCGGGGGCCTCGGGACCGGGGGCCGGCCCGCGCGGCGGCTGCGGCACCACCGACAGCGACGGTGCCGGCGTAGGTGCGGGAGGCGGCGGGGTGGCGACGGGCGGCGCGCACACCGGCAGGAGCGAGGCGCGGCTGAGTTCCTTGAGCTGACGGATCGCGTCGTCGACGGTGCCGGTCGGCAGGCCGGCGGTGACCTGGGCGCGGCCGGACTCGCGCAGGTCGGCCACCTTCATGGGCTGGCAGCCCGCGTGGGTGTCGTCGACGCCGATGATCGTCATGTCGGAGTGGGAGTCCAGACAGGCCAGCAGGTAAGGCTCCTGCAGCGGCAGCCCGAGCAGCGAGCCCGGCACGCCCCGCATGATGTAGACCGAGCCGTTGTAGCCGGAGACGTAGTAGTTGCTGCGGATCAGGTAGCGCCCGATGGCCAGCCCGCTGACGAGCAGCAGGATCAGCACGATCGCGCCGATGATCAGATTGCGCCGGGTGTGCTTCTTACGTTGCGGTGGATCAAGTTGTGCCGCAGGCTTTTTCGCAGCGGCTGCCACGCGCTTGGGGTTGAAGGCGGAGGCGCGTCCGGCGGCGGTGTTGGGCGGCAGGGTGTCGTCGTCCTGACCCGACACCGCGCCCGCCAGGATGGGTGCGGTCTGGCCGTATTCGTAGTCGACGACGTCGGCCACCACGACCGTGACGTTGTCGGGGCCACCGCCGCGCAGGGCCAGCTCGATGAGCCGGTCGGCACAGTCCACGACGTCCGGGATCTGCATGGCGGTCTGGATGGTCTCGTGGCTGACCGGATCGGACAGGCCGTCCGAGCACAGCAGGTAGCGGTCACCGGCGCGGACCTCGCGCATCGTCAGCGTCGGCTCGACCTCGTGACCGGTCAGCGCCTTCATGATCAGCGAGCGCTGCGGATGACTGTGGGCCTCTTCGGCCGTGATGCGGCCGTCGTCGACCAGGGTCTGGACGAAGGTGTCGTCCTTGGTGATCTGGGTCAGCTCGCCGTCGCGCATGAGGTAGCCGCGGGAGTCCCCGATGTGCACCATGCCCAGCCGCGTCCCCGCGAACAGGATGGCGCTCAGCGTGGTGCCCATGCCTTCGAGTTCCGGATCGGCCTCGACGTGCGCCGCGATGGCGGCATTGCCGTCGTGGACGGCGTCGTTCAGCTTGGCCAGCAGGTCGCCGCCGGGTTCGTCGTCGTCGAGGTGGGCCAGCGCCGCGATGACCAGCTGCGAGGCGACCTCACCCGCGGCGTGGCCACCCATGCCGTCCGCCAACGCGAGGAGGCGGGCCCCGGCGTAGACGGAGTCCTCATTGTTGGCGCGGACCAGGCCGCGGTCGCTGCGCGCGGCATATCGGAGTACGAGTGTCACGGGCGCAGCTCAATTACCGTCTTGCCGATTCGAACCGGCGTTCCCATTGGAACCCTTACCGCCGTCGTCACTTTCGCCCTGTCCAGGTATGTACCGTTGGTCGATCCTAGGTCTTCGACGTACCACTCGGAGCCTCTCGGCGACAGCCGGGCGTGCCGTGTCGAGGCGTAGTCGTCGGTGAGCACCAGGGTGGAGTCGTCGGCCCGGCCGATCAGAACGGGCTGGCTGGTCAGGGTGATCCGGGTGCCCGCCAGGGCGCCTTCGGTCACCACCAACTGGCGCGCGTACCGGCGTCGGTCCCGGTTGGGCAGCAGGGTGCCACGGAACGCCAGACCGCGCCGCACCATGACGGCTCCGGTGGGTGCGTAGATGTCGGTGCGCAGCACGCGCAGAACCGACCAGATGAAAAGCCAGAGCAACAGGAGGAAACCGACCCGCGTCAGCTGCAGAACTAACCCCTGCATCCGACGTCCTCTCCGTTGCCGCATCGAGGCTGGGCCCGGTGCCCGGTAGCCGTCGGCATCGTCACGATACTTTGGCGGTCACCGGCCGGTGCAAACATCATCCGGCCGGTGACTGAAACCGAGCTCAGTGAACGCGGACCACGATCTCGGAGTGACCCACCCGGATGACGTCGCCGTCGGCCAGCTGCCACTCCTGCACCGGGGCGTTGTTGACGGTGGTGCCGTTGGTCGAGTTCAGATCCGAGAGCAGCGCGGTGTGGCCGTCCCAGCGGATCTCGAGGTGCCGGCGCGAAACGCCGGTGTCGGGCAGACGGAACTGCGCGTCCTGGCCGCGGCCGATGACGTTGGCGCCTTCGCGCAGCTGGTAGGTGCGGCCACTGCCGTCGTCGAGCTGGAGAGTGACGTTGGCGCCGGCGGCACCGTAGCCACCGCCGTAGCCCGCGGGCTGACCGTAGTCGGGCTCGGCGTAGCCGGCGCCTGCGCCGCCGCCGTAACCCTGGTCGCCGTAGCCGGCCTGGGCCGGAGCCTGACCGTAGCCCTGATCAGCGGGGGCGTGACCGTAACCCTGGTCGGCGGGCGGCTGACCGTAGGACGGCTGCTGCGGCTGGCCGTAGTTCTGCTCGCCGTAGCCGCCCTGGCCGTAACCGCCCTGCTGGGGCTGGCCGTAGCCACCCTGCTGGCCGCCGTAGCCCTGGTCGGGCGCTCCGTAGCCGCCCTGCTGGGGCTGGCCGTAACCGCCCTGCTGGCCGCCGTAGCCCTGGTCGGGCGCTCCGTAGCCGCCCTGCTGGGGCTGGCCGTAGCCACCCTGCTGGCCGTAGCCCTGGTCGGGCTGCTGACCGTAGCTCTGCTGGCCGTAGCCCTGGTCGGGCTGGCCGTAACCGTGCTGAGGACCGACGGGCGGCGGTCCGGGAGGACCACCCTGCGGACCGCCGAAGCCGCCCTGGCCGTAGCCGGACGGGCCCGCGCCGTAACCGGCCTGCTCGGGCTGGCCGTAACCGCCCTGCTGACCGTAACCGGGGCCACCTTGCGGAGCGCCGTAGCCGCCCTGCTGTCCGTAACCCTGCGGGGGCTGGCCGTAGCCCTGGCTCGGGTCCTGCGGGTACTGCTGACCGCGCTGCTCGTCGGGCTGCCGTCCGTAGTCGTACTCGTCGCCTGGCTGGCCCTGTCCCTGGCCGGGACGGTGGGTCGGGTTGTCAGTCATCGTTGGTACTCCTGGTTCTGCGGTGTGCACGCGGTCGCTGGGTGCCGGCCGCGGTGGCCCGGCGGTTGAGTCGGGGTTGACCGCGCCGTGGGCGCGGAATTGGCCGGTATGAAGGCCAGGTGACGGCTCAAACCTGACGACCACCTCACCATACGTTTGCCATCCCCGCTCATGGACGAATCCCTCAAGGTGTTTGGCAAAAGCACTGGGTGTGAGGTCAGGATCGGCGTTCACCTTCTCGAAATCGGTGTAACTGAGCGTAATGACGTAATCGTTCGGTGCCAAAATACGGCCGCCACCGACATCACGGGCACCGGATTCGGCTTCCCGCTGGAGGGCGGCCTCGACTTCCGGGGGTGCGATCGACCCCCCGAAGACGCGGGCAAAAGCGTCTCCGACCGTGGTCTCGAGCTTGCGCTCGATCCGGTCGACCAGACCCATGTCCCCCTGCCTCGCTTCGTCTCGGTGGTCCAGATGTGATGTGCGCGATAACCGCGGACACCACTGTTACGCATGGTATCGGCCTGACCTTGTAATACGTGACCAACAGAATCGTGAGAATTCGAAACCCGCTGGTCAGGGCATGATGAGGCGGCACGCAGGTGGCCCGACCGCGTCATTTCGCGGTGTCAGTGGATGCTGATGCGGAGAATCCCGTGGTCAGGCGCGGATTTGGAGCCGGGGGTGGGGGTGGTGATACTCTCTCCCAGTTGTTTGGGGCGAGTGGCGGAATGGCAGACGCGCTGGCTTCAGGTGCCAGTGTCCTTCGGGACGTGGGGGTTCAAGTCCCCCTTCGCCCACTCAACGAAAGCCGCGAATCCGGTTCGGATTCGCGGCTTTTGCATTTGGTCGAGCGTGACTGTGAGGGCTGTGCAGGCGAAGCGGCCCGGATCTCTGCACAGCGCTCACACTCGTCGAAGCGGCCATCGTGCGGGTGTACTTGGGCGACCAGGCCGGCGGGTTGAGGACCTCCGAGCCTCAAGTTTTCGTCGCAGTGAGAACTTCCAGAGCGACAGATTCGACGAAGCGGCCCGACGAATTGAGCGCGAGCAGGGTGGTGCGCAATGCCTCTTCGAAGGCGCCCTGCCTGTCGCCGAGCAGCCGGCGAAGGGGCAATGAGGTCGAGTACAGATAGCCGATGATCCGTTCGATCGTCCATGAGCGCTGATATCGGTAGACCTCTCGACTGACCCGCGAAAAGGGAGAACCAGCCAAGCTCTGCTCGTGTGTTCGGCTGTCATCGACTGATGGCGGAGAAATAGCTTGGGCTTGCGTCGGGATGAAGCGGCGCTGGATGTCTTGGATGGCCTGTTGCCACGGGTTGCTTGGCAATAGAAGGTTCGTGTCGTTGGCGATGACCAGGCTGCCAGCGGCGTCGACCATGTCACCGAGGTCGGCGAGGACTTGAGCACGGTTCATCCAGTGAAATGCACGCCCGATGGTGACGATGCTGAACCACCCAGATCGGCTGGGAGGTGTACTGAACTTCCTTGTCTCCAAAGCACATTGGTGACGCCCTGCGCTTCGGCTTGTCGGGTGGCCTCGGCGAGCATGCCGGATTCAGGGTCGACGCCGATCGCCTGGGCGACGTGGCCTGCCAATGGCAATGCGAGTTGACCGGTCCCACAGCCGAGGTCGAGCAGACGGCCGGTGCCGTCTAGGCGCAGTTGCTGGACCAGGTCGTTGATGACGATGGCTGGGTAGTCGGGGCGAAAGCGCGCGTAATGCCAGGCGGTGCCTGCAAAAAGGTTGCCTTCGGACTCAGACACCGACGGCCGTCAGCCAATCGCTGTAGAAGAGCGCGATTCCGAGGCCGCATGTGATGGCGGCGGCGAGCCAGAATCGGATGGTCAGCTTGGTCTCGGGCCAGCCGATCAGCTCGAAGTGGTGATGGATCGGAGAGTTCCGGAAAATCCGTCGGCCGGTGGTCCGGAACGAAATGACCTGAATGACCACCGAGGTCACCTCGATTACGAACAGAGCGCCCAGGATGATGGCCAGGATTTCGGTGCGGGTGGTCACTGACAGCCCGGCGATGATGCCGCCCAGCGCCAGCGAACCTGTGTCACCCATGATGATCCTGGCGGGTGCGGCGTTCCACCACAGGAATCCGATGCAGGCGCCGGCAGTCGCCGCGGCAACGAGAGCCAGATCCAGTGGGTCCCGGACGTGGTAGCAACCGGGTCCCGATGTGAGGGCACACGCATTTCGGAACTGCCAGAGAGTGATGAGCACGTAGGCGGCGGACACCATCGTCATGGCGCCTGCGGCGAGCCCGTCCAGGCCGTCGGTCAGGTTGACAGCATTCGACCACGCCGAGACGACGACGACGCAGAACAGTACGAACACCGCGGGCGGCATTGTGAATGAGGCGATTTCGCGCACGTAGGACAGGTTGACGCTGCCAGGAGTGAGGCCGTCGGAGTTACGGAATTGGAGCGCAAGCAGGCCGAACAGGACTGCCGCGACGAGCTGGCCGACGCTCTTGGCCCGCTTGTTCAAGCCGAGGTTGCGTGCGCGCCGCAACTTCACGTAGTCGTCGGTGAACCCGACCGCACCCAGCGCTGTTGCGAGCCCGAGGACGAGCAGCCCTGATGCGGTCGGCCCCTCACCGCCGACAACGAGACCGGCAAGGGTGGTGGTGAGGTAGCCGGCCCATATCGCGGTGAGGATCGCCAGGCCGCCCATCGTCGGCGTGCCCCGTTTTCGCTGGTGGGTTTCCGGGGCTTCGTCACGGATCGGCTGGCCGAGCCCCAGCTGCGTGAATATCTGGATCAACAGGGGAGTCAGCAGAATGGCGACCACGAGGGCTACACCCGCGGCGATGAGTATCCGCGTCATAGACCCGCGCAGGCCTCTGGCGCGCAGGTCGATCCACAGCAGCCGGACCGCATTGAAACCTTCGCCCCCACCAGGCCAGTATGGCCGAGCTCTCTGCGACGCCCGCAGAAGTTACGTACGTCGAGTGTCGTTTCTGACGAAACGCGGCTGCCGTCCCTGTCGCTCATCGGTGCGGCTCGCGGTGCTCCATTTCGCGTTCACACCGGGTGTCTGAGGCTCACGTTGGCGATGGTCTGGGCGGCACCCGGTGGATAGGCTCGCGCCATGAAAGGTTCGGTCACCGTCCACATGAACGCCCCGGCCGATCAGGTCTGGAGCCTGATTGCCGATATTCGCAACACCCCGAAATACTCGCCGGAAGTGTTCGAATCCGAATGGCTGGACGGAGCGATGGGACCCGCACTGGGCGCCCGGTTCCGCGGCCACGTCAAGCGCAACGAAATCGGTCCGATCTATTGGACGACGTGCCGTGTCACGGCCTGCGAGCCCGGTCGCGAGTTCGGCTTCGCGGTGCTCGCCGGTGATAAGGCGATCAACAATTGGCACTACGCACTTGCGCCCGCGGGTGACGGCACGGATGTCACCGAGTCGTTCTGGATGACGCCCGGCCTGCTCGACACCGTGTTCGGAATTTTCGGTGGGCAGCTGCGCACCCGGCGCAACATCCGGGACATGAGGACCACCCTCAACCGGATCAAGGCCGAGGTCGAGGCCGACTGACCCCTGGTCCCGTCACCGTCTATCTCACGACGCCGGGTTCGCGGTAGGGGTCATGTTCACCTTCGTGCACCTGGACCGGCACGCTGTCCGGCCCGGAAGTGACGCCGAACCAATGCGGCGGCACCGGCGGGAAGTGAACGCCGCGCTCCGCCCGCAGTAGGAGAACGGAGCCGCCCGCAGCACGATGTCCGCTGCCGGTCGGGACGCATAGGGTTCGTCGATGACTGCAATTTCGTGCCGGCAGAGTCTGGCCGCGGTCGTCCTCGCACCGCGAACTCGTTTTCAGCGCAAGGTAATTGGCAATCCGGCGTGGACTCAACGGATCGTCGCAGTGCGGGCGCGCCGATCCTCCGGCGCCGCGCATGTCATGTATCGCAGCCGTCCGGACCTCCTCTTCGAGGAAGCCGCCACAGCCCGCGAAATGTACCGGCTCTGACCGGCAACCACTGCGAGCCGCCGCTGGGGATGGGCGGGTCCGTCATCGGCGCGACACAGCTTTAAGTGACCGCATGGTAATATCAGCCTCGTCCCGGTGAGAACACCGCGTGGGAGGAAGCCATGTCCATTCGTAAGGCCGTGACCGACCTGGTCCAGCGCCGCACCCTGTTGCCCGAGCGACTCGACGCGGCGCTGGCCGGCCCGGGCCGTGATGTCAGCGATCTGACCATCGTCGTGACGGGCGCCTCGGCGGGAATCGGGCGGCAAGCGGTCACCCAGCTCCGTACCCGTGGGGCCACCGTCATCGCCGTCGCCCGCCGTGAGGAAGAACTGCGGACACTCGCCGCCGAGACCGGATGCTCGTGGCGCACTTGCGATCTGGCCGACCAGGACGCCACCGCACACTTGCTGGCGGACCTCGCCGAGGAACACGTCGATGTGCTGGTGAACAACGCCGGCCACTCGATCCGTCGCAGTATCGCCGACGCCACGGACCGTCTGCACGATTACCAGCGCACGATGTCCCTCAACTACCTGGCGGCCGTGCAGCTGAGCCTCGGTCTACTTCCGGGCATGATCGAGCGCGGCCGCGGCCAGGTCGTCAACGTCTGCACCTGGGGCCTGCACGCCAACACGTTCCCGCGCTTCTCGGCATACGCCGCCTCCAAGAGCGCGCTGGCGATCTTCGGCCGTAGCCTGGGTGCCGAGCGGCCGCACCCTGGCATCAGCGCCACCAACGTCTACTTCCCGCTGGTGCGCACCGAAATGATCGCGCCCACAGCAGAATACGAGGACGCCCCGGCACTGTCGGCGGAAGAGGCGGGACGCTGGATCGTGCGCGCCGTCACCCATCAGCCGGTCGAGGTCAGCCCGGCGGTGTTGCGCGCGGTACTGCCGACGATCGACCTCTTCTCCCCCGCCACGGCGGACCGGGCTCTCGCGGCCCTCACCTAGTCCTCGACCGCAGACAAGGACGCCATGAAGTCGCACACCATCTCTCGCGCGCTGTCGCGGGTCGTCATCGACGGCGTGCTGCCGCTGGTCGACAGTCGCCTGCCGGCATCGCGCCGGCCGTTCGACGCCCCGGAGATTCTCAAGCCGCACGACACCTCACGCGCCTGGGGCGTCACGCATTTCGGCGTTTTCGTACCGGACCTGCCCGAGCCTTACCGCTATCTCAACACCATGACGCTGCTGGGTGCGTCGGGCGCCGAACTGTTCGACCTCGACCACCTGGCGGCCGCCGACGCGCGCGACACCACCACGGTCTTCTCGTCGACCGCGCACGCAGACCAGCGCTTCTATCGGGCGTACGACATGCACAGCGACTGCTGGTTCACCGCGGACGCCCGTCGCCTGCGCTGGGCCGAGGACCTGGCCATCAACGTGGCGTTGCCACACGTTGTCGTCCGCGGCCGCTATCCGCAGTTCGATGTCGACCTGAAACTCGATCTCACAGACCAGGTTTCGTATTTCGTGAAATCGCCGATCTACGACCACCTGAGCCTGCTCGCGCCTTACACCGGTACCGTCGACGGGCTGGCGGTCAGTGGGCTGGGGACCTTCGAATACGCGAGAATCCGTACGCACCAAGCACTTACGCGGCGGCCGATACCGGCCCGGCTCAAGCTGCCGCTGGACTTCTTCACCTACCAGATCATCAATATCGACGAACGGACGCAGGTGCTGCTGACCGACGTCCGCGCGCGTGGCCGGACCGCGTGCAAGCTGGCCCACGTGCGGGTCCTCGGCGGCGAGACCGAGGTGTACTCCGACGTCCACTTCGCGGTCACCGAATACGGCGAGCCGCTGGTCGACGATCGGGGCAACACCATGCGGCGGCCCCGAAAGTTCAAGTGGTCGGTCCGCGACGGCGACCGGGAAATTCTCGCCCTGATCGGCACGGTCGACTCACCGTGGCGCCACGGCCACGGGCCGGGATACGTCGCGGCGTACTCCTATACCGGTACCTGGGGTACCGGATCGGTCTCGGGCAGCGCGTATCTGGAGTGGATCGACGTTCAACCGGCCTGAATCGGCCCGTTCGTCCCAGGCAACGGTCAACTCCGGGACAGAGGTGCCTGCCATCTGATTAGGCTGTCCCGATGACCACGCGTCCCGTCACCGGCAGAACCGGCACCAAGGGTGTGCCGCGCGGTGAGCGTGAGCAGCTGATCGTCGAGGCCGCGATCGCCGAATTCAGCCGGGCCACGTATGCGGGTGCGTCCCTGGCCGCCATCGCCGCGCAGGCCGACGTTTCCAAGACCCTGATCATCAGTTACTTCGGGTCCAAAGAGGCGGTCTACGCCGCCTGCGTCACCAAGATCGGTACCCAGATCGAGCAGGCCGTGGCCGACGTGCTCAATTCCCCCGATCACCTGGCCGGGGCCGGCGCCGCTGCCGGTGAGCCGGTCCTGGCCGCCATCTTCACGACGTTCGAGGGTCACCCTGGCGACTGGCATGTGCTGTTCGACCGCTCGGTCCCGAACGGCCCGGCGCGTGATGCGGCGCGTGAGCAGCGGACGATCCTGCGCCAGCAGGCCTTCGCAGGGGTGTCGCGGTCGCTCGGCGGTGTCGGCCTGACCGATCCCGTCGACCTGGTGGCCGCGACCGGCGTCTGGGAACACATGGTGTCGGCGCTGATGCTGTTCTGGCGCAACCATCCCGAGGAATCTGCTGCCGCGATGGTCGCCCGCGCCCACCGTGTCCTGGCGGCCATGGCCGGGCACACGCTCGACAGCGTGCGGAGCTAGGTCGGGATCCGGCCGGCGATGCCGTCGGCCAACAACCGCCGGGGCGGCTCGGTTCCGTCGAGGAGCCGGGTGATGCGTTTGACGATCTGCCAACCGTGCGGCGCGTCGGCAGCGCGGCGCAGGTGGAAGTGGCTGACGCCGGCCCGGAGGGCCTCGTAAGTCGTTGCCCGCCTGAGCAACAGCGTCGACTCGCACACCGCGACCGCCTCATCGCCGTGGACGGTGACGACCGCGGGACTCAGGAAGTGGACGCATCCGGTGGTGATGAAGCCCTGATGACCGGGTGAGCGCACCATGGCGGCGACGTCGTCCGGCCCTGTCATGAGCCAGTTCTCGACGTCGTACACCCCGTCGGGTGCCCACATGGCTGCGACGTCGTCGGCCTCACCGGCGTCGACGAGCGGGCCGTAGGAAGCGATCATCCGCTCGATGGCGCGCTCGTCTTCGATGCGGGCCAACCGCGCTTCGAGGTCGGCCAGTCGCTGCTCGGTCATCGCGACTCCGTGGTCAAGAGGTTCGTCAGGTCCGCCAGGGCACCGAGTTGTTCGCAGCAGTGCGCCGCGGATCGGGAGGCGATCACGCATGTCGCGGCCGTCGCTCCGGCCTCCTCGAGCGCGCCGAGTTCATCGAGTGTCTGTTGCGGCGCACCCATCGGATCCAGGGGCCTCGTGGCGAGCGCTACGTCGAAGGCTTCGGGAAGTTCCACGGCGCCAAGCATTGTCGCGATCTCGGCGGCCGAGAGGCCGAACGGCATCCAACCGTCGCCGAGTTCGACGGCGCGGCGCAGCGACCGGCGGGTGCGGCCGCCGACCCAGATGGGAACCCGGTATTGCAGCGCGCAGGGATCCATGACGACCGAGTCGTACGTGTAGTGATCACCTTGGTGCACGGGATGATTGGTGGGCAGTGCCCCGCGCAGCGCGGCCATCGCCCCGTCTGCCCGCGCGCCGCGGTCGTCCCAGGGGGCGCCCAGCAGGTCGAACTCCTCGCGCAGTGACCCGACGCCGACGCCGAGGATCAGCCGACCGCCGCTGAGCTGGTCGAGAGTGCCGTAGCGCTTGGCGATCTCGAGCGGGTGGTGATAGCCCAGCACCAGCACCGAGGTCGCCAAGCGGATCCGCGTCGTGCGTCCGGCGATGAATGCCAACGTGGCCAACGGATCCCAGTACGTCGCCCCTCGGATCGCCGCGACATCGGTCGGCACGACGACGTGTTCGGAGCATGTGAGGTAGTCGATGCCGAGCAGGTCGGCGACGGCGGCGATCTCACCGATCTCGGTGACCCCGGCGCCCGCTTCCCACGCTGACGCGGTGGCGGGAACCTGGATGACCACCGGTGTCTGCAGTCCTATCCGCAATGCACGCGCCCTTCCGAACTGGCGTCAGGATCGGCTACCCTCGGACGCAGAAAACTAAAATGAATTTTAGATATGGAGCGAGAACTTGTCTAGCGAGGACCCACTGCAACTGCCGCAGTACGGGCCATGGGCCGTCATCGCGGGTGGCTCGGAAGGCGTCGGCGCCGAGTTTGCGGCGCTGCTCGCCCAGGCCGGCATCAACCTGGTGCTGATCGCGCGTAAGCCGGGCCCGTTGCAGGCCACCGCGGTCCGGTGTCGGGAGTCGGGTGTCGAGGTACGTGAGCTGACGGCCGACCTGACCACCGACGAGGGCGTCGATCAGATCATCAGTGGCACAGCCGATCTGGAGGTCGGGCTCCTCATCTACAACGCCGGGGCCAACACCCACAGCGCGGAATTCCTCGACGGCGACCTGACGGAATTCCAGCGGGTGATCGACCTCAACGTCACCGCCCCGCTGCGTCTGGTGCACCACTTCGGCGCGCCGATGCGCGAGCGCCGCCGCGGTGGGCTGATGCTGGTCGGCTCGCTTTCCGGACACCTCGGTTCGGCGCGGCACACCGTGTACGGCGGGGTGAAGGCGTTCAGCCGGATCTTCGCCGAGGGGCTCTGGCTGGAGCTGCGCGAGCACAACGTGCACGTCCTCGAACTGGTCCTGGGCCTCACCAGGACACCGGCGATGGAGCGGGTCGGCCTCAACTTCGACATCCCCGGGATGCCTGCGTCCGATCCGGCGGACGTCGCCCGCGAAGGCCTGGCGAATCTCGCGAACGGACCGGTGCACATCATCTCGACGCACGCCGCCAATCCGGCGGTGCACGCCACCGCCGATCGCGACAAGGTGCTGCTGGCGTCACACGCGATGATTCAGAAGATGTTGCAGGGCACTACTTCTGGGCCACCGGCGTAGCCATGCCCCGGGCACCACTCGACCGGGAACCGGCGACGCCGAAGACCCCCGCGCAGATCGATCGCTGCGAACGCATCCTCGCCACCGCCGCACGCCTCGGCGCGCGCCATGGTCTCGAGGAAGTCCGCATGCAGGACGTGGCGGACCAGTCGGCGGTCTCCATCACCACCGTCTACCGCTACTACCCCACCAAGCATCATCTGTTCGCCGCGTTGCTGTTTCACTACACCCAGGCGGCGGCGCCGCCGGGTCCCACCACGGGCGACCCCGTCGCGGACGTCACCGAACTCATGGTCGGCATCATCCGGACCATGCTCAGCCGTCCCCAGCTGGCCCGCGCCATGATCACGTCGGTCAATGCCCGGCGCGCCGAGTCGACGGCCGGCGGCGACTACAACCTGCGGCGGAACATCCTCGGTGTCGCGGGGATCGCGGCGCCCACCGCCGACCAGACGCAGATCGCGCTCCTGCTCGAGCAGTGCGCGTACGGCATCCTGTCGTGGGCCATCACCGGCGAGACGACGCCCGCGCAGGCCGAGCGCGACATGCGCCGCGCCTGCGAGCTGCTCCTGGCGCCCTGGCGCGGGCGGACCCAAACCCGACGAAACGAGAGCCACCGATGACGACCCCCATCACCCTCAGCACCGGCGACCAGGCGCACGCGATCGAGGCCATCAAGCGCACCTTCGCCCGCCGGTTGCGCTGCATGGACACCAAGCAGTGGGAGATTTACCCGACACTGCATACCGAAGACGTCGTGTCCGAGACCTGGGATGGGTTGCCCGACAACAACAATTGGACGCCGACGGCAGGCAGCAAGAACCGCGTCATCGGCAAGGACGCGCTCACGCGCGCCATCCGCGCACTGCTCGACGGCGGCACCACCGTCACCACCGTCCACCACGGCCACACCCCCGAGATCGAGCTGACCAGCGACACGACTGCCACCGGGATCTGGGCCATGGAGGACCAACTGTGGTGGACCAACGGCGATGCCGAAGAACACCTGCACGGTTACGGCCACTATCACGAGGAGTACCGGCTCGAAGACGGCCGGTGGCTGATCAGCTACCGCAAGTTGACGCGGCTACGGGTCGACGCGACACCGCATTTCTTCGACTTCCTCAAGCAGCGCTAGCGCGGGCTCATTTCAGCTGGCTGGCGGCGTACTCCTCCGGCCGGTTCTTCTTCATCCACGCGCGCAGGGGCCAGAACAACACCCAGAGAACGCCGTACCCGGTGGCGTAGATCGCCGCGCACAGCGGCGCCGCGATGAGCCAGCCGGGATAGATCAGCAGCAGGCAGAACTGCAGAAACTGTTTGACGCCAACGGTATAGCCATCGGCCATCGAGAAGAAGAACTTCGGGTGCATCGAATTCAGCAGACCACGCCAGGCCGGCGTCTGCTCTTCGGCTGGTGCCTCGTCCGCGGCAACGGCGGTGGGGTCGGGATCGGTCATCGGACTCCTCGATGAATCAGGGGATCAGAGGGTCAGGCAGGGTTTGGCGCCGTCGTACACGCCGCGCCGGTAGGCGTCGATGCGTTCGGTTCCCTGGCCGTGGTGTTCGACATCCCCGCCGTCGGTGCGGTAGAGCAGCAGCGCGGCGACGGCCTTGTCCAAATCACCCGGCGAGAGGCTGTATCTGCTGTTCGGTCGGTTGTGGAGCAGGATGCTGGCAGCCCAGGAACCGGCCAGGCAGTCTGCGCGCAGCGAGGTCTGCTTCGAGTCCTGAGGCTGGCCCATTCGCATGAGCGCCGCCACTCCGTACTGTGTCGCGATGAGCGTCGCCACCGAGAAGTCGCCGCCGCTGTCATAGATCTCGGGCATGGTCTTGACGTTGTCGAAACCGACATAGTCGTCGTCCACGCAGTAGTACAGCACCGAACCCTTCATCGACTTGCCGCCGCAGTCGGGCGCCTTTTCCGGATCGATCTTGCGTGGCGCCTTCAGCGGGGTCCAGTCGTATTTGCCGTCGGTCAGCTCGGGGATCAGCTGCGTGAAGTAATCCTCGAGATCCTCTGGTACCCCTTCGATTATCGCGTCATACGGCGCATCACCCCCGGCGGCCTCGTCGGCCGCGTTGTTGAACGGCAGCTCGACGACGACCGGGTCGCCGTTGCGGTAGTCCGCGCAGGCCTTCGGACCCTTGCTGAACCCGGTGCGGAACGAACTCACCCGGTCGAATCCACTACCGTGCGCACTCAGGTCATGCTTCGCGGTGCCCGGCTCGTCACGCAGGAACAGGAAACCGGCGAGGGCGTTGTCCAGATCGTCCCCACTGGGGTTGTAGGTGTCCTTGCCGTGGGCGGCCCACGCGCCGGCAAAGCAGTCGGCCTGGATCTCCTTGGTCACGGTCTCGCCCTGGAAGTTTGCGCGGGCCTGGATCGCATGACCCCACTCGTGCGCCAACACGAGTGGAATGACGAAGTCCCCGAACTTCTTTCGCAAGTCGGGGAGCAGTCCCGTTGCATCCCAGGCCACGTCATCGTCCTTGGCGCAGTAGAACGCGTTGCCGGCGACATCTGACAGCGAGTCCGCGCACGGTGGCACCGGGCCCTTCTTCGGGTCCACACCGTAGAAGCCGCCCTCGACCGGTGTGTAGTCCTTGTTGTACAGCTTGGGGAACTCGTCCTTCCAGTAGGCCTGGATCTCGCCGATGGCCTGGGCGACGATCTTGTTTACGGGATCCGAAGCGTCGCCGTGGATTTGGACAGGCGGGGCCATCGGCTTCGTCGACGGGGACGGCGTCGCTTGTGGTTTCAGGTGCTTCTCGCCGCAGCCGGCGACGGTCAGGGTGCAGACGGCCAGGAGCGCAGCTGCCCGCCAGAGGGTCCGGTGCATTCCCATCGCTTACGACGTGGGCTTGTCGTCGACCTTGAACCCGTAGTTCACATCGGACCCGTCGAACTTGTTGACGGTGACCGTGACGCCGTAGGTCTGGCCGCTGTCCTTGAGCTCGCACCGCAGTGTGGCGCCGGGCGTGCCTTTGAGGTTCTCCGGGCAAGTCAACGTCTCGGGCTTGGTACCGAACTGCTGCCCCAGCTCCTCGCTGATCTGCTTGGCGACCTGGTCCTTGTCGATCGTCTGGACCATGTCGAACTTGACGTTGTCACCTTCGATACTGGTGACGGTGACGTTGACGGTGCTGGTCCTGTCGCCGACCTTCATGGTGCAGTTGACCTCGGCGCCCTTCTGGCCGGCGAGATTCTCGGGGCAGGTCACCGAATCGGCCTTCTTGCCGTCGGCGCCGGTCATCTTTTCGACGATCTGGCTCTCGACGTCCTTCTTGCTCACGGACGGCGTCCCGCTGGAGCAGGCGGCGGCGCCGAACACGGCAACCGTGATCGCAGATGCCAGAACGAGTCTCTGACACGTCGTGTTGGTCATGTCGCCAACCCCTTCCGAGTTCGGGCGCCAGTCACCGGCGCCGCGCTGATCAAGCGGACGGCAAAAGTTAGCGCTGCCATGTTGGAATCCGGTTGGAATTTCGTGCAGGTCCGGCAATCGACCGCCGCGTTCCAACCGCCCGCGCCGGCGGCTTCAACGGAATTCCAATCGGCGCTCCATATCGTGGCGCCGAGGACGTGACCGGCGTCCGTCGTCTACCCCTGAGGAGTCACGATGCAGATGTCGCATCGGCCTGTCATCGCCGTTGCCGCCGCGGTCTGCCTGAGCATCACGCTGGGCGCGTGCGGCGGCGACAAGGACAAGAGCTCGACCAGCTCCAGTTCCAGCTCGTCGAGTTCGAGTAGCAGCTCGAGTGCGACGTCGTCGGCGAAGGCGGCGCCAAAACTCAAGCCGCGCAAGGCCGAGGAATCCGGCACGAACCCCACGATCGCCGACTACATCAAAGAAGAGAAGATCCAGGAGACCTCGATCCACCCCGGGGATCCGGGTGCTCCCGCCGTGGACATCGACCGCCCGACCGGCTGGGACAGCGCCGGCGAGGACACCCCTGACTACGCGTACGGCGCGCTCGTCTACACCGGGCCCGGCGCCCAGAGCACCGACTACACCGCGAACATCATCGCGCTGGTGTCGCGTCTGGATGGTCCGGTGGATCCCGACAAGCTGCTCAAGCTCGCCGGCGGCGAGGTGAAGAACCTGCCCGGTTTCGAGTCCGTCGGTGAGGAGCCCGGCACCTCGGCCGGCTTCCCGGCGTTCCGCATCGCCGGCACGTACAACCTCAAGAGCGGCGGCAAGGCCGCGTTCGGGCAGGAGACCGTGGTCTTCAAGGGGCCCGACGGCCTGTACGTGCTGCAGATCAATGCGACGAGCGACGAGAGCCAGGGCCACGAGCTGTTCGAGGCGCTGGACGCGGTGGACAAGTCTTTGAAGATCACCTTCTGACGAAATGGCGACGGCGCCACCCCGAACCAAGGCGTATCTGCTCAGGAGCCGAACCAACACGTGGTGGGTGAACGTCGAACTGGAGCTGACGGACACCCAGGTACGGTGCCTTGCTTCCGAGTACTCGAAGTGGGTCGATGACCAGTTGGGCCTGCCCGACTACAAGGCGAAGCTGTCCGCGGGTGAGGAGGTGGTGATCTTCGACTTCCCGCGGGACGCGGTGACCGTCACCTGGTTACGCCAGCTGTACCGGGGCGGCTGCGAGGTCAGCCGCGGGAACTCCCGCAAATGGGTTGTGTCCCTGGTGTATCCGTCGGGGTTCGGCAGTGTGCTGGACCTGATGACGGATCGGGCCATCTGGCGTCAGTGGCGCGAGGAACTGCCCGACCGAAACGTGAAGGCCTGATTCACACGGGCTCGACGGACTGGGCCGCCAGCCGCTGCGCGATGCCGCGGGCGAAGGCCTGTTCGCCCGTCGCATCGGCCAGGCGGCTGGCCCGGTGAACCAGGGCGCGGGCACTTTCGGGCCGGCCCTGGTGCAGCTCGATGTCGGAGAGCAGGCACAGGAACATGGTGTTCATGACGGTCGTTCCGTCACAGGTGTATTCGTCGAACGCCCGGAAGGCGACGGCCGCGTCCCCCTCGCCTGAGCCGATGACCTGCGCCCAGACCCGGACGATGCGCGCACATGCGGCCCACTGCGGGCTGCCCGCCGCGGTGAACTCGACGTCGACCTGGTCGGCCAGTTCGACGATGCCGTCGGTGACGCCGAGGACTGCCGCACATTCGACGTAGGTCAGCCGGGCGGCCAGGATGTTGAACACGTCGCCGCGGCTCTGTGCGAGATGCAGTGCGCGGCGGTGGTATTCGCGCATGGCCTCGAGGTCTCCGCGGACCGCCTCGGCAATGGCCATCCAGCAGTAGACGCGCGGATGGAAGAAGTGCAGCGGATCGGTGACCGTCTCGGGCGGCGGGAAACTGTCCATCATGTGCAGCCCGGTGCTGATCAGCATGTCGGTATTGCCACGCAGGGTGTACTGCAGGATGTGCACGAAGTCGTTGACCAGACCGATCACCGGATCACCGGACTTGTCGTACTGGTCCTGCAGGCCGATCGCGATGATCTCGACCTCGTCGATGCGGCCGTGCGCGCACAACAGCATGGACTGCAACGCGATGGCGCCGTAGAACGCGCGGCCCTTGACTTCTTGTCCGATCTCGAAGGCCCGCTGGACCGCTGCGGCTGCCGACTCGCTGGCCTGCCCCTCCAGGATGTTCTTCGCCCCGGCCAGGTGCAGCCACAGGGTGGCCTGTCGGTCCAGGTGTTCGGGTTTGGCCGGCAGCCGGTCACCGATCTGCAGTGCATGTTCGGCCAGCCCGGCGACGTCGTGGTACGCGGAGCGGTTCAGGGCCCGCTGGATGGCGATCTCGAGGATGCCAAGGGCCACATCGGGATTCAGTTCCGCACCGGCCCGCCAGGCATGGTCTGCGGTGGCGATGACGTGTTCGTACGCGGCGGTCGCGAGCGTCGGGGTCCGTGTGGTGGCGATCGCGGCGTGCACGCTGGTGCGGTCGGTGGTGGCGAGCTGGGCGATGAGCGCGTCACGCACCAGGCCGTGGCTGAACCGGTAGGCGCCGGGGCGCGCGGGCAGTTCGTCGAGCAGACCGGTCTGGTACGCCGGACGCAGCCGGCTCTGCACCGTCGACACCGACAGGTCGACGATGTCCGCCAGGTCGGCGACGTTGAATTCGGGCCCGACGACGGCGGCCGCGCAGAGCACCCGTCGGCACGGGCGGTCCAGGACGCCGAGCCGACGGCCGACGACACCGACCACGGCATCCGACAGCGCGGGATGGCCGCGCTGCGGAGCGCCGTCGGTGTCCAGCGCCCGCGCGAGTTCCTTGATGTAGAACGGGTTTCCGCCGGCTTGCTCCCAGACCTGTGCCGAGACGGCCGGCGGGATCGTGCCGCCGACCACCGCGTCGACGAGGTCTGCCGCGGCCGCGCGGTCGATGCCGTCCAGATGCAGCGTGACGGTGTCGTTCGACCGGACGATGCGTTCGAACGACGACCGGTTCATGGGGCGGTCGGCTCCGAAGAACGTCCAGTTGCCGATGACCTGGATGGGGATGCGCGGGAATTCTTCGGCCAGCAGGACGAGGGTGTTGATCGAGGCCGGATCCGCCCGTTGCAGATCGTCGATGACGAGCACCATCGGGGCCACGGTCGACAGCTCCCGCAGCGCCGCCACGATGCGCTCGACCAAGGCGAATCCCGTTGGTGCGAACCGGCTGCCGGCGTTGAGATCGTCGTCGCCGTGCCATTCGGGCACCAGGGCGTTGACCACGCCGGGCGTCTCCCGCAGCACGGCCTTGCGGCCGGCGATGCCGAGCTCACCGCCCAGTTGGCGCAGCAGCTGGATCCAGGTCCACAGCTGGGGCAGTTTCACCCCGCTCGGATGGCCGGCCCAGGCCACGGCGATGCCCGCCGCCCGGGCGCGGTCGACGGCGGCCTGCGCCAAGGTTGTCTTGCCGATGCCGCTGTCGCCGGTGACGAGCGTCAGCCCGCCGGCGCCGCCGCCGGCTCGGCGCACCGCCGCGGTGACGGTACCGAGCTCGGTGTCCCGGCCGACGAACGGCGGGGGAGCCGCTGGGTCCGGATCGGGATTCAGCACCTGCGGTGCGGGTGCGACCCGGAGTTCCGCGGCGCCGTCGCGAATCTTCTCGAAGAGGGTTTGGAGGCCTTCACCCGGCCGGGTGCCGACCTCGCGGTCGAGCGTCGTGCAGGCGCGCTCGAACGCCTGGATGGCATCGGCGGTGCGGTTGGACCGGTGCAGAGCCAGCATCAGATGGCCCCACAACCGTTCCTGCAGTGGATGTTCGGCCAGGGCCGCCTCGACCTCGGGTACCAGTTCACCGCCGCCGCCGAGTTGCAGTGCGGCGTCGAAGCGGGCCTCGATGGCGGTGGTGCGCAGGGCTGCGAAGCGGATGGCCTCGGGCGCGGCGAATTCGTGATAGGCGAACTCCCCGAACGGATCTCCGTGCCAGAGCGCCAGCGCCTCGGTCAGCATCTCGACGGCCGCTCCGGCCGAGTGGCGGATCAGCGCCGTCCGGCCTTTGGAGACAAGGCCTTCGAAGCTGACGAGATCGATCGTGTCGCCGTTGAGCAGATTCAGCTGATAGCCGTGGGGATGGGACGCGAGCCGTTGGCTCTGCGTGTCGCCCCGGCGGGTATCGGGCGGCTGGTCATGCCCGGTGTCGGCGCCCGGGTCGAGGACCCGGCGGAGATTGGCCACGTACGACCGCACCGAGGCGAGCGCTTTCGGTGGCGGCTCCTCGCCCCAGACGGCGTCGATCAGGCGGTCGATGCTGACCACCGTGCCGTGATTGGCCAGTAGGACGGCCAGTACGCACCGCTGCTTCGGTCCGCCGAGCGCTGCCGGCGTGCCGTCGACCCGGGCGGCTACTGCACCCGAGAGGTAGTACTGGACCATTTCCCCCGATTCACAGCAAATTCGGAACTGGGGAGACGATACATCCGCGCGTGACCTGCGGCAGCCCAGATGAACCTGGCAATCTGCTGGCGGCCCGGTCGGTTCAGAGGAGTTCGGGCCCGCGCCGGCGTCCGGCTCGGCTCACGATGCCGAATCCGGTACCCACCAGCAGGAACGGGACGGCGATGATGCCGAGCAGAGTCGGTAGGAACCACACCTGCCAGTAGGTGTTGATGGTGGCGTCGTGTGGGTCGGCCGGGTTGTACCTGACGTCGACGTGTTCGCCGAGCCTGGCCGGTGGCGGATTGCTGCTGATCGAGCTGAGAAAGCGGACGTGGGTACCGGCGGATGTGGCGAATTCGACGCGGGCCCGGTAGCGCGAGCTGCTGCCACCGCCGCTGGGCACCAGCTCGACGACGGTACCGTCGGCGTGCTTGCCGGACGAATTCGATTGGGCGACAAACGCTGCGCAGACACCGGCCGCGACGGCCAGGGAGAGGCCGACGGCCAGGAACGCCTTCGCCAGGACCGGCGCGGCGGATTTCCGGGGCGCTTCGGTGCCGAGTTCGGTCGCGATGGACAGCGCCGGATCGGGAGATGTCGTCCGGGTGCGGTGCTTGCGTAGCAGCGCAACGAGAATCGCGATATCCACGATCACGATGACGGCGATCAGCACCACGATGTACTCGATGCGCATGGCCCCTCCGGAAATGTCGACACGAAGAGGGTAGGACGGCGCGGTTGGAATCCGGTTGGCGTCAGGGCCCGAATACGCCTGTGAGGGTTGCGTACGCGTATCTCGGGTTCCGCGTACACAACCCTCACAGGGATGCGGGGACAGGCTGTGTCGGCCTAGGCTTCCGTCTGTCCCAAGGTCACCTGCACGGAGCGTTCCGCTCCGGAGGGGTCGGCGTAGGTCACGGTGACGTTGTCGCCGGGCGCTTTGGACCGGATGGCTGCGACGAGCGCTTCCGGACTGTCGATCGGCTGGTTGTCGACCTTGGTGATCACGGAGCCCTTGTCCAGGCCGGCCGCGGCGGCGGGACCGTCGGCCACGACGCCGGCCACTGCCGCACCCTGGGCGCTGTTGTTGGCGGCCAGCTTGACGCCCAGCGAGGCGTGCTGCACGGTGCCGGTGGAGATCAGTTGGTCGGCAATGCGTTTGGCCTGATCGACGGGGATGGCGAAGCCCAGGCCGATCGAACCCGGCTGGGAGCCACCGGAATCCGGGCCACCACCGAGCGAGGCGATCGCCGAGTTCACGCCGATCAGGTTGCCGTTCATGTCGACCAGCGCACCACCGGAGTTGCCGGGGTTGATCGCGGCGTCGGTCTGGATGGCGCTCATCACCGACTGCTGGCCGGTCTGCTCGTCACCGGTGCTCACCGGACGGTTCAGCGAGCTGATGATGCCGGTGGTCACGGTGCCCTGTAGGCCCAGCGGTGAGCCGATGGCCACCACGTTCTGTCCGACGCGCAGGTCCTTCGAGGATCCGATGCTGATCGGGGTCAGGTCGGAAACCCCCTGGGCCTTGACCACCGCGATGTCGTCGGCCGGGTCGGCCCCCACCACGGTGAAGGGCACGGTACGCCCGTCGGACAGGGTGACGGTCGCCTTGGTCTGACCGGCGCCGGTCAAGCCGCGCGGCAGCCGGCCGCTCGGGCTGAGTCCGCTGGGCAGCGAATCCTGTTCCGCGGCAGTCTGATTGGCCTCCGCGATGACGTGGTTGTTGGTCAGGATCAGGCCGTCCGCGGTGAGGACGATGCCCGATCCCTCGCCGCCCTGCTGGCCGGTCTGGACCTGCAGCTTGACGACGCTGGGCAGCACCTTGGCCGACACCGCTTCGACAGAGCCGGCCGGGGCCGCCGGCGCGGCTGCGGGTGCGGAAGCCGTTGGCAGCGAGCGGTTCTGAATGCCGGTGGCCAGCGGTACCTGCGCCGTCGGCGCCATGCTGCCGTAGTGGTCGACGGCGGCCATGGTGCCGGCCGCTCCCGCTGCGATGGCTACCGCCGCGACGCCGAAGGCCAGCAGCCCGGACCGCGAGCGCTTAGCTGGCGCCGGTGGCACGGGCGGGGCGGGGTACTGCTGCGGCGCCCCGTACGGAGTCCGCAGCGGCTGGGTGTACTCGTCCGAGACGTGGGGGCGCTGGTAACGGTCATTGCTCCACTGGACCAGTTTCTCCTGCTCAGCGGCGTACTGCCGCGACCAGAGGTGCTGGTTGTCCGGGGTCGGCTGTTCTGACGGGTGTCTCATTGGCGTTGACTACTTTCTCGAAACGTCGGTAAGACAGGCGTGCTCGCGCTTGATGTCCCCACCGTGCCGTCGCCAACTGAGGCGTTGCTGAGAAAGAGTTCTGGACAGCCCAAGACTTTTCAGATCACAAAAAGTGTCATCTCGGCTCGTCGGCTCGGATCCAGGTGAGGGTGTTGCCCCGACCGACATAGCTCAACTCCAGTTGTGCCCCGGTCACTTTCAAGGGCACGTAGAACGCGTCGAACGACGGCGCGGGACTGGCCCAGTGCAGCCACAACACACAGATGCCGTCATCGGGCAGCTGACCGGCGCCCGGCGTCTGGCCGATGGGCCGGACGCTCCAGGTGCCCGACTCGTCGCCCGCCCCGCGCGACCGCAGCGCACCGTCGGGCGCCAGCGTCGTGGTGGTCGGATCGTCCGGGCTGGTCCAGGCGCCGACGAACTGTTGTGCCGTGACCGATGTGCCCGGGCAGGCGGGTTCCCCGGGGGCAGCGGCGGCCGAGGGCATGCCGCAGGCGGTCAGCGCCACCACCAGTGCGGTGACCGCAGGTGCGGAATATGGCCATGCGACGCGACTCATGGCTTCAGCGTATGGCGCACAGACCGGACCTCGATGCCGTCTGCTTGGTTCCGGCGTCGTTGATCGCGATTCCGTGAACCCCGGCTGAACTTCGGCCCTGATTCCGGTGTCGGACTCGCCAGATGATCCGTGCTGGGCCACGATCGACGGGTGCGTCCGACCCGACTGACCGTTGCCGGCGAAATCCCGGACACTGGTATCCCCGACAACTTGTCGACGACCATGACCATCGCCGAGCAGTACGACTGGCACCAGCAGTACCTGCGCCGGCACCGCGTATCGCGACGGAATTTCCTGCGCGGATCGGCGGCCGCCGCGGCGGTGGCGGCCCTGGGCCTGGCGCCGTTCGGGCGCCGCGCCTACGCACAGGACGCGCCGCTGAGCGTGGCCAACCGCCGGGTCGGTTTCGGCGGCGACGCGGACAGCCAGCTGCGGCTGGCCGCGCAGTTGTCGCGAAATCCCGGTGGCACCAGAGTGTTCGTCGACCACGGGCCCACCGATCAGTTGGGCGCGACCGTCGAGGCCGAGGTGCGCAACCTCGTCACGCAGATCCCGACCAGCGATCGCGGTGTCCTTGCGGCCGAGCAGTTCTACGCCCATGTTCCCGTCGACGGATTGCCCGGTGGCAGCGCGCATTTCTACCGGTGGCGCACCGAGGACGGCTTCGTCAGCGACGTGCGGTCGGCCAAGACGGCGATGCCCAGCGTGCGAAAGACATTGGCGCCGTTCCGGTTCACCATGATGGGTGACCAGGGCACCGATGACATACCGCGCCAGCCTGCCGGGCTCAAACGCGGCGACTACGACGACAGCTATTACAAGCCGGACAACGAGCCCGACGTCCCGCACACCGCCAACGTGTTCAATCAGATCGTCGCGTCCAACCCCGAATTCCATCTGCTGGCCGGGGATATCGCGTATGCCGACCCGTCCGGCGGCGGCAAGCCGCTGTCGTTCGTCCCGTCCGGGGGCAAGGCCGCGCACGGCTTCGACAAGTACAACCCGTTCGTCTGGGACGTCTATCTGGGCTCCATCGAGGCCAGTGCGGCGAGCACGCCGTGGATGTTCGCGACCGGTAACCACGACATGGAGGCCTCGTATCCGAGTCACGGTTACGGCGGTCACCTGGCGCGCATGGACTTTCCGGACAACGGGCCGGCGGCGTGCCCGTCGGTCTATTCGTTCACCTACGGCAACGTCGCGGTGCTGTCACTGGACGCCAACGACGTGAGCTTCGAAATCCGTTCCAACACCGGCTATTCCGACGGCACCCAGAACTCCTGGGTCGAGCGCACCCTGGCCGCCTACCGCGCCGACCCCAACATCGACTTCATCGTGTGCTTCTTCCACCACTGCGCGTACTCGACCACCGACTCGCACGCCAGCGACGGCGGTGTGCGGGTGGCCTGGTGCGAGTTGTTCGACCGGTATCAGGTCGATCTCGTGCTGCAGGGACACAACCACGTCTACGAGCGCACGGACCCGATCCGCGGCGACCGCCCCACCAAGGTCGCCGGCGACAATTCGACGGTCGACGCGGAAACCGACGGCACCGTCTACTACACCGTGGGCTGCGCCGGCCGGCCCCGATACGGCTTCCAGCCCGGTGAGCCCGAGAGCTACCGCGGCCACGAAGCTCCCGACACCTTCGTCCCGAACAGCTATGTCTGGACTGCTGAAGGGAAGAAGAAGGCGGAGGCGGTCGGCTGGTCGCGCGTGCGTTTCCGCAACTACGCCTTCATCCGCGTCGATGTCAGGCCCGGGCAGCTGCTGAGCGAAATGGACGTCACCGCGGTCGACGAACACGGCCGGGAATTCGACAAGGTCACCTATCGCCGCAGGGTGCGCGCCTAACCATTCGCTGGGCAGCGGACGCCGCCGCCTCTTATGGTTAGCCGGTGGAAGGGACACCGTTCGGCCGGTACCGGCTGATTGAGCTGCTCGGTCGTGGCGGCATGGGTGAGGTCTGGAAGGCTTACGACACCACCATGAAGCGCGTCGTCGCGATGAAGGTGCTGCCGCCGACCTTCGCCGACGACGAGCAGTACCAGGTGCGTTTCCGCAGGGAGGCCCACGCCGCGGCCGGGCTCGACGAGCCGCATATCGTGCCGATCCACGACTTCGGTGAGATCGACGACCGGCTGTTCGTGACGATGCGGCTGATCGACGGCAAGACCGTCCAGCAGCTGTTGGCCGACGGCCCACTGGCACCCGACCGCGCGGTCTCGATCGTCGAGCAGATTGCTGCCGCGCTCGGCGCCGCGCATGGCGTGGGGCTGGTGCACCGCGACGTGAAACCCGCCAACATCCTGGTCACGCCAGACGATTTCGCGTACCTAATCGACTTCGGCATCGCCCGCGCTGCAGGCGAGACCAAACTGACCCACACCGGTGCCACCATCGGCACCGTCGCCTACATGGCACCCGAGCGCTTCACCAGCGACCGGTGCGACGCGCGGTCCGACATCTATGCGCTGACGTGCGTCCTGCACGAATGCCTGACCGGAGCACCGCCATTTCCGGGCGACAGCATGGAGCGGCAGATCACCAGCCACCTCTATTCGGATCCGCCACGGCCGTCGACCATGCGGCCGGGGATTTCGGCATACATGGATCAGGTCATCGCCACCGGCATGGCGAAGGATCCCGAATTGCGCTACGCCACAACGAAAGACCTTGCCAACGCCGCGCGTTCCGCGCTGACCGGACCGGCGCAGCCCGCTCAGCTCGGTCAGCCCGCTCAGCAGACACCGCCGCCGGCGTGGGCCGCCCCTTCGGTCCCCTACCCCACGACCGGCCCCGAGTCCTACCCGGCGCACGCGCACACGCAGTACGCGACGCCGGCGCAAGGTCTGGGTGCCGGATCCGCGCAGTGGTCGCCGCCGCAGCTGGCGAACAACCAACCGGCCCAATCATGGTGGCGCAACTCGGCGGTGGTTATCGTCGCGGCTTTGGTCACGATCGTCGTCCTCGGGGGCGCCGGCATCGCGTACGTGATGTGGCCCGACAGCGGTTCGGGCGACCAGCCTCAGGCGTCCAATCAGCCCAGCGCACAACTGTTTCCGTCGATGCCCACCGGTCCCGGTGGCACCGCCGGGTACCCGACGGGTTCGATGTCGACTCCCGCCTCGACCGCGGCGTCGACGCCGGCGGGACCGAGTCAGCTGCAGACCGCCGACGGTCTGACCAACCTGATCGGGACCATCAAGGCGAAGTTCGGCGACGCCATGGGATTCAAGCTCGTGGTCTACCCCGATTACGCGGTCATGGATCGCGTCTCCCCCACGAACAAGCACGTCGATCAGAGCTTCATGTACCGCGGCGGCAGCTGGAACAAGTGGGGCTCGGACACCAGCACCAGTTCGTTCGACGTGCTGGCGGACCTCGGCGCGATCAACGCGCAGGCGGTGGCCGCCACCATGGCCGGTGCACCGCAGCAGCTGGGTGCGGAACCCGGCTCGCAGCTGTACCTCATCATCGAGGGCGAAGAGGGCGGCGGTCTGGGGCTCGCGATCCACTCCACGGCGCCCGGAACCGGATACATGCAGGTCAACGCCGACGGGACCATCAAGCAGATCTATCCGCCGTAACCGGCGACACCCCTGCTGCGTAGTAACGGAGCGATTGCTCTGTTATGGTGAGCCGGTGCCCCGGCCTCGTGTGTATGACCTCGACTCGGTGCTCGACGCTGCCGAATCGCTGGCCGTCGAGGCCGGGCCGGCCGGTGTCACCACCCGTTCGGTGGCCGCCGCGGCCGGCGTCTCCAACGGCGCGATCTATCACAACTTCGGCTCGCGAACCGAGCTCGTCGCCCGCACCTGGCTGCGTGCCGCACGCCGATTCCTCGATGTGCAAACAGAATTGGTCGACGCCGCGCTGGCCAATGACGCCGCCGACCCCGTGGACGCCGTCGTCGCCGCCGCGCAGGCTCCCGCGGTGTTCTACGAGCGGCAGCGGCAGTCGGCCCAACTGGTGTGGCGGGTGCAGCGCGATCAATTGCTCGGACCCGACCTGCCGGCGTCCCTGGCGGCCGAACTCAAAGACCTCGACCGTCAGCTGATCGACCTGATGATGCGGCTGTCGTCGCACCTCTGGGACCGGCGCGACGGTGCGGCGGTCGATGCCATCACGGTGTGCATCGTCGACCTGCCGACCGCAATCATCTTGTCCCGCAACAGAATCAGCAACAGCTGGGCACGTGATCGGCTGACCGCAGCCGTCCGTGCCGTCCTCGCCGACGAACCCACCCCAACCAGGAGGAAACAACCATGAGCATCACCGTCAGCTACCAGGACAAGATCGCCGTTCTCAACCTCGGCGATGACGAGAACCGCTTCTCGCTGGGCTTTCTCGACGACATCAACGGTGCCATCGACGATCTCGTCGCGGGCGGCGCCCAGGGACTCGTGACCACCGGCGCCGGCAAGTTCTACTCCAACGGCCTGGATCTCGACTGGCTGATGGCGCACGGCGACCAGATGCAGTCCTACGTCGGGCGGGTGCACGCCCTGTTCGCGCGGGTGCTGACGCTGCCGATCCCGACGGCCGCCGCGGTCAACGGACACGCCTTCGGCGCCGGTGCGATGCTCGCCATGGCCCACGACTACCGGACCATGCGCGCTGACCGCGGGTTCTTCTGTTTCCCCGAGGTCGACATCCGGATTCCGTTCACGCCCGGTATGGCCGCGCTGATCCAGGCCAAGCTGACGCCGCAGGCGGCCATCGCGTCGATGACCACCGGACGGCGCTTCGGCGGCGACGACGCCGCCAAGTACGGACTCGTGGAGCTGGCCGCGGCCGAGGACGCGGTGGTCTCCTCCGCAGTGGATCTCGTGATTCCAGTGGCTGGCAAGGATTCCCAGACCATGGCCGCCATCAAGGCGACGATGTTCGGCCCGGCGATCGCGGCGCTGCAGGCCGGGTAACCGCCTCCAGGTGCGGCCTGATAGGCATAAGAGCGTGGGACAGAACGAGCGCAAGAAGATCGTCATGACCGACGACGAAATCGTCGAGTTCATCGATCGCAGCCGGACCGCGACCATGGCCACCGTCCTGGCCGACGGCCGGCCGCACCTGGTGGCCATGTGGTACGCCGTGCTCGACGGCGAAATCTGGTTCGAGACCAAGGCCAAGTCGCAGAAGGCGGTCAACCTGCGCCGGGATCCGACCATCACCGTGATGATCGAGGATGGTGACACCTACGGCACCCTGCGAGGTGTGTCGATCGACGGGACCGCCGAGATCGTCGAGGATCCCGACACCTGTCTGCGCGTCGGCATCAGTGTGTGGGAGCGGTACACCGGCCCCTACACCGACGAGATGCGCCCGTTCGTCGATCAGATGATGAACAACCGCGTCGCGGTCCGGGTCGTGCCGAGCCGCATGCGCAGCTGGGACCACCGCAAACTCGGCATGCCCGACATGCCGATCAGCGGCTCGACCGCGCAGTACCTGAACCAGCAGTGATCTCGGCGCGCCCCGTATCACTCTCCGATACGGAGCGCGCCCAAACCACTCAGGCCCGGTCGACCAGCGGCGCGTACTCGGGATGCTTGGCGATGTACCCGCTGACCATCGAGCATTGCGGCACGATGCGTAACCCTGCGGCACGGGTGGCGTCCAACGCCTCGGCGACGAGGATCGTCGCCAGCCCGCGGCCGCCGTACTCGGGCTGAACTTCGGTGTGCGGGAAGATTCGTCGGCCACCCCGGTCGATGTAATCGATCAGCCCGACCGTCTTGCCTTCGACGGCGATGGTGAATCGTCCGGCTTCGGCGGTGACTGTGGTCGGCGCTCCGGTCTTGTCGGTCGTGCTCGCAGTGGCCATAGAACCCACGGTAACCCTCTTGCGTAGAACCGCCGCCCGCGCTGCCGCCCCCTCAAACGGCAGCGTGGGCAAGCGGGTACTACGCGACTTCGAGGAAGATGCGGCGCTGGCGGCGGACCGGGTAGCCGTTGGCTTCGGCCAGGGACCGCAGCTGCTTCATCGCGAACGTCCGGCCGCGACCCTCCTCGGCCGGGATGACGATGCCGGCCCAGAGGCCTTCGGCGCGGGGCAGTTCGACGGCGTCACGCGCGCAGGCCCAGCGGCGCGGGCACTGGCGGCAGAGGGCCTTGGCCTCGTCGCTGGCGATCGTCGTCCACTGCTCCGGGCTCCGGGTGCACTCACCGAGCGGCAGGCCGTCCATGGCAATTGCGGTCATCGGAGTACTCCTTTGTTGTTGCGCTGCGACTGTTCCGTCGCGGTTGGGAAGAATCTATAGCACCAGACTGCAGTAATGCAACAGTTAAACCGTAGCGTTAGATATATCCGCAGGTCAGCGCGCTGCGAGGGCTCAAAAATCATCCGAATGGTCCGGAATAACATTGGTGAAAGTCGTGCTTTGGGGAGGGTGTACGGTCTAACTGAAGCGCTTGGCGCGAGACCGATACGGTTCAGTGACCGTTAACGCAATAGTTATGCGGGGCCGAACGGGTTAAGCTGTATCGGACTGCCGACGGTGCTCCGGATTTCGTGTTGAGCGCGGGCCGCAAGGGATGGGAGGTGACATCGGGTGCCGAACATCGATCCCGATGACGTCACCGAATACATCGCCCTGCCCGCAGTCGACCCCGGAATGGAGCGCGCCGGTGCGGCCGCCGCCGCCCGGCGGCGCGAGTTGGACATCAGCCAGCGCAGCCTTGCGGCCGACGGCATCATCAACGCCGGAGCGCTGATCTCATTCGAAAAGGGCCGCAGCTGGCCGCGGGAACGAACGCGCCTGCGTCTCGAAGAGGTGTTGCAGTGGCCGCCGGGAACCATCGCCCGGATCCGCAGCGGCGAGCCGGTCCCGACGACGCAGGTGCCGTTGGCGCCTCAGGCACAAGCTGCCCCAGCCCCGCCGTTGACCAACGCGGGCGAGGTTCCCCTGATCGCGCAGGCCGTCGTCGCCGCGGTGAACACGTTGGGAGCCACGGCCGACGCCCTGCCGGCGATCGAGGATTCTGAATTCACGCCGTGGGTCACGCAGATTCTGTCCGACCTGCGGCAACTCGAGGCCGTCGCCGCCAGCGCCGCCCGGCTCGGCCCGGTATCGCCGCCGTTGATCAAGGCGTTGGGACTGGTGCGCGCCCGCATCGACGAACTGACGTTGCTCGGCGCGAAAGCGCCCACCGCGACGCTCGGGCAGCGGCTGTACGCAGCGCGCCGCGGTGCCAACCTGACCATTCAGGAGACGGCCCTGGCCGCCGGGGTTCCCGAGTCCGTCGTGGTCGGTGCCGAGGCCGAAGCGGCGGTGTCGGACCACGACAAAGAGCTGGTCGAAAAGCTGCTCGTGCAGCTGGTGTAGCCGCCGCGAGCGTCAGGAACGGTCGCGGTGCCGATCGTCACCGGTCGGGAAGTTCGCCGCCAGCGCGGCTGCGATCTCGATGAATTTGCGCCGCGTCGCCGGCGCCATTTCCCGGGTGCCGGCGATGACGCCGCCCGGCCGCAGGTGCGCATCGAACGGTACCTCGACGACGGCCTGCCCCTGCCCGGCGAACTGCTGGGCCAGGACCGAGCGGGTGCGTTTGTCGGCGTGGCCGTCGGAATCGTTGAGTACCACCACAGTTCGCTGCAGGAGACCATTGAGGCCGTGTGCCGCCAGCCAGTCGAGCGTCTGCCCGGCCGCGCCGGCACCGTCGACCCAGGGCGACGACACCACGATGAGCGCATCCAGATCCCGCAGCACCTCCTGCGTGACAGGGCTGTCCATCGTGGAGCTGCAGTCGATGATCGAGATGGTGAAATGGCGGTCCAGCCGCGAGGCGGCCTCGCGGTAGACGGCGGGATCCAGCACCCGGCGGCGGGCCGGGCTCGCCTCACCGGCCAGCACGAACAGCCCGGCGGCATTGCTGCCGACCCGGTTGCGGATGTCGGCGAAACTCTCCAGGTGCTGGTCGGACGCCAACTCCCAGTACGAGCTCAGGGCCTTGGGGTCGACGCGGCTGCCGAGCTTGCCGAACGCGGTGTCGGCATCGACGGCCACTACCCGATCCTCCTGCCGGAGCTCGGCGAACAGCGACCCGATCGAGGCCGACACCGTCGTCTTGCCGACGCCGCCCTTGCCCATCACGCCGACCTTGTAGTGACCCGACAGCGCCGACCGGATCCGGTTGATCTGCTGTGCTTCCTGGATCTCGTCGGGTGACGGACCGAGGTTGACCAGCCCGAACGTCGCCTTGAACAGCGTCTTGCGCCAGCCGCGACCAGGCTCGGGCTTGCGGGTCCGGAGCAGGTCGTCGCGGCGGATGGCGTCGGCGTACGACCCGGGTGGCGTGAACTGACCCTGAGGACCGTGCGGCCAGGGTTGGTGCGGGTGCGGTCCCGGCTGCATCGGACCGGGCTGCATCGGACCCGGCGGTACGGGACCGGGCTGCGGTGGGTAGCCGGTCCTGCGCTGCAGCGGTTCGGTGTGCTGCATGCCGGTGTTGCCGGCCGGATTTACCCGTGGCCAGGCCGGCGGCGTGTTCACGGGATGGCCGGCGAAAGCGCTTTCCGGGGGGTTGTGCTGCGGTTCGAAGTGGTCAGTCACCGAATACGCGCTTTCTCTCCTCGGTTCGCTCGACGCAGGTGCCAAGACGCAGATGCCATCCCAGTATCGACCACGCCGGCGCCGCCGGCGGGATGGCTGGGCCCAATTTCGTCGGCGCCCGTTCGGCCGACCGTCTGGGCCCCTTGGCTGCGGTGCTGCTGATTGGGTTGTCCACCAACGTTTTTCGCTGCGTGTCGACCGCGTCGACTGAGTGCGCGCCGTCGGTGAATTGGTGCGGATCAGGCGGCGGACCCGCTGGTAGGCTCGATGCGGGTTGTGGGGAAGCGCTGTGGGGGTGGTGTGGGGCCGCCCGCGCAGGTCAGATGCCGTGACTCGCGTAGGAGTTTGGCCATCGGCCTGCCGTCCGTCAGGTGGCGTACCAAGATGGTCACGGAGGACAGCGATGCCCGGCGCCTGGCGCCGGGAACAGGGGGTGGAGCCGAGATGCAGCGGGTGGACACATGCGCCGGGCGTGATGCCGGGACGTCTGGGTCGGCTATGGCGCCGGGACGGTTGTCGTGACCGGCCCGTACACTGCGGCCAGCACCGCCTCGGGCGGCATCGACGACGTCATCGCGGTCGAGGTCACCATCGACGGCATGCTGGTCATCGCCGACAAGCTCGAGCTCATGGATTTCCCGATAAGCCTCGGCATCCGGCCGAACATTCCCCAGCTGGACCTTCGGGACCGGGTCTGGGAACAGGTGCGGCGGGATCTGACGGCGCAGGGCGTCCTCGACATCTACGGGAACCCGCATCCGGAAGTCGCCGCGATGGTCGACACCCTCAGCCGCGCCGACCGCACCATCGAGGGCCGCTGGTGGCGCCGCGACGTCGGCGGGAAGATGCTGCGGTTCGTGGTCTGTCGCAAGGGCGAACGCCATGTCGTCGCGGCCCGCGACGGCGAGATGATCGTGATCCAGCGGGTCGCCCCGCAGGTGGGCCTGGCCGGCATGGTCAATGCGGTGCTCGGATCGGCCAACCCCGCCAACGTCGAGCCGCTGACCGCGTCGACCAGCCGGCTCAGCGACGCCCGCACCCCCGACCAGCTCACCCAGTTCGGCATCAGCCTGAGCTCGGCGCGGACCTATTCCGAACTCATCGCCAATCCCGACTCATGGGTCGAGCTCACCGCCAACGAGCGGCACGAGGGCGGCACGCACAGTGAGGCCGACGTGGCCGCCGGCGTTCTGGACTCCCGGCTGGGCCGCATCGTGTCCCTGCCGCGCAAGGTCAGCGGGGAGCTGTACGGCAGCTTCCTGGCGGGCACCGACGAGAACCTCGAACGCGCCCTGCAAGGGCTGTTGGAGTTCCTGCCGTCGCGGTCCTGGTTCGACACGGCCTCGGCGGGCGCCGCCGGCGACGATTACCAGGACTGACGTTGGCGGCCCACCATGATGACGGGTTCGATGACGAGCCGTCGGGCGACGATCCGGACGACGGCTCGGACGATGATCTCGGCGGCGCGCTCGACTACCTCTACGCCGACGACGACGTCGTCACTCCCGACGCCGGGGTCATCGAGGACGATGCGCCGTCCGCCGATGACGCGCCTGTCCCGTTCGGGTACACGGTCACCAACCCGCCGCAGACGGTGACCGTCACGGCCCTCATGGACGGCCGGATCCACCGCATCCGACTAGCTCCGGGCGTCACCGACATGACCGAAGTCGAACTGGCGGACGAGATTCTCGTGATCGCCGGACTCGCTCGCCAGGACGGCAGGTCGGCGCAATACGACGTCATGTACTCGGGACTACGGGAACTGGGCCACGACCGCGCCGAGGCCAAGGATTTCCTGTCGCGCAGTCTCGACCTGCCGTCGCCGGAAGAGGCCGCCGCGACGCGTGCCCAGATCTTTGCCACCAGATATTCAGGGGAAGTAGACGCCAATGAGTGACCAACTCGCCGCCATGTTCAACAACGCCGTCGGCATGCTGGACACCGCACCGGCGCGTTCGATGCAGCTGTTCAGTGAGATCACGTCGGTCGACGAGACTGCGTGTGACGCCTGGATCGGGCGCATTCGCTGCGGCGACACCGATCGGACCACGTTGTTCCGCGCTTGGTACTCACGCGGCAACCTCGGCATGCTCGCCGGCCAGGCCGAGGTGTCGCTGGCGCAGGTCAACGCCCGGGTGCGTATCGGCGGCGAGCTCGGCGACATCACCTATCCCGTGAACTCGCCCCTCGCGCTGACGCTGGCGTTCGCCGTCAACGAGGCGGCCGAGGGCAATTACGCCGACGCGCTGGAAGCCGTGGAGGGCGCGGCGGTCGGCGGTTCGGAGCATTTGGTGGCGTGGGTAAAGGCCGTCATCTACACCGGCGGTCAGCGCTGGACCGATGTCATGGAGGTGCTCCGGGGTTCGGAGAGCTGGCCGGACGCCTTCCTGGCCGGTGCCGCCGGCGTGGCCCGTGGCGTCGCGGCAGCCAACCTCGGCCTGTTCACCGAGGCCAAGGACAAGCTGACAGAAGCCAATGAATCGCCGGCCGGAACGGCGTGCGGCCGGCCCATCGCGTGGTACCTGGCAATGACGTTCCGCGAGCAGGGCAACGAAGAGGGTGCCCGTCGCCTGCTGGAATGGCTGCAGGCCAACTTCCCCGAGCCGAAAGTCGCTGAGGCGCTTCGCGATCCGAACTACCGGCTGCAGACCACCACGACAGAGAAGATCGCCGCTCGGTCGGACAAGTGGGATCCGAACAGCGTCGTGGCCGACACCTCGGCGCGCGACAAGATGCTCAGTGACGCGCAGGCCGAACTCGACCGGCAGATCGGCCTGGCCAAGGTCAAGGAGCAGATCGAGACCTACCGCGCCGCAACGCAAATGGCGAAGATCCGGGCCGCGCGTGGCATGAAGGTCGCGCAGCAGTCCAAGCACATGATCTTCACCGGACCGCCGGGAACCGGCAAGACGACCATCGCGCGCGTGGTCGCCAACATCCTCGCCGGTCTCGGGGTCATCGCCGAGCCCAAGCTCATCGAGACGTCCCGCAAGGACTTCGTCGGCGAGTACCTCGGCCATACCGCCGTGAAGACGTCCAAGGTCATCGACCGGGCCCTTGGCGGCGTGCTGTTCATCGACGAGGCCTACACGCTGATCCAGGACGGACTGCAGGGCGGTGACGCCTTCGGCTCGGAAGCCATCGACACCCTGCTGGCCCGTATGGAGAACGACCGCGACCGGCTGGTCGTCATCATCGCGGGCTACAGCTCGGACATCGACCGGCTGCTGGAAGCCAACGACGGTCTCCGCTCCCGCTTCGCCACCCGTATCGAGTTCGAGTCCTACTCCCCCGAGGAGATCGTCGAAATCGCGAAAGTCATTGCCAAGAGCAATGATTCGCTGATCAACGACGAAGCGGCCAAGCAGGTGCTGGAAGCGGCGACCACGCTGTACCAGCACGAGCTGAACGGCAAGCCGGCCATCGACATCGCGGGTAACGGCCGCTATGCGCGCCAGCTGGTCGAGGCCGGTGAGCAGGCCCGCGACATGCGCCTCGCCCGCTCGATGGACATCGAGAGCCTGAGCGTCGAAGCGCTCGGCGAGATCACCGGCGACGACATGGCTTCCGCGATCAGCGGGGTGCATCGGCGCCTGAGTATCGGCGAATAACCGATGGCTGATTTCCGGCTCACCACCAAGGTTCAGGTCAGCGGCTGGCGCTTCCTGCTCCGCCGCGTCGAGCACGCCATCGTGCGGCGCGACACCCGGATGTTCGACGACCCGCTGCAGTTCTACAGCCGGTCGGTGTCCGCAGGCATCGTCGTCGCGGTCATTGTCTGTCTCGGTGCGGCGATGCTGGCGTACTTCAAACCGCAAGGTAAGCGCGGCGGGGACTCGCTGCTCGTCGACCGCAGCACGAACCAGCTGTATGTGGTGATGCCCGGGGGCTCGGGGCAGATCCGTCCGGTCTACAACCTGACGTCGGCGCGGCTGGTTCTCGGCCACACCGGTGAGCCGCAGGTCGTCAAGCCTGCGGAACTGTCCAAGATGCCGAAGGGCCAACCCATCGGCATCCCCGGTGCGCCCTACGCGACGCCGGTGAACGGCACGTCGGGCACCTGGTCGGTGTGCGACACCGTCACCAAGCCCGAGAGCGTCACCCCGACCGTCGAGACCTCGGTGCTCGTCGAACCCGTCGTTCTGGGCGGCGGCGTCGGCCCCATCCGGCCAGATCAGGGCGTGCTGGTCAAGTACCAGGACAAGACCTGGCTCATCACCAAGGACGGACGGCATTCGATCGACCTGGCCGACCGCGCGCTGACCTCTGCCGTGGGAATTCCGGTCGGTTCGAAGTCGGCGCCCATCTCGTCGGGCCTGTTCAACGCACTGCCGAACGTCGGGCCCTGGGCCTTGGCCCCGATCCCGGCGGCGGGGGCGCCCAACACCGTCGGCCTGCCGCCGAATCTGGTGAACGGCACGGTGTTCCAGACCATCACCGACAACAGCAAGCAGCAGTACGTCGTGCTGCCGGACGGCGTCGCGAAGGTCAACGACACCACGGCGGCTGCGCTGCGGGCCACGAACTCGTACGGCCTGATCTCGCCGCCGTCGGTGGAATCCAGTGTCGTCGCGAAGATCCCCGAGCAGACCTACACCTCACCGCTGCCTGCAAAGCCCATGACGATGTTGCTGCCGCAGGACGATCCGACGGTGTGCTGGTCGTGGCAGCGCGAAGCCGGTGACCAGGGTGCCAAGACCACCGTGATCGTCGGCCGGCACCTGCCCATCCCGGCGAGCTCGATGGGCAACGGCATCAAGCAGATCAGCGGCGACGCCACCGTCTACATCGACGGTGGGCAGTACATCCGGCTGCAGTCGCCCGACCCGCGCTACGGCGAGGCCCGGTACTACGTCGACGCCCAGGGCGTCCGGTACGGGATAGCCAATGACGACACGGCCAAGGCCCTCGGCCTCAGCGGCGCCACCACGGCGCCGTGGCAGGTGGTCGGCCTGCTGATGGAAGGCCCGGTCCTGTCGAAGGAGGCGGCGTTGCTCGAACACGACACGCTGCCGGCGGATCCGAAACCGCGGAGGGTGGGTGGCGGCAACGACGAGGCCGCGGCTCAGCCGCATCCGGGAGGTGCGTCATGACGACCAAGAAATTCACCCCGTCGATGAAGCGCGGCCCGCGTCTGACGCCGGGCGAGATCAACGTGACGCCGCCCGACGACCTGGGCATCGAAATCCCCGCGTCCGGCATGCAGAAGGCGATGCCGTATGTCATGGGTGGCGGCATGCTCGGAATGATCGCGATCATGATCTTCACCGGCGTCCGCCAGCTGTCGCCGTACATGCTGATGATGCCGCTGATGATGATCATGGGCACCGTCGGCTACATGGCCAGCGGCGGTGGCGGCGGCAAGAAGGTGCCGGAGATCAACGAGGATCGCAAGGAGTATCTGCGGTACCTGGCCGGCCTGCGGACGCGCGTGACATCGTCTGCCGACGCTCAGGTCACGTTCTTCAGTTACCACGCACCGCATCCCGAGGACCTGCTGTCCATCGTCGGGACACAACGACAGTGGTCCCGCAGTGTCAGCGGCAACAACGCCGATTTCTTCATGGGCGCCCGCATCGGTATCGGCGCGCAGGCGGCGGTCGACCGGCTGCTCAAGCCGAACATCGGGTCGGACCTGGCGGGCCCGATGGCCGCACCCCAGGCTCACCTGGAACCGGTCAGCCACATGTGGGTGACGAAGTTCCTGCGCACCCACGGTCTCGTGCACGACTGCCCGAAGCTGGTGATCCTCAAGAGCTACCCGACCATCGCGATCGGTGGTGATCCGGAAGGGTCGCGGGGTCTGCTCGCCGCCATGATCTGCCACCTGGCGGTCTTCCATCCGCCGGACCTGCTGCAGATCCGGGTGTTGATGGAGGATCTCGACGATCCCGACTGGGCGTGGCTCAAGTGGCTGCCACATGTGCAGAGCCAGACCGAGTTCGACGACGCCGGACCCAAGCGCCTGGTATTCACCAAGCCCGACGGGTTGGCCGACCTGACGGCGCGTGGTCCGCACAGCGCCGACGCGCCGCCTTCCGGTCCCTATGTGCTGGTGGTCGACCTGACCGGCGGCAAGGCCGGCTTCCCGGTCGACGGCCGGGCCGGCGTCACCGTCATAACGAAGGGCAACCACCGGTCGGGCTACCGCATCAAGGTGAATCCGGATGGCTCGTGCGAGGACCGTACGGCGTCCCAGCCTTGGCGTGAGGTGACCACCGTGACCGACTCGGTGACCCCGACGTCGGCGGGCCGGTTGGCGCGCAAGCTTGCGGGATGGTCCATCACCGGCACGATCATCGACAAGGGCACCCGTGTCCAGAAGAAGGTGTCGAGCGAGTGGCACCACCTGGTCGGCGCGCGCAGCGTCGAGGAGGTCACGCCGCGACGTTGGCGGATGTACTCGGATACGGATCAGGATCGGTTGCGGATTCCGTTCGGCCACCAGCTCAAGAATGGCGAGATCATGTATCTCGACATCAAGGAAGGCGCCGAGTTCGGTGCCGGTCCGCACGGCATGCTGATCGGTACGACGGGTTCCGGTAAATCGGAATTCCTTCGCACGCTGATCCTTTCGCTGGTTGCGACGCACCATCCGGATCAGATCAACCTGCTGCTTACCGACTTCAAGGGTGGTTCGACGTTCCTCGGTATGGAGAAGCTGCCGCACACGGCGGCCGTTGTCACCAACATGGAAGAGGAAGCCGAACTCGTCGGTCGTATGGGTGAGGTGCTCACCGGTGAACTGGACCGCCGGCAGAACATCCTGCGACAGGCCGGTATGCAGGTCGGCGCGGCCGGCGCGCTGTCGGGCGTCGCCGAGTACGAGAAGTACCGCGAGCGCGGGGCCGATCTGCCGCCGCTCCCAACGCTTTTCGTCGTCGTCGACGAGTTCGCGGAGTTGCTGCAGAATCACCCGGACTTCATCGCACTGTTCGACCGCATCTGCCGCGTGGGCCGGTCGCTGCGCGTGCACCTGCTGCTGGCGACGCAGTCACTCAACACCGGTGGCGCCCGCATCGACAAACTGGAGCCCAACCTGACGTACCGAATCGCGTTGCGTACCACCAGCTCCGCCGAATCCAAGGCGGTGATCGGTACGCCCGAGGCGCAGTACATCACCAACAAGGAGAGCGGCGTCGGCTTCCTCCGGGTCGGCATGGAGGATCCGGTCAAGTTCAAGAGCATCTACACCGGCGGCACCTATGTGCCGACGGCAGCGGAGAACGACGACGGTGACGACGCGCCACGAGTGGTGGCGCAGAACAACTTCCGGATTCGGCCGTTCACCGCCGCGCCGATGGCAGATTCGGGGATCGGGCGATGACGAATACCGAGCAGCGCGCGCTGCGTGAAGTGGTGCTGAACCAGCTGACGACCGGTGAGAGCCGGGCGTACAAGATGTGGCTGCCGCCGCTGCTGGATCCACTGCCGGTCAATGAACTGGTGGAGCGTGACCAGCGTGCCCCGTTGCGGTTCGGCCTGGGCATCATGGACGAGCCGCGTCGCCACAAGCAGGAAGTGTGGGGTATCGACACGTCGGCGGCCGGTGGCAACATCGCGGTCGGCGGTGCGCCGCAGACCGGGAAGTCGACCTTCCTGCAGACGCTGGTGCTGTCGGCGGCCGCGACCCACTCCCCCAGGCAGGTGCAGTTCTACTGCGTCGACCTCGGCGGTGGTGGCCTGATGTATCTCGAGGACCTGCCGCACGTCGGCGGCGTCGCCACCCGTTCCGAACCGGACCGGGTGCAGCGCGTCGTCGCGGAAATGAAAGCCGTTCTACGGCAACGGGAGTTGACCTTCAAAGAGCTTCGTATCGGGTCGATCGCCAGTTATCGGCAGTTGCGTGAAGATCCGAATCATCCGGCGTCGCAGGATCCGTTCGGTGACGTCTACCTGATCATCGACGGCTGGCCGGCATTCATCGGTGAGTTCCCGGACCTGGAGCCGGTGGTGCAGGACCTTGCCGGTCAGGGCCTGGCGTTCGGGGTGCACGTCATCATCTCGACGCCGCGCTGGACGGAACTGAAATCCCGTGTCCGTGACTACCTGGGCACCAAGGTCGAGTTCCGGCTCGGTGATGTCAACGAGACGCAGATCGACCGCATCACCCGGGACATCCCGCCGAATCGCCCCGGCCGCGCGGTGTCGATGGAGAAGCACCACCTGATGATCGGCGTGCCCCGGATGGACGGGGTGCACAGCGCCGACGACCTCGTGCCGGCCATCACCGCGGCTGTCGACCACATCGCGTCGCTGCACACGGATATGGCTCCGCGGGTTCGCGTGCTGCCCGAGCGGATCTACCTGAACGAACTCGATCCGACCCCGCCGGGACCGGAGAACGACTACCGGACCCGCTGGACGGTGCCGGTGGGCGTGCGCGAATCCGACCTCTCGGTGGCGTACAACCACATGTACAACACGCCACACCAGCTCATCTTCGGTGCGCCGAAGTCGGGCAAGACCACCATCGCGCATGCGGTGGCGGAGGCGATCTGCAAGCGCAACAGCCCCGATCAGGTGCGGTTCATGTTGGCCGACTTCCGCTCGGGCCTGCTCGACGCGGTGCCGGAGACGCATCTGCTCGCGGCGGGTGCGATCAACCGCAACATCGCCGCGTTGGAGGAGTCCATCAAGGCGCTGGCGGTCAACCTGAAGAAGCGGTTGCCACCGCCGGACCTCACGACGTCGCAGTTGCGCACCCGCTCCTGGTGGAGCGGTCCGGACGTGGTGCTGCTGGTCGACGACTGGCACATGATCGTCGCGGCGAGCGGTATGGGGTCGCCGATGGCGCCGTTGGCACCGCTATTGCCGGCCGCCGCGGACATCGGGCTGCACATCATCGTGACGTGTCAGATGAGCCAGGCGCACCGTTCCACGATGGACAAGTTCGTCGGTACGGCGTATGGCGCCGGAACGCCGACGATGTTCCTGTCGGGCGAGAAATCGGAGTTCCCGTCGAGTGAGTTCAAACTGCGCCGTAGGCCCCCTGGCCAGGCACTTTTGGTCTCACCGGACGGTAAGGAGGTCATCCAGGCGGCCTACGTTGATCCTCCCGCGGAATAAGTGTAGGTGACCCCCCAAAACCCTCGGTAGTATCTGTTTCAGACGTTCAGCAACGCTAAACGCCCGCTGATCGGCAAAGGGGGAACGGGGGTTCCGTGGGGATCTTCAATTCGTTTCTGTGCCGTTCGCACAATTCCATACCGCGATCTTGAATTTGGTAAGGAGAAATGAAATGCAGCCTTTGCAGCACGAAGAGGGCGCAATTGGCGTCGGCACCCAGGTTGTCGCCAACGGAGCCCGTGGAGTTGCGACCGGTACTGCCACCATGACGGAGGCCAGCACTCTGGTTCCGGCCGGTGCGGATGAGGTGTCGATGCAGGCCGCCATGGCCTTCGCCGTCGAGGGCGTCGAGGTCATGGGCATCAACGCCTTCGCGCAGGAAGAGCTGGCGCGCGCCGGCGCCGCGTACGTCGAGGCGGGCGCCATGTATGAGGCCACCGACGTGGCCACGTCAGCGACCCTGATCTAGCCACCGCGTGCGACGAGCCCACACAGAGCCTGAGGACAGCTAATTATGGTGGCACTTCCCGCCATGCCGGCGATGTTCTATGGAGCATTCCCGCCGGAGATGAACACCGGCCGACTCATGGCCGGTGCAGGCCCTGCGCCGATGCTGCAAGCAGCCGCCGGGTGGGAAGCGTTGGCCGTCGCCCTGGAGACGCAGGCGGTGGAGCTCGCCGCCAGCTTGGCGGAGCTGAGCGCGAACTGGTCCGGTATGGGCAGTGAACGAGCCGTCACCGCCACCACACCGATGGTGACCTGGCTACACACCACTGCCATGCAGGCACAGAAGCGCGCGATGCAGGCGTTGGCACAGGCCGAGTCTTACAGCTTGGCTTTGGCCACCACTCCGCAGCTGCCGGAAATCGAGATGAACCACGTCACGCACGGCGTCCTCGAGGCCACGAATTTCCTGGGTATCAATACGGTGCCCATCGGCTTCAACGAGGCGGACTACGCGCGAATGTGGGCGCTGGCGGGCTCGGTGATGGAGACATATCAGGCCGAGACCACGATGAACACGTTGTTCGAACCCATTCTGCCGCCAAAGCCCATCGTGATGCCTGGTGTCGGCGAGGCAACGGAAGCGGCCATCGTCGCGCGAGCCGCGATGGGGGTTTCGGAGGCGGTGGCGCGCAATTTGGTCATCTCGCAGGTGGCCAGCCAGTCGGCAATCGAAGATGCGGCGTTGATGGTGGGCAATGCTGCGGCGCAGGCGAATTTCGCGGGACAACGTGCCCAGGGGCAGGCGTCCAAGGTGGAATCGGCGGCGCAGCGTGCCAGCGAGCAGCAGGACAAAGGCCAGCAGGGCTCGCAGATGATGATGCAGGTGGTGTCGCAGGTCGGTTCGCAGGTCGCGCAGCTTCCGCAGCAGCTCGGTCAGCTCATCACGCAGCCGGTTCAGCAGTTGAGCCAGCCGATGCAGCAGGCGACACAGATTTTCAGTCAGCTGGGAAGCAGCTTCGGTCAGAACAACGGGCCGCAGATCGGCCTCATGGGCGCCAGCCCTTTCTCCAACCATCCGCTGGCGGGTGGTTCGGGCGCGACATCGGGTGCGGGGCTGGTGCGCGCAGCGTCACTGCCGGGCATGGGCGGTTCCGCACCGCGGACGCCGCTGATGGCCTCGCTGGTCGGTGGCCCCGATGGTGCCTCGACCGCTTCGTTGGAGACCGGCGCGGCGGCGGGCGCTTCCGGCGCCGGAAAGGCGCCGGTGAGCAGTGCCGGCGGGGCGGGGGCCGGAATGGGTCCCGGCGGTAAAGCAGAGAAGGGCGGAGGGACGAGGGATGCCCTCAAAGCACCTGGGGTACTGGTACAGGACCTCGACGACGATGACGACGATTGGTGAATTGTCGTTTCACACAAGGCTTTCCGGCCCAGGGGGGTCGGCAAGGACTCGCCATTCCCGTGGTGAGGACACAGGAAACAGAAAAGGTGATCCAGCATGACGAGCATGAATACAGATGCCGAAGTCCTCGCCTCAGAGGCAGGAAATTTCGATCGCATCGCGGGCGAGCTGACCGGCGTGAAGACCCACGTCGATGCGGTAGCGGGCCAGCTCGCGGCGCACATGAAGACCCCGGAAGCGGGTATGGCCGCGCAGGCCGCTCTGGCGCGCTTCGACGAGGCCATGACGCAGCAGCTCAAGGAGCTGGCTGACATCTCCGCCAACATCCAGACCGCCGGCGTGCAGTACACCGCGGCCGACTCCGACGCCGGGTCGTCGCTGTCGAGCCAGATGCAGATCTAGTTAGACATCGACCACCACGTACAACGATTTAGAAGCGGAGAAGACAAATGGCACAGGATTGGAATTTCGCGGGCATCGAAGGAAGTGCCGGCGACTTGGCTGGTGCGGTGAACACGACGCACGGCCTGCTGGACGAGGGCAAGGCCTCGCTGGCGAAGCTGGCTTCCGTCTGGGGCGGCTCGGGTTCCGAGGCCTACCAGGCCGTCCAGCAGCGTTGGGACAACACTGCGATGGAGCTCAACAACGCGCTGCAGAGCCTCGGGCATGCCGTCAGCGAGGCCGGCGGCAACATGCAGTCGACCGAGCACGGCGTCACCGGAATGTTCGGCTAGGCGATACACGCGACGCAACACAGGAGGTGGGCAGGTCGGCGTAGGGTCGACTCTGCCCACCTCATGTGCGTTCCCGGGTAACCAACACACAATCGAGAGGTACTCATGTCCGCCGACTACGACCGGCTTTTCAACAACTCGCCGGGCCAGGCCGACAACGAGGAAGCCACGCGCACCGTCGACCATGCGACCCTTGCTGCCGCCGCGCAGATGTCGGCCTCAGCGGCCGCTGCCTCGGCTGCAGGGGCCGAATCGCCGTCCGGTCTGCCCATTGCTGGGCAAGCGCAGCAGCCGCCGGGCATGGTCCCGCCGCCGCGGCCGTCTGAAGTGACGACTCAAATGCCGCCTACGCCACCGCAATTCATGCAGAACGGCCTGATGCGCTCGCCGCAGGGCGCCCCCATGGCCGGCGCGCAGTACGAGCAGCCGCAGCACGCTCCGATGATGATGCCGCCCCCACCGCGGCACATGCAGCCGCCGCCACAGCACTACGCCATGGATCATCCCCAGGCCGACATGCAGTGGACCGAGCAGCACATGCCGGACCAGACGTCGGCCGCCACCATCGGCGACCACCGCGCCATCGACGCGCTGTCCCACGTGGGTGTGCGGGCCGGGGTGAAGATGCCGTCGCAGCGCGGCTGGCGCCACGTGCTCTATCTGCTGACGCGCATCAACCTGGGCCTGTCGCCCGATGAGCTCTACGAGTTGGACCTCTACACCCGGATTCGCCGGAACGCCCGCGACTCGTACCAGATCGGTGTGCTGGGACTGAAGGGCGGCGTCGGCAAGACGGCCGTCACCGTCACCCTGGGCTCTGTCATGGCGAAGGTCCGCGGCGACCGGATCCTGGCTGTCGACGCCGATCCGGACGGCGGCAACCTGGCCGACCGCGCCGGCCGGCAGTCGGCCGCGACCATCTCGGACCTGTTGTCCGACAAGGAACTTGCTCGCTACAACGACATCCGTGCCTACACCAGCATGAACGCCTCAAACCTCGAGGTGCTGTCGTCGGCCGAGTACAGCGTCGCCCGCCGTGACTTCAACGAAGAGGACTGGGCCGCTGCGGTCAAGATCGTCTCGCAGTACTACAACCTGGTGCTCGCCGACTGCGGCGCAGGCTTGTTCCACCAGGCCTCGCGTGCCGTGCTGTCGACCGTATCCGGTCTGGTGATCGTGGCCAGCGCCTCGATCGACGGTGCCCGCCAGGCCGCGGTGACCATGGACTGGTTGCGGCAGAACGGATATCAGGACCTGCTGGGCCGGGCATGTGTGGTCATCAATCACGTGACCCCGGGCAAGACCAACATCGACGTCGACGACCTGGTGCAGCAGTTCGAGCGGCATGTGCCGGCGGGCCGCGTCGTCGTGCTGCCGTGGGACAAGCACATCGCCGCCGGTTCGGACATCCAGTTCGATCTGCTGGGCAAGACGTACCAGCGCCGCATCACCGAGCTCGCCGCGGCGCTGTCGGACGACTTCGACAGGCTCGAGCGTCGGTGACCGCATCGGCCGGCCCCGCAACCGCTGCGCCTACCGCGGCAGCTGACAGTCCGACAAGGCAGTCGACCACCCGGGTCACCATCCTGACCGGTCGACGCATGACCGACCTGGTCCTCCCGGCGTCCACGGCGATCGAGACTTATATCGACGAGACAGTGAACGTCCTTGCCGATCTGCTCGACGACACCCCGGCGGATGTACTGGCCGGATTCGACTTCAAAGCGCAGGGCGTGTGGGCTTTCGCGCGCCCGGGCTCACCGCCGCTGAAGTCCACCGAGTCGCTCGATGACGCCGGCGTGGTCGACGGGGCCTTGCTGACCTTGGTGTCGGTGAGCCGCACCGAGCGGTACCGGCCGCTGGTCGAGGACGTGATCGACGCCATGGCGGTGCTCGAGGAGTCTCCTGAGTTCGACGGTCAAGCGCTGAAAAAGCTGGTCGGACTTGCTATCCCAGTCGCAACGTTCGCGACGACCGGGGCATCGTTGTGGGCGTGGTCGCAGTCCGGCCACGGTTGGTGGTGGCCGGTCGCCCTCGGGCTGCTCGGTGCCTTGGTATTGGCCGGCAGCTTCATCGCCAAGGGGCGGTACGACAACGCCGATCTGTCCGAGAGTCTTCTCGTGGCGTCGTTGCCGCTGTTGGGCGGCGCCGCGGCACTGGCGGTTCCGCTGCCGTACGGGATCAACGACATGGGTGCGCCCCAGCTCGCGGGTGCGGCGGCGGTGATCCTGATCGTCGTACTGGCAACCCGCGGCGGGCCGCGGAAACGCGCCGCGGTGGCGGCTTTCCTGGCGGTCATCGCGGCCGCGGTGACGGGCGCGGCCATCGCGTATGGATACGGCGGAGCGTCGTGGGTTCCGGCGGGCGCCATCGCCGTCGGTCTCATCGTCATCACCAACGCGGCGAAGCTCACGGTCGCGGTGGCGCGGATCGCGCTGCCGCCGATTCCCGCGCCGGGTGAGGTGATCGCGAACGAGGAACTCCTGGATCCTGTTGCTGCGCACAGTGATGTCACCGACGAGGAGTCGGCGACATGGCGCGCGATCATCGACTCGGTGCCTGATTCCGCGGCGCGGCTGACCGAACGCAGCACGCTCGCGCGGCAGCTGCTGATCGGCTTCCTGAGCGCAGGTGTCACGGTGCTGACCTACGGTGCCATCGCGATCGTGGTGCAGGGACACTTCTTCGTGCACTCGCTGATCGTCGCGGGACTGGTGACAGTTGTGTGCGGCTTCCGGTCGCGACTGTATGCCGAGCGGTGGTGTGGCTGGGCACTGCTGGCTGCAACGGTGTCCATCCCGACCGGCGTGATGATCAAGTTGGTCTCTTGGGACGCTGATAGCGCCTGGCTGGCGATCGTGCTGTATGTGGGGCTCGCGGTCGTCGCGCTGATCACGGTCGGCGCGACCGACGGTGTCGGCCGTGTGTCACCGGTGACCAAGCGGATCCTGGAGCTGACCGACGGTGCGGCGATTGCCGCGGTGATTCCGTTGCTGCTGTGGATCGCCGGCGTTTACGACAGCATCCGGAACATCCGGTTCTGACGGGTTCGTGCGGCGCGCAGCGCGTGTGACACCGCTGCGCGATTGCGCTGTCGGCGCCCGTACGGTGTCTTGAGTAGTCAATTTTTAGGGAGACCACGATATGTCCGAAAATCACGAGGCCGGCTCGGTGAGTGAGCAGCCACCGGCGGCTGGTGATCTCGAGGAGAAGACCCAGTTCGTCGACCGGTCGGCGTTGCAGCCGACGGCCGCAGCCGCTCCGGAGGCGGGCGACCAGACGCAGGTCGTTCCGCCGACCGTCGCGACCCCACAGTGGCAGCCGCCGCAGCCTCCCGCCGCGCCGAATCCCTATGGCCAGCAGGTGCCGCCCGCTGCTCCGCAGTGGCAGCCGCCGCAGCCCGGCTATCAGCCGCCGGCTCCGCAGCCGCAGTTCGGTCAGCCCGCAGCACCGGTGCCACCGCAGCCCGAGCAGTCGTGGAATCCGGCGGGTGCGCCCGTGCCGCCGCCCCCGCCGGGGTTCGGCGCGCCGACCTACGGCGCCCCTGGCTTCGGTGCCCCGGGTTTCGGTGCGTCGGTGCCGCCGCCAGGCTTCGGTCCGGGTGGTGCCCAGCCTGGCTTCGGCTCACCCCAGCCGGGTGGATACCCCGGTCCGGGCGGGCAGCAGTTCGGCGGACCGCAGTTCGGCGGACCGGCGGGTCCGCAGCAAACGCCCGTCGACATGGCGAAGTCGCTGCTCACGAAGGGTGATTCGTTCATCTTCCGGTTGATGACGCGCGGTGTCCGCGGCGAGCTGATCCAACAGCCGTGGTTCCAGAACATGCGGAACAACCCCCAGGGCTCCAACCAGTTCGTCTACCTCGGCTACGGCGGAGCGGTGCTCATCGGGTTGTTCCTGAGCCTGTTCGGCGGGATCGGTTCGCTCATCGCAAGCGTGATCTGGCTCGGATTGGCCTACTGCTTCCTGGCCTTGGGCACGAAGCTGGCTGCGCAGTTCGTGGCCTACGGGATCTGCGGTGTGGGCGCGGTGGCCAGCCTGCTGGGTCTGTTGTTCGGCATCATCGGCCTGGCGGGTGTCAGCAGCAGCCCCTACGTCAGCGGTAGCCTCACGGCAATGCTGATCCTGGCTGTGGTGATCAACGGTGTCATCGCAGTTGTGCTGGGCTACATCGGAATTCAGGTCCACAAGGGTATTCAGAAGATCGCTACCGGTCAGTTCTGACAGCCCGACCGATGAACGGTGCACCCTGAAATCGGGGTGCGCCGTTCGCTGTTCTGAAGCTGCCGGCAGGCCATAGTCTGAACCGAACGTCAGGGGGCACGATGACAGGCGATTTCGGATTGCGGGTGAGAAGCGGAACGGCGCTGCGACGTTCGGTGGCGCTGTGCGCGGTGGCGATGCTGGCCGGCTGCGCGCCGACCGTCACCGGTACCGCGGTGTCGCCGGTCAACGACCCCTTCCATGTCGCCGACCTCCCGGCCAAGGACGGGCCGAGCGGGTTGCGGGACAACGCACCGGCCGCGGTCGGCAAGGTGCAGAACACCAACAACAGCGACGTCGACCGACTGGCGTTGCAGGCGATCAATGACATCGCCGAGTACTGGCAACACGACTACAGCGCGTCGGGTTTGAAGGGTTCGTTCAAGCCCATCGAGAAGTTCCTGTCGTACGACGCCCGCGATCGGAACAGTCCGGAAGCGTGTGACGAGGACACCGCCGGTCTGGTGAACGCCTTCTACTGCCCGAGCGAGAAGCTGATGGCCTGGGACCGCGGCATCATGGTCCCGACGGGGCGCAAGTACTTCGGTGACGTCTCCGTCGCGGGGCTGATCGGGCATGAATACGGCCACGCGATCCAGTACATGGCGAAATTGGTGACTCGTAGTACACCCGTCATCGTCCGTGAACAGCAGGCCGACTGCTTCGCCGGCGCCTATCTGCACTACGTCGCGGCGGGTGATTCCAAGCGGTTCATGATGAGCACCGGCGACGGCCTCAACCATGTGCTCGCCGGGCTGATCACCGTCCGGGATCCAACGCTGGGACCGCACGACGACGACATGCTCACCGACGGACACGGCACGGCGCTGGACCGCGTGAGCGCGTTCCAGCAGGGCTTCACGGTCGGACCGCAGGCGTGCGCGGCCATCGATCTGAACGACATCAAGCAGCGCCGCAAGGGCCTGCCGATGGAGCTCGAAGATGAGCCGATGGACGACGAGCACCGGTCGGCCGACCTGCCCGTCGACAAGGACACGATCGGCACCCTGGTTGAGTTGCTCGGGGTGATCTACTCGCCGAAGCAGCCGCCGAAGTTGACGTACGGTGCAGCGAAATGTGATATCTCCCAGGGTGATTCACCTGCTTCGTACTGTCCGTCGACCAACACGATCTCCGTGAATCTGCCGGCACTTGCGCAGATCGGCACGCCGGCGGACATGGCCGAGAAGAGTCTCATTCAGGGCGACAACACGGCGTTCTCGATTGTGGTGTCGCGGTACATGATGGCGCTCGAGAGCCAGCGCGGGGTGAAGCTCGACGACCCGACGGCCGCCTTACGCACGGCCTGCTTGACCGCACAGGCCCAGCGTCAGATGGCCAAGCCGCACGACCTGCCCAGTGGGGCCAGCCTGCAGCTGACCGCCGGCGACTTGGACAAGGCCGTCGCCGGGCTGCTCACCAACGGCTACGTCGCCACGGCCGTCGACGGACAGGGTGTTCCGGCTGCGTTCACCCGGATCGCGGCGTTCCGGGCCGGGCTGGCCACCGACGACGAGGGCTGCTACAAGCGCTACCAGTGAGGAGAGTGCATTCGTGAGCTCCGTCCCGCCGCTCATCGTGACGCTCGGCGGCGCAATGTTCACCTTCCCGCCCGGCAAGGAGGTCACCGTCGGTCGTGGCGAGGCCTCGGACGTCAGGATCCCTGACGCCGGCCCCGGCGCCAAGCACGTGGTGTCCCGGTTGCATCTGATCATCCGGGTGGATCCCGGAGTCGGTCAGTGGGTGGCAATCGACAAGTCCCGCAACGGAATCTTCGCCAACCGGACGCGTGTGCCGTCGGCTGTCATCAGTGACGACCTCGTCCTGGCTGTCGGTGCTCCGGACGGACCGCAGTTGCATTTCCGGACCGCCACACAGGTCATCCCGGTCGCCAAGTACCGGCAGCCGCCGCCACAGACGGCGGCCCCGCGTCCGTCGCAGCCGGCTCCTCCATTGCCGCCACGGCCGGTTCAGCGGCAGTCGCCGCCTCCACCGCCGCGTCAGCCCGCCCCCGCGCCACAACGCTCGTCGGGTCCGCCCCCTGGGGCCGTCACCATCGGGCGACACTCGACTGCGACCATCAAGGTCGAAGATTCGCTGGCCTCCCGAATTCACGCCTACCTGGTGCCCGCCCCGACCGGAACGCAGTTGTACGACAACGGTTCGGGCAATGGCACTTTCGTCAACGGGCACCGGGTCGAGGCCGTCACCCTGCGTCCCGGTGACGTCATCACCGTCGGCAACACGGATCTGGTGTTCACCGGCGGTACCGCGGTCCAGTCGCGGCAGGCAGTCGCGACCGGTGGCATCGAGGTACGCCAGGTCGGACTCGCCATCGACGGCCACCAACTGCTCACCAACGTCTCGTTCGACGCCCGGCCCGGCACCCTCACGGCGGTGATCGGACCGTCGGGCGCGGGCAAGTCGACGTTGATCAGGCTGCTCGGCGGCGTCACCAAACCGACGTCCGGGCAGGTCACCTTCGACGGACACGACGTGCACGCGCACTATGCGTCGCTCCGGTCGCGGATCGGCATGGTGCCGCAGGACGACGTTGTACACCGCCAACTGACGGTCAGCCAGGCGCTGAACTATGCCGCCGAACTTCGGTTGCCGCCGGATACGAGCAAGGACGATCGAAGCGCGGTGGTGGAACGGGTGCTCGCCGAGTTGGAACTCACCCAGCACCGCGACAAGCGCGTGGACAAGCTGTCGGGCGGGCAGCGCAAGCGCGCATCGGTGGCGCTCGAACTACTTACCGGCCCTTCGCTTTTGATCCTCGACGAGCCCACTTCCGGTTTGGACCCGGCGCTGGACCGCCAGGTCATGCAGATGTTGCGGCGGCTGGCCGATGCCGGGCGCACGGTGCTGGTGGTGACGCACTCCCTCACTTACCTGAACATGTGTGACCAGGTGCTGCTCCTGGCGCCCGGCGGCAAGACCGTCTACGCGGGACCGCCGCAAGCGGTCGGATCGGCGATGGGAACGCAGGACTGGGCGGACATCTTCGCCTGGGTATCGGCCAATCCCGATGCGGCGCATGCCGTCTTCCTGCAGAACAACCCCGCTGCCAACCAACCGCCGGCACCGCCGGAACCTGCCGGCCCGCTCGGCGCACCGGCGCGCACCAGCACCGGTCGCCAGATGCTCACCGTCGCGCGCCGGCAGTTGCAGCTGATCTTCGCCGATCGGATCTACACCAGCTTCTTGTTGCTGCTGCCGTTCATCCTGGGGGCGATGTCGCTGATTGTGCCGGGGGACACCGGATTCGGGGTGGCGACCGTGGGCCACTCCCCCAACGAGCCGAACCAGTTGCTCATCGTCGCGAATATCGCGGCAGTGTTCATGGGAACCGCACTGACGATCCGTGATCTGGTTGGCGAGCGCACCATCTTCCGCAGGGAGCAGGCGGTCGGGCTGTCGGCCGCCGCGTACCTTTCCGCCAAAATCGTTGTGTACAGCGCGTTCACCGCGATTCAGACTGCGATCGTCGTGGCGATCGTGGTGATCGGCAAGGGCGCGCCCACGCAAGGCGCATTGTTGCTGGGCAGCGCGACCCTGGACTTCTACGTGAGTCTGACTGTGGCAGCAATCGTTTCGGCGATCCTGGGCCTGCTGCTGTCCTCGCTGGCGCGGTCCAGCGAGCAGATCCTGCCGATGCTCGTCGTCGTCATCATGCTGTCGATCGTGTTCTCCGGCGGCATGATCCCCGTGACGGGACGCGTCGGCCTGGACCAGGCGTCGTGGTTCCTGCCAGGGCGATGGGGATTCGCGGCGTCGGCGAGCGTGGTCGACCTGCTCAAGATTGCTCCGCTGATGTCCGTCGACGACCAGCTGTGGCACCACGAATTGCGCTGGTGGGCGCTGGATATCGGTGTCCTGTTGCTGCTGGGCGCGGTTGCCGGTTTCGTGGTGTACCGACGACTTCGGCTGCCGGGCGGCACGAAAGCAGGTTCCCCGAAAGCTGCGATGATCGCGGTCGCCGTAGTGCTTGCGGCAGGATTTGTGGCCGGCATGACCTACCTGACCCGCGACTCCGGAAACCGGCCGACGCAACCGACGGCACCCGCGGCACCGCCCAAGGCGGCGGTCCCCACCCACCGCATCGATCTGGCGAACCTGCTCCCTGACGGAAAAGCGGTGAGCGCCGTCATGCAGTCGCCGCCGATGGCGAACGCGACCATCGTCACCGCGGAAACTCCACGGGGTGGTACGGCCACTCCCCCGCCGTGTGCCGGTGTCGCGGACGCGGGCAGCTCCGGGACCTTCGCGCCCGGATTCACGGGAATGTCGGGAATGGAACTGCACAATCCGGCGGATCCGAATGTGTGGATGGTGGCGTACACCGTAGGCTACCCGGCACCTCAAGCGGCAGAGCGGATTCCGGCCGCGGCGACGTGGCCCGGCTGCGCGAACACGGCCGTCACGTTCACGGCCGACGGCCAGCCGCCGCGGCAACTGGCGGTCGGTGCGGTCACGTCCGACGCGGGCACACTCACTGCGGTGTTCACCGAGCCGGGACGCAGTTGTCAGCACGTGCTGACGACCAAGGTTGATGTGGTGATCGACGTATTGGCGTGCAGTTCGGGTGGCGGCGCTCAGGCCACGGACCTGGCCAAGCAGATCGCTGACAAAGTCAGCTGACGGAAGGACCAGATGAACCCCAGGCGTACTGGAATGCTCATCGGAGCGGTGGTCGTCGTGGCGGCGGGTTGTTCGGTCACCGACCGGAAGGTCTCGGGCACGGCCACGACAGCCACGGCTGTCGCTTCTCCGACGACGTCGACGTCAGCTGTCGCCAAACCTGTTGATGATGCCGGCCTGCCGAAGTTGTTGGGCTCTCCCTCTGAGATCAGCGATCTGGTGGGCGTCGCCATGACGCCGGAGGCGATCTTCAGGAAGCCGGATACCAAGCTGAGGGTGGAACCTATTCGGTGCCTCGAAGCTGTCATGCCGGCTCTCGACACTATTGGGTACTACGGCCGAACAGGTTTCGCGGGGCAGCTGCTCCACGGTGATCAACATGCTCAAGTCGTGCAGGTGGTTGCCGCGTTTCCCACAGATGCGGAGGCGGCGGACTTTCGTGACAGGACCGCCCGACACTGGCGGTCATGCCAGAACCAGCAGGCGACGGTCACGGGCGGTCAGGTGCCCCTCACGTATGCGCTGGAGAAAGTTGAATCGGTCGATTCCGTTGCGAGCGTTCCGGTGTCGGGCATGGCCGGCGATGGCACCCGAGTTCCTTGTCAGCACTCATTGGGTGCACGAAGGAACGTGATCATCGATGTGCGGGTGTGTGCTCCGAACGTCGGGAACAAGGGGCGCGACCTGGTGGCGAAGATTGCGGCAGGCCTGTGACTCAGCGGATGACGCTCATCAGCGGAACAAAGTTGGCGTTGAGATACTCAGTAGCCAGGTAACCACCGGGATCGGCAAGTGCTGCAACACTATTAGGGTCATCCACGATGATCATCGATCCGCGGTAGGCGGCCAATTGGTAAGGAAGCCCTGCTGCCCCACCGTTGCCGGCCGCTTTGTCGGTGCGCACGACGACCAGCACTTCGCTGTGAATCAAGAACAATTTCCCAAGGTCTGGCATCGACCGGGTTGAACTACTGTCGCCTGACTTGCGACGCAATTCGGCGTCGTAGTTCAAACCGAGCGAACTGAGATAGTCCGCCGCGTTGGATGGTGTCAGCGTCTGGCTGACGCCGTCGTCCGACACGTGGATCACCTGGACGCTCTTCCCTGCGGCTCGCGGATTCTGATTCTTCAGGTCGGTCTGCTGGGACGACACCTGATCGATGAGGTTGTCGGCGTCCTTGTCGCGGCCGAGAATCTTGCCAACCCATTTGAGCTGGGTCTGCCAGTTCCATGCCCGGCTGGTGTCTTTCGGCTGAGTCACGGTCGGGGCGATAGCAGCGAGGCGCTGGTAGGTCGCGTCGTCGATCTCGCCGGTCGCGATGATGACGTCGGGTTTGGCGGCCTGGATGGCGCTGGTGTCGATGAAACCGACGGTGTCCTTGACCGACGGGTTCCCGGTGATCTTGGACTGCAACCACGAAGGCAGGGACGTGCCTGCGCCGGCGATGGCCACCGGTTGTAGGCCGAGAGACAGCACTGCATCGGCGTCGCCGGGGCCAAGGGCGGCGACAGCTGTTGGTGCCTTGGTGATTTCGGTGCTGCCGTGGGCGTGGGTGAACGACTGCGCGGTGTAAGCCGGGGCACCGGGCTTGCCGATGAGCAGTATCGAGGCGACGACCACGATGACGGTGACCACGGCAGCTGCCGCGGCGCCGATGACCAGTCGACGTTTGCGCGAACTCTTCTGTTGCGGGGCTGGAGAATGGGGTGCCGCCATCTGGCGAGGCATCGGGCCGCGTGGTGGTCCGGGTGGGTAGGGACCGCTGAACTGCCCGCTCGGATATGTCAGCACGCCGCTGGGCGGCGTCGGCTGATGCGGCGGCCATGATTGCGGTCCCGGAGGTGGCAGTTGGCCGGGTGGCTGTGGCGCGGGCCCGGTGTTCGCAATGGCGGCCGTGGCCGCGGCGGCGAATTCGCGCGCGGTCTGGAATCGAGCGTTGGGATCTTTTGCCATCCCCCGGGCGATCACTTCGTTCAGTGCCCACGGCAGGTGGGGCACGCGGTCAGTGACACGCGGTATCTCTCCTGTCACGTGTGCCGCGGCGATCGCGGCTATGCCGCCGGGCAGACCACCGTACGGCGTCCGGCCGGTGAGCAGCACGAAGAAGCTGCAGGCCAGCGAATAGACATCTGCTCGAGAATCGACGTGCTGCCCGCTCAGTGCTTCGGGCGGGGCGTAGGCGATGGACGCCATGACCGAACCATCGGTGGTCAGGTGCGCGGCATCGTCGAATGCACGAGCAATTCCGAAGTCCGCCAGGAAGACCCGTTCGTCATCGCCGGGATCCTCTGGATTGGCCAGCAGGAAATTGGCGGGCTTGACGTCGCGGTGCATGATGCCGCGGCGGTGTGCGTAGTCGAGAGCCTTGGCAACTTCGGTGATGATGCGGGCCGCCCGCGCGGGTGACATTCGCCCGGACCGGACTTCCTGGTCGGCGTCGGTGCCCGCGACGTATTGCATGGCGATCCACAGCTGGCCCGCCTCGGTTTCGCCGCGCGAGTAGACCGCGACGATGTTGGGGTGGTCGAGGGTGGCGGCGACGTTGGCTTCGCGGAGGAAGCGCTCACGGAACTGGCCGTCCCCTTGAATGGAGGTGGTGAGAACCTTCAGGGCATCGCTGCGAGGCAGCTGGGGGTTCTTGGCCTTATAGACCACACCCATGCCGCCGACACCGAGGACGGATTCGATGGTGTAGCCGGCCACGATGTCGCCGGGATTGAAGGTCGAGGTCATTGTCGTCCGATTATTTCGCAGTCAGCAGCAGATATTGGGAGGCCATCCGCTGGGTGGCGTCGAATGGTTGCAACGATGCTGCGGTATAGACCCACCGGTCCAGTGCTGCAGCGCAGGAGTAGACCCGCGCCTTTACCTCGGCGGCGTCGGTTGCCTGGCACTTCGCGGAGGGGAGACCGGCTACGGCGGGGCCCGGTTCGGTGGGATTCTTAGCGTCGGGCTCGGCGAACTTCTGCGCGAGCTGCGTCGCGGCCGCGGCGTCCTTGGCACGGTAGATGTGGGTGCCGCGTACCGAAACGACGTCTACGCCGGCTGCCGTCAGGTCGGTACCCGTTTGCAGTGGGTCGTCACTGAAATGAAGTATGCCGCGCGGCCCCCATAGGCCCTGATTGCCCGTGTGTTCCTTCGTGGGAACCGTCCGGCTGAGCAGGCCTTCAGGATCGGTCTGCATGGTGGCGAACTGTGCTGGATCGGTTGGCTGGAACTTGTCGATGCGCGAAGTCTGCAGGTCCAACGCCTTGGCAACGAACTGTGTTGCGGTGTCGACGTTTACGTCACTCAACGCGTATTGATAGAGCACGTATGGCCCGTGCGGCGTATACGCACTGACCGTGAAACTACGGTCTGCTGTTGTGGACTCATGAGCGAGCGCTTCCGGGTGTCCGGGAATTGGTATCGGTTGATTGGGTGCGGCCCGATCGATGACCGGCGCCTGCTCTGAGAATTGGCGGGCGGCATCGTTGGCCAAGTCAGCAGTTGGGAAGCGCAGCACCAGAATCACCAATTGGTTGTCGTGATCCGCGCCGCGGTTGGTTCCGCGACCGGAACCGAACCCATTGATCAGTTGATGATCTTTCGCGATCTGCTTCATGGGACCGGGTTCGACGCTGTTCAGACGGTCGGCATCGAGAAACAGGCCCGTCACGTTCACCCCGATGCTGATCAGGGTGGGATCCACTTCCCACGGTCCGACGACGAATTCGCCGAGCCGTTCGGCATCGATGAGGCGTCCAGATTCGGCGCCTGGTTTCATCGCGGGCCCGGGCTTGGGTGCCGTCGGATAGTTTCCGGGATTGAGGAGGCTCACGATGGCGTCGCCTGACTTGAATGACGGGTCTTTGGCCGCGTCACCCGTCGTCACCGTTGTGCAGCCCGCCAGCACTGACACTGCGGCAGTCGCTGCGGTCAACCTGGCGATCTTCATGACGCTCCCCATCGTCTCCCCGGACTGCGCAACGCCGAGGCAGTGCGCAGTTACTCTCCGCGAACTGTACGCATTCGAGTGTTTGAGTGCCTCAGTCGCCGTGGCTCGGTGGTCGGAGCGCGTTGAACCGAGGTGGCGCTATTTCGCAGTCAGCAGCAGGTATTGGGATGCCATTCGTTGTGTGGCGTCGAATGGCTGCAACGAGGACGCCGTATACACCCATCGGTCGAACGACGTGACGCAGTCGTAGACGAGCGCCTTCACGTCGGCATAATTGATCGCCCGGCACTTGGCCGAGGGCAGGCCGGGTACGACGGGGCCCGGTTCACTGGGGTTTTTGCCGCCAGGCTGGGCCAACTTCTGAGCCAGCTGCGTCGCAGCCGCGGCGTCCTTGGCTCGATAGAGGTAGGCGCCGCGCACCGAGATGACGTCTACGCCGGCCGCCGTCAACGCCGCTGCGGTTTGGACCGGGTCGTCATCAAAATGAAGCAGGCCACGTGGCCCCCACAAGCCTTGATTTCCCTTGTGTTCCTTGGTGGGCACCGTCCGCGTGAGCAATCCTTCAGGATCGGTCTGCATGGTCGCGAACTGGCTGGGATCAGTTGGCTTGAAGTCATCGATCCTGGGCGCCTGCATATCGAGCGCTTTGAGGGCCAATTGCAGGGAGACGTCGGCGCTTTCCTGTGCCATGCCGCTTTGGATCAAGACATATGGGCCATGCGGCGAAATGATCGAAGTGGCGTACGTCCCGTCCGGCATGGTGGTTTGGAGCATCCGCGACTCCGGGTGCCCAGGTACCGGAATGTTGGGTTTCGTTGAGGGGTCGTGGATGCCCGGGTGCTGGGTGTAGAGATCAGATGCTGCGGCAGCCGCTTCGTCGGGATTTGGAAAGCGCAAAACGGTGTTCTGTAGTTTGCGGAGGTGGTCGGCGTTGGCGTCCGTGTGGCGGCCAGAGCCGAATCCGTAGATCAAGTGATGCTGTTGGGCCAGTTGGTCTAGCTCTGGCGACAGGAGCGATACGACACTGAACAACAAGCCGGTCGAAATGAAGCCGACGTGCAGCAGCTGCGGATCAACCTCCCACGGCCCAACGACGTACTCGCCCATGCGTTCGCCGTCGATGATCCGGCCGCTCTCGGCTCCCGGTTTCATCGCAGGCCCTGGCTTCGGTGCCGTCGGGTAGTTGCCCGGGTTCAGCAGGCTGACAATGGCGTCACCCGGTTTGAACGACGGATCTTTTGTCGCATCGCCGGTCGTCACCGTCGTGCAGCCGGCCAGCAGTGCAACGGCCGCAGTCGCCGCGGCCAGTTTGGCGGTCGTCATCCAGTGACCGCTACGGCTGCGCGGGCGGATTACTGGCCGTGATCTCGGCGACCAGCTCGTTGAGACGGGCCCGGTCGGCGTCAATGGACTCGGTGGCCTTCGCGGTCGCGTTACCCAGGGCCTCGTTGATCCGGGCTTCCACGGTGTCCGCGCCGAGGCGGAGCAGGCCGTCCTCGATGAACAGATCCGTCAGCCAGTGGTGCCCGTTGAGGGTGACCTCGACGGTCTTGGCTTCGTCGGTCGCGGTGAACGACTCGGTGTTCATCTTGGCGAGCTGCTCGTCCATGACCGACTGCAGGCGCTGGGCCTGCTGGAGAACCGCAGCGACCTCGGGATGCATCTCGATCATTTGTTGTCCTTCTTGTCATCGATCTTGGTGCGGCGCCGGTGCCCGATGACGCCGTCCGTGAACGCGCGGTCCTCCTTGTACAGGACCTCGTCGGGAGAAAGATTCGCGTTGCGCTTCTTCTCCTTGCCGCCTTCGCGGCCGCCGGCGCCGTGGCCCATGCCGCCCATGCCGCCGCCCATACCGCCGCCGACAGGGGGACGACCCGCAGCCTGGCTCGCGCCGCCTGCTGCCGCACCGCCGGCTGAACCCAACGCGGGTGCGACGGCCGCCGGCTGCATGGGCTGGCCGCCCAGTCCACCGCCACCGCCGCCGGATCCCCCGCCCGCGCCGCCGCCGGCGGAGGCCGGGCTCACGCTCGGGCCGTCGGGCAGGCTCGGCATCTCGGGCTTGTCGCCGCCCAAGCCGCCGGGCATCCCGCCGCTCGGTGAACCCTGTCCGGATCCGCCTGACGGTGAGCCGCCGCCGGAAGGTGAACCGCCAGAAGGTGATCCGCCGCCCTCGGGCTTCTGGGCACCGGCGCTGGCTGGGCTGACGCTCGGCGATTCCGGCATCGACGGCGCTCCACCGCTCGGCGTCCCACCGCCGCCGCCGGACGGGCTGCCCCCGCCAGGCGCTTGGGGCGTGCCCGTGCCATTGCCGTCTTTCTTCGCCACATCCCCAGGCTTTACGGCGGGCCACGCGGTCGACCCGAAGTTGGGTGGTGGCGGTGTGACGAGAGAACGAATGGTCGCCTGTTGGGCGTACCTGGCCCGCACAGTGTCGGATTCCTGCTGCTTGGTCGCGTGGCCGGTGAAGAAGTCGTATGCCGCCTGACCCACCGTCGCGAGCACGCTGGCGTTCTCGTAGTCCGCCACGTCCTGCATGCTGGGGTGCTCAGGTCGCCTGCCGCCATGGATCGTGGATAGTTCGATGGCCTGGACGGCCAGGTTGTTTGCTGCCGCGGTCATCGCCGTCAACCAGGTCGAATAATCCTTGAGCGCATTTTCTGCGGCTTCGGCGGCGTCGCCTTCCCACTCGACGCCGGACATATTGAACTTGCTGTTCAGTTCGGCCAGTTTCGCTGCCACTGCGGTCATTTTCGCGCCGAACTCGATCATCGAGGCCCCTTGGTCGCCGCCGTTGATCTCCTTGGCGGCCACCTCCCAGTCCATGCCGGGATTACTGGGATGCGATTCGGCTCCGCCAAGCGATTCGAGCATCCAGGGCAAGCTGCCGACCGGGTCAGCGGGGGCCGGAGCCGGCGGCAGGTTGGGGGTGATCGGTGCACCCCCGCCGGCGCCCAGCTTGGTGGCGTCGATGCCGGATTTCCCGGCCGCGTCGGCGGCGTCGTAGGCCGCGGCAGCCGCCCGCAGGCAGGCGGCCAGTCGCCGATTCTGAGCTCGCCCAGCCTTGAGTGCAGCGTCGAGCTGCTGCAGGTTGTTCATGAGGAAACCGGTGGCCTCTTGCGCGATTGCCAACTCACATGGCGCTTTGGGCGCCGGCGGCAAAGTCGGCAGGTCCACGTCGACTTCAGCGGCCTTTGCGTTCAGCGTCTCCGAGGAGACTTTCAGTTTTCCAGCCATCTACTTGCTCCCCCTTACTTCTCCAGCGCCATCTGGAACCGGCTCTCCTCGCGCGGGTTGATCAGCTGGATGGGCAGCTGACGGTGGCGAGGCGTGTCGATAAAGTTGTGGCGCAACAGAATTCGTGAAATACCCGGGTGTGGACCCAGATAGGTGGTGGCGTTGGGCCACACCACCTTCGGAACATTCCCGATCCGGGCGTTGATGAACCCCGCAAATTCCTTGAACTGCGGCGCCAAGGTGACGACGGCGCCCGCAGCCGCCGAGCGGACGACGAACTGCGTGAACACGTGCGCGTCGCCCAGGTTGATCGTGGAGTCCACGTTGTCGAACGGCATGTAGACCGGGTACCGGTCGGCCGTCTCCCCCACCAGCACGCCGGCCGAGCCGATCGGCAGCTCGTAGTGCCGGTCGGTGATCGGGCTCAGCCCCTCGAGCGCGGCGCGCTGCCCACCGAACAGACACGAGAAGCCGCGGGGTGTCGTCGGCGTGGCCAGCGTCGTCAGCAGCACGGTCGCCGTCGGCGCGTGTCCCGGCTTCACCCGGACCCTGGTGATCGTGTGGTCGGCGCGGGCCGACCACCACATGTTGGGGCCGCCGGGTGCCGAGTAGGCCGCGGTAAATGTGCTGCGGCCCTTGATGGTTGACCATGTCTCGCGCTCGAAGCTGATCGCGGTCGCGCGGTCGTACTCCTCGAAGCTGCGGGCGGGGCGGGCGTCGATGCCGTGGCTGGCCAACTGGTCGGCGATGCGGGTGGTGGTCGCCACCAGGTAGCTGGCCAGGCCGGAGATCCCGGTGCCGCGGCGCAGGGCCGACCGGCGGGTCTCGTCGGGGTTGGCGCGCAACACGATCCAGGTCCGCCGATTGGCCGGGGCGGCGTAGGGGCCGACCACCTGCTCGTACAGCGCGACGACGCTCGACGGGGCGGTCTTTCCGACGCGGTAGCCGGCCGAGACGATGTCCGCCTCGAGGTCCGGTCCGTGTGCCGCGAGTAACTGCTCCACCAGTCGGGTGTCGAGGTTGTCGTCGGTGAATGCCTCGCCGTTGACGATCACCGTGGGGGTGAACGAGCGCGGCACCAGTTCGACCACCGAGATCAGGTGGTCACCCAGCCAGCGCACCGCGACGTGGTCGCCGGGCATGACGGTCGCTCCGACGGCCGGCTCCGAGGGCGCCGGTGGGGCAACCTTGTGCCGGCGCCGCCAGGCGAACATCGCGGCGATCCAGCCCGTCAGCCGCCGTCCGCGGATGGCGAGGACCGAGAACAGCGCGATCAGGACACCGAGCGTGATGCCGAGCCACAGCAGGTTGAAATGCATGCACAGCAGCACGACGGCCGGCACCAGCGTGGCCGCCCACAGCAGGTGCCCCGTGGTGAAGCGGAGCCCGAAGTGCCTCATCGGCGCCTCAGCGCACGGCGGGTCACCGCGCCCAGGCCGAGCAGCACGATCAGCGCGGCACCGGCCACGACGACCATGGTGATGGGTCCGCGGTCGGGCGGCGGGATGTACACCGGCGGCGGAATGCTCTTGACCTGGTAGGGCGCCTGCTTGGGGCCGGCGGGAACATCCCAGGTCAGCGCCGCCACCGGGTCGATGACACCGGCGCCGACGTAGTTGTCCACTCCCCCACCGGGATGCCGCGCCGTCGCGGTGATGCGGGTGACGATCTGCGCGGCCGTCAGGTCGGGGAACCGCTGCCGCAGCAGTGCCGCCAGGCCCGAGACGTACGCGGCCGCGAACGACGTGCCGTTGATCGGGATCGGGCCGTCTTGGCCGGTCAGCGCGTTGACGGGATTGCCGTCGTAGCCCAGCGCGGTGTCGCCTTCGGCGGGCGCGGCCGCGCCGACCCAGGGGCCGGACATCGAGAAGTTGCTCGGCTGGCCCTGCGGTCCGATGCCGCCGACGGTCAGCACCAGCGGCGAGTACCAGGCGGGCGAGACGATGGTCTGCACCTGCTTCCAGCCCCGCGGGTCCGACGGCACGGCGGCGTCCGGCGGCGGGTTCTGGCTGCAGTCCTGGCCGGTGTTGCCGGCCGCGACGACCACCACGGCGTTCTTGACGTTGACCGCATACGCGATGGCCGACCCGACGGTGGTCTCGTTGATGGCCCGGGTCACCTTGTAGCAGGCGGCTTCCGAGATGTTGATGACCTGGGCGCCGAGGTTCGCGGCGTGCACGATGGCGCGGGCCAGGCTGCGCAGCGACCCGGCGGTCTGCGTGGTGTTCGGGTCATTGGGGTCACTGCGGGAGTCCTTGGGCTGGAACGCCTCGGAAGTCTGGCGCAGCGACAGGATGCGGGCTTCGGGGGCGACGCCGACGAACGCGTCCGTCGGCGCCGGGCGGCCGGCGATGATCGACGCGGTCAGCGTGCCGTGGGCGTCGCAGTCCGACAGGCCGTTGCCGCCCTTGTCGACGAAATCGCCGCCGGGCTCGGCCGGAACCCGCGGCGAGGCGTTCACACCGGTGTCGATGACGGCGACGGTGACGCCCGCTCCGGTGGCGAACTTCTGCGCCTCGGCGAGGTGCAGATAGTCGGCCGCCCAGGGCTTGTCGGCGAAGTTGGTGTTCGGCAGCACGGTCGGCGCGGAGCAGATCTTGCGCTGCTCCATCGGCTGATCGGGGCCGGTGTCGTCGGGCGGGACGGCGCCGGGGTCGATGGCCGGCGGTTCGATGGCCATCGCGGGCGGTGCGCTGGCGACAGCCAGCAGCAGCGCCGCAGCCAGGGCGGCTAGACGGCGCACGAGCTACCGCCCCCACCATGGGGACGGCCGCTCGTGATGTTCCGAGTCCCCCGTGACATTTTCCCCGCTACGACACCGCCGTGTTCCGCGATGCCCTCCCCGTACGCATCTAGCACGAATTCATACTAGTGGTGCGTAGCGGGGGCTCTGTGCGCTTTCTGTGGCTGCCGGGAGCGACCCCGAGCGACGCGCGTCAGGCGTCGAGGTCCTGCGACACCAGGTCCGCGATGGTCGCCACGGCGGTTTCGTCGTCGGACGCCACCGTCACCTGCGCTCCGTTGCCTGCGCCGAGCGTCATGATCATCAGGGCCGAGCCGGCGTCCACGGGTTCCCCGCCGTCGACCGCCAGGGTGACCTGCGCTCCGGAATTGATGACGGCCTCGGAGATGACGGCTGCCGGACGGGCATGCAGGCCGACGGCGGATCCGACGGTGACGGTCTTGCTGGGCATGGCTTCTCCTTGTGTTGTTGGGTTGGTTCCTTGATCGGGAAGTTTCAGCTGGCGGCGGGCTGCAGGGCCGCGGTCGTGTCGACCGGCGGGAGCGACCTGCCGGCGCTCTTGGCGGCGATGACCGCAACTGCACTGCAGACGGCGCCGACGAGCACCGCCACCACGAACCAGATGAGGTTTCCGATGGCGAAGAAGACGAAGATGCCGCCGTGCGGTGCCTTGGACGTCACGTCGAACGCCATCACCATGGCGCCGGTGACGGCGCCGCCGAACATCATCGACGGGATGACGCGCAGCGGGTCGGCGGCGGCGAACGGGATGGCGCCCTCACTGATGAAGCAGGCGCCGAGAAGCCATGCGGCCCGGCCGTTCTCGCGTTCGGGTTCGGTGAACAGGCGGGGCCGGAGGGCGGAGGCCAACGCCATGGCCAGCGGCGGCACCATGCCGGCCGCCATGACGGCGGCCATGATCCGCAGCGATGCGACGTCGGTGATGTTGAGCCCGGCGGCGGCGAAGGAGTAAGCGGCCTTGTTGACCGGTCCGCCCAGGTCGAAGCACATCATGAGGCCCAGGATGACGCCGAGCAGGATCAGCGAACTGCCGGACATGCTGCCGAGCCAATGGGTCAGACCCGAGGTGACGGCCGCCAGCGGACGGCCCAGCAGCAGGAACATCGACAGGCCGACGATCAGCGAGGCGCCGAGCGGGATCACCACCACCGGCATGAGGCCGCGGAACCACTGGGGCACCTTGAACGACGCGATCCACAGTGCGGCGAAGCCGGCGATGAGGCCGCCGACGATGCCACCGATGAATCCGCCGCCGACGGTGACGGCCACCGCGCCCGCGGTGAAACCCGGTGCGATGCCGGGGCGGTCGGCGATGGCGAAGGAGATGTACCCGGCGAGCGCCGGGACGAGGAAGCCGAAGGCCAGCCCGCCCAGGGTGAACAGCACCGCGCCGAGGTACTGCATCAGGCCGCCCGCGGGCAGGTTGGTCAGCGAGTTGGTGGTCGCGATGATGTGCGCGAGCGAATCCGATTGTCCGGCAGGCTTGTTGGCGATCTCGTAGCCCCCGAACAGGAAGCCCAGCGCGATCAGCAGGCCGCCGGCCGCCACGAACGGGATCATGTAGCTGACGCCCGTCAGCAGGATCTGGCGCAGTCGGGTGCCCCAGCCCAGCCCGCCGCGGTTCTCGGTGGCGGGCGCCGCGGCGTCGCCCTGGACTCGGGCGGCCTGCGGATCCTTCGCCGCCGCAACGGCTTCGGCGATCATGGTGTCGGGTTCGTTGATGGCCCGCTTGACCCCGGAGGCGATGACGGGCTTGCCGACGAAGCGCTGCTTGTCCTTGACCCCGACATCGGTGGCGAAGATGACGGCGTCGGCGGCGGCGATGGTCTCGGCCGACAACGGGGTGGAGCCGGACGAGCCCTGGGTTTCGACGGTGAAATGCACACCGGCGCGGTCGGCGGCCAGTTTCAGGGCGTCGGCGGCCATGTATGTGTGGGCAATTCCGGTGGGGCACGCCGTGATCGCGATGATCGAGGCCTTGGGTGCGGGCTCGGCGGCGGGAGCGACCGGAGCCGGCGTCGCGGATGCGGCCGTGGCTGCCGGTACCGGGCTGACCACACCCTCGACGAGTGCGACCACTTCATCGGCGGTGCCCGCGGCACGCAGCTGTTCGACGAAATCCTTGCGGACCAGGGCCCGGGCCAGGCTCGACAGCAGCTTCATGTGCTCGGCGCCGCCGGATTCCGGTGCGGCGATGAGGAACGCGAGGTCGGCGGGACCGTCGGGGGCGCCGAACGGGACCGCGGGCGCCAGGCGGGCGAAGCCGATGGTCGGTTCGTCGACATGGGGCGATCGGCAGTGCGGGATCGCGATGCCGCCGGGAAGCCCGGTGGCCGACTGGGATTCACGCGCCAGGGCGGCCTCGACGAGTCCGTCTCCGTTGGTGGCACGGCCCGTTTCGGCCATCCGGGCGGCCAGTAGTTCGATCACATTCTGCTTGTCGGGACCGGCGTCGACGTCGAGTGCGACGAGTTCCGAGGTGATGATCGGCATGGGTGTTCCTTTTGGATCAGACGGATCAGAGGTGGGCGGAGGCGGACGTGACAGCCTGTACCCGAACGGCTTTCACGTCGATCTGGTCTGGGCTGGGCAGTGCTGAGCCCGGCAGCGACGCAGCGGCGCTGCCGTAGGCGACGGCGGTCTGGAGCCGCTGCTCCGGCGCGGCGCCGGCGATGGTGGCGGCGAGGTATCCCGCCAGTGACGCGTCACCGGCGCCGACGGTGCTGCGCGGCACGATCGACGGGGCCGTGGCCGCCCACGTCCCGTCCCGGTCGACCAGGACGGCGCCCGCGCCGCCGAGCGTGACGAGCACCGTGCCGGCCCCGCGGTCGACGAGCTGACGGGCCGCGGCTACGACGGGCAGCGGATCACCTTGCGCGGCAGCGTCTTCCAGTTCCTGCGCGGAACGGCCGGTCAGCCAGGCCAGTTCCTCGGAGTTGGGCTTGATGAGGTCAGGGGCGGCGGTGGCGAAGGCTTCGGCCAAGGCGGTGAGCGGTCGCTCGGAGGTGTCCACCGCGACGCGGCACGGCAGTGCCGCCAGCCGGGCTGCGACGTCGGCGTACCAGTCGTCGGGAACCCCGGGCGGCAGCGATCCGGACAGCACCACCCAGGAGGCTTCCGCGGCGCGGTCGCAGACGACCGCGGTCAGGGCTGCCAGCGCGGCGGCGTCCAGATGTGCCCCTGGTTCGTTGAGTTTGGTTGTGGTGCCATCTTTTTCGGTGATGGTCAGGTTGCTGCGGACGACGCCCGGGATGGCGATGTTGTGGAACGGCACGCCGCGGGCCGTCAGCCCCGCCAGGATCGGATCGTGGTCGGCGGCCGGCAGCAGTGCGACGGTGTCCACACCGTTCTGGGTCAGCGCGCGAGATACGTTGACGCCCTTGCCTCCCGGCTCGGTGGAGACGGGCGTGAGGCGGTGTACCGCTCCCCTGGTCAGCGGCTCGTCGAGCGACAGGGTGCGGTCGAGGCTCGGGTTCAGGGTGACGGTGACGATCATGCGCCGGCCTCCGCACAGATGACGTCGACGCCGGCGTCGATGAGTTGTTGACGCTCGTGGGCGCGGATCTCGGTGTCGGTGACGACGGTTCGCACCGCCGACAGTGGCGCGAAACTGACCAGGTCTTCCCGGCCGAATTTGCTCGAATCCGCCGTCACCACAACGTGGTTGGCGCAGTGGACCATGGCGCGTTTGATGGCGGCCTCGTCGCTGTCCGGGGTGGAGAAGCCGTGCCGGACGCTGATGCCGTTGGTGCCGAGGAAGGCGACGTCGACACGCAGGGAGTCCAGTGTGCGCAGGGCCTGCTCCCCCACCACGGCCTGGGTGAGGCTGCGGACGCGGCCGCCCAGCAACTGCAGGGACACCGTCGGGTTGGACGTCAGCTTCGCGGCCGCCGGGATGGAGTTCGTGATGACGACGAGGTCGCGGTCGGTGGGGATGAGGTCGGCGATGCGCGCGGTGGTGGTGCCGGCGTCGATCAGCACCGTTCCACCGGTGGCGGGAAGCAGGGCGACGGCCGCCGCCGCGATGGCGGCCTTCTGCTGGGTCTGGGTGGAGTCCCGCTGGACGACGCCCTGCTCGACGAGGTGCAGGGTGCGGGCGGGTACCGCTCCCCCGTGCACCCGCCGGATGACGCCGGCCTTGTCGAGGACGTCGAGGTCCCGGCGCACGGTTTCGGTGGTGACGTCGTAGGTCTCGGCGAGTTCGTTGACGGAGGCGCGACCGTCGGCGAGGACTCGCGCGGCGATGGCTTGCTGCCGTTCTTCCGCGTACATGACCCTCCAGTTGTGTGGGAACGCATCCGATTCGATCTTTGTATTGTTTGTTTTACGCTTGGATGTGTTGACTTGTCAACGGTTCGGAGTAATCTACATCACATGAGCCAGACATCTGTGAGCCCGTCGCCTTTGGTAGTCGACGTGGAAACCGATCGTTCGACCAGCGATGCACCTGTGGTGCTGCACGGAGTTCCCGCCGTCGGCGGAGTGCGGTACGCGCCGGTGTTGTGGCCGGGGGCGCGACCGAAGCCGGACGCCGACGGCACCGCCGCTGAACTGGGAGAGCCGGAGCGGCCGGGGGAGCGGGAGCGCTTCGCGGCGGCCTCGGTGACGGTCGCGGACCGGCTTCGCAGCCGCGCTGCGCGCGCCACCGGCGCCGCTGCCGAGGTCCTGGCCACCACCGCGACCCTCGCACAGGACCGCGCCTGGGCGTCGGCGACGGACAAGCGCATCGCCGATGGCATGACCGCCGTTCGTGCGGTCGTCGCGACGGCGGACCAGTTCGTCGAGATGTTCACGCGCATGGGCGGACTCATGGCCGAACGGGTCGCCGACCTCAGGGATATCCGGGACCGGGTGATCGCCGAACTGCGGGGACTGCCCGAGCCCGGGGTGCCGGTGCCGGATGTGCCGTCAGTGCTGTGCGCCGAGGACCTGGCGCCCGCCGACACCGCCGGGCTGGACCCGAATCTGGTGGTGGCGTTGGTGACCAGCCTCGGTGGGCCGACCAGCCACACCGCGATCATCGCCCGGCAACTGGGCATTCCGTGTGTCGTGGCGGTCGCCGGGCTCGAGCAGGTGCAGTCCGGAACGATGGTGCTGGTGGACGGCACGAGCGGCACCGTGGAGATCGAGCCCGACGCGTCGTTGGCCGCCGCTGCCGTGGCCCGGGCGCGCCGTGAGGCCGACCTCGCCGACAGCTGGCGTGGCCCCGGTGCCACCGCTGACGGACATCGGGTCGCGGTGCTCGCCAACGTGCAGGACGGTGCCGCGGCGCAGGCGGCGGCCGAGACGCCGGCGGAGGGCATCGGTCTGTTCCGTACCGAATTGTGTTTTCTGAATCGGGATCTCGAACCGACCGTCGAGGAGCAGGCGCAGATCTACGGTGACGTGCTGGCCGCGTTCCCTGATCGAAAAGTCGTGGTACGCACGCTCGATGCGGGTTCGGACAAGCCGCTGCGCTTCGCCGGGCATGCCGATGAGGCCAATCCGGCTCTCGGCGTTCGCGGTATCCGCATCGCCCAGGGAAATCCGGAGCTGCTGACCCGCCAACTCGAGGCCATCGCAGCTGCGGCCACCGCGACCGGGCAGGGTCCGTGGGTGATGGCGCCGATGATCGCGACGCCGGCGGAGGCGAAAGCCTTTGCGGCACAAGTGCGGTCCTTCGGCCTGACGCCCGGCGTGATGATCGAGGTGCCCGCGGCGGCGTTGCTGGCTGATCGGATTCTGCGGCACGTCGACTTCTTGTCGATCGGCACCAACGATCTGACGCAGTACACGATGGCCGCCGACCGGATGTCGGCCGATCTGGCCACGCTGAGCGACCCGTGGCAGCCGGCGGTGCTGGCGTTGGTGGGCACGGCCGCCAAGGCGGGTGCCGAGCACGGCAAGCCGGTCGGCGTGTGTGGCGAGGCTGCGGCCGACCCGGCACTGGCGTGCGTGTTGGTCGGATTGGGCGTGACGTCACTGTCGACGGCGGCAGCCGCGGTGCGTGCGGTCGGCGCCGCACTGTCCGGGGTGACGCTCGAGCAGTGCCGGGCAGCCGCGGAAGCGGCGTTGGCGGCCGAGTCGTCGGCGGACGCCCGCAGCGCGGCGCTCGCTGCGCTTGCGTCGCACTGACCAGCGGATATCGGGGCGCCATAGCACCCGGAATTAATCGGACCGTAGTCCGGTTATAGGTGGCATGCCTGCTATCACCGCTGACACGATCAGCTTGCCGCGTATTGCTTCCGCTGCGCCGAGCGACACAGAACGCCCGGTGCGGTCCATCACCACCGGTCCCCGTGGCTACGAGGGCGAGGGTTTCCCGGTGGTCCGAGCCTTCGCCGGGGTCAGCCCGGCCGACCTCGACCCGTTCGTCCATCTGGACCAGATGGGTGAGGTCGAGTACGAACCCGGTGAACCGAGGGGCACCGACTGGCACCCGCACCGCGGGTTCGAGACGGTGACCTACATGCTCGACGGCCGCTTCGCGCACCAGGATTCCCATGGTGGCGGCGGACTGATCACCGACGGCGCCACGCAGTGGATGACCGCCGGGTCGGGCATCCTGCACATCGAGACGCCGCCGGCCGAACTGGTCGAGAGCGGTGGCCTGTTCCACGGCCTGCAGCTGTGGGTGAACCTGCCCAAGAAGGACAAGTTCGCCGCCCCCCGGTACCAGGCCATCGAGGGCACCGATGTGACGCTGCTGTCGTCGGACGACGGCGGTGCGCTGGTCCGCGTCATCGCCGGCGAAATCGGTGACGCCAAGGGTCCCGGCGGTACGTACACGCCAATCACCATGGCGCACGCGACAATTGCACCCGGAGCGCGACTCGATGTGCCGTGGAACCGCAAGTTCAACGCGCTCGTCTACATCCTCTCCGGACGTGGCACCGTCGGACCCGTCGGCCACCCCATCCACCAGGGCCAGCTCGCGGTGCTGGGGCCGGGGGACCGGATCACCGTCGCTGCCGACGAAGGCCAGGACTCCAACCGGCCTGCGCTCGAGGTGCTGTTGCTCGGCGGCCAGCCCATCCGGGAACCGGTCTTCCACTACGGCCCGTTCGTGATGAACTCCAAGTCGGAGCTCATCGAGGCGTTCGAGGACTTCCAGTCCGGCAAGTTCGGCACTATTCCGCCGGACGCCCTGAAGCCGCACCGGCCCGGCCGCTGATCAGGCGGGCGCCGGATCCGGATAGAGCAATTCCAGCTCGCCGAGGCTGGCGGCGACGGTCACCAGAGGCAGCGCCGCCTCGACCGACAGGTTTCCGCCGCCGGTCTCGGCGCGCAGGGCGAGCACGAAGTCGTCACTGATGGGTGCGCACCCTGCGGCGCCGGGGTTTTCGGTGCCCGCTATCCGGGCGCAGATCGACGCGGTGTGCGCTTCGAGCACCTCGCGGGCGGCTCGATACGGACCCAGGGGCGGCGGCACGACGTCAGCGATGAGGTCGGCCGCGGCCCGCAACCGGACCGTCTGATTGGCGGCCCGGACCACCGGTGCCCGCAGCTCCGTGGCGCCGCTGCTCTCCGAAAGAAAGTGCCGCACCGCATCATCCACGGTGCGGGAGGCCGTCAGGGCGTCGAAGCTCAGGGCGTGCACCCTGTCGGTGGCGGCCTCTGAAGCGCCGCGGGTCACGCGCCGCACGGCCGCGGTCAGATACCGCGTGCCGGCGGTACGCGCCGATTCCAGCGTGCGCTGCACGACCGCCGCCGAACCGCGCGGCCACAGCAGCAGCGACACCACGACGCCGACCGCGGCACCTACCAACACGTTCTCCAACCTGATCAGCCCGACGCGCCAGCCCGCCGGGCTGATCAGGTTGTAGATGGTGAGCACCAGCATCGTGAACATCGCCTGGCCCGCGACGAACGAGAACACGTCGGGCACATAAGCCGAGCCGAACGCCACGACGGGCAGGACGAACCACAGCAGCACGGGGTTCGCGCCGATCAGATGGATCACCACGGTGCCGAGCAGAAATCCGATCGCGGTGCCGCCGACGGCACGCAGCACGCGGGTCCCGGTGGTCAGCGCGCTGCTGCGCAGGACCGAAAGCGACGCCATGGCGATCCAGAATCCGTGCTGCAGGGGAAACAGATGGACGACGGCCACGGCCACGGCCAGTCCGATTCCGGTGCGAAGACTGTTCTGCACCACCACCGCTCGCGTCGCGACGAAACCCGACGGGATGGCGGATACGGCCTGGGATTCGGACAGTACCCGGTCGAGGTTCCCGTGCGCCGGCAGCCGCCGACCCAGCACGCGGGCCCATACCGGCCGGGCGTCGGCGTCGGCCGCCAGTCCGATGACACGGCCGGTCGCCCCGATACACGCCGAGAAGGTGCGCAGCCGCAACAGTTTTCGGCCCGTCGCGACGGCCAGCAGATCGTCGGGCTCGGCCCGGATCTGCTCGATGTCCTCGCGGTAGCGCCCGCGGGTCGCGGCCCGATGCGCGGTCAGGGCGTCTGCCAGGTCGGCGCGGTAGCGATCGCGGCCCGCGGCCCGCGGCGTGCTGAGCACCCGGGCACAGTCGTTGAGCACCCGGATGGCCGGCCCACGCGTCTCGGCGAGCAGGGACCCGGTGGCGTCGGTGGCGCGGTCGCACAGCCAGCGCAGGTCATCGACGACCCGCACCAGGGCGCGGCTGCCGGCGGTCAGGCCGACGGGGCGAAAGTCGGCACCGAGGAAGTTGTCGGCCAGGGCCTCCATCGCGTCGGACAGCTCCTGGGCTGTGGCGGACCCCTCCAGGCGGGCTGCCAGCAGGCGGCACACCTGCGCGGCGTGCTTACGCAGGTCGTCGTGATGGGTGGGCGGCAACAGGAACAGTGCGGCCGGGACGGCAATGGCCCAGGCGACGGCCCAGCCGAGCAGCCGATCGGGGACCGGCCCCACCGGTGTGCACACCGGCAGCACGAACGTCATCAGGGTGGCGCGCTGCCCGGCGGCGATGATCTCGCTGAGGACACCGGAGAACGTCACCAGAAACCCGACGGCGAACATCGCCGGCACCGCCAGCCACGGATGCGGGGACAGCAGTGTGCCCAGGGTGATCAGGACCGCGCCGTTGAAGCCGAGCCCGGCGTAGGCCAGCGCCCGGGCCGGGCGGTTACCGGGAAAATCCACTACGACCAGCAACGCGACGGCGCCGAAGATGGCGAACATGGTCGTCTGCGACCTGCTGCCGACGGCGGTCCCGGCGGCCAGCCCGGCGATCGCGACGACCGGGAGCACCACACCGGCGCGGGTCGCTCGCCGAAGCGCGTCGTACTCGGGATCCTTGTCGCGCAGCCGGGTGACGAGCTGCTGCCGGCGCAACGCCGGCGACTCTCGCGACACCACGCCCGCCATGGCGCCCAACATTAATTTGGCTGACGCCGCCATGCGTCGGCAACAACACGCCTGTGGTCGCGGTCTCCCGCGGCCGCCGGTGGCCCCGGGGTCGTTCCTGGCCGGGCTACCGATCGGGACCGGGCGGCGGCCGCGAACCGCGCGCTGCGCAGCAATCGGTTGTTGACAGAACTGCAAGTTTGCTGGGAGAGGCAATTTTGACGGCCGTGCGTCGCATACGAGCAGGGCCGGGCCGAGATCTATGGCACAATTTGACGATGCCGTACATCGCCACCCGAGGCCCGGGTCGCCCTCCCGCGGCGAAGGCGGCCGAAACTCGTGAGCGCATCCTGCGCGCCGCACGCGAGGTTTTCAGTGAACTTGGTTATGACGCAGCAACATTCCAAGCCATTGCGATCCGTGCAGATCTGACGCGCCCAGCGATCAATCACTACTTCGCGAACAAGCGCGTGCTCTACGGCGAGGTCCTTGATCAGACCAACGCCATGGTCGTCGCTGCGGGCCGTCGCCGGGCCGAGGAAGAGACCACCTTCATCCGGCGCCTGTCGTCATTTTTCGTCGCCGCCATCCAGGCCGACTCCGAGGACCGGTCCGCTGCGGCGTTCCTGGTGACCTCGATCCTCGAGGCACAGCGACATCCTGAATTGCGCCAGGAGGAGCACGACGCGCTCGTGGCCTCCCGTGACTTCGTGACCTGGGCCGTCAGCGACGCCGTCGAACGCGGCGAGCTGGCCGTCGATACCGACGTCTCCACCGTGGTGGAGATGCTCATCGCCGTGATGTGGGGCATGGGTTTCTACGCCGGCTATGTCGGCAGCCACCAGGAGCTGACCGCCGTCATCGAGCGGCTCGAACTCTTGCTGGCCAACAAGCTGTGGCAGGTCACCGAATAGACCGGCATCAGCTGGTACATCTGGTACATGAGCAGCGAGCGCTCCGACGACGACACCTGGGATATCGCTAGCAGTGTGGGCGCGACGGCGGTGATGGTGGCCGCCGCCCGCGCCGGGGAAACCGAGCGCGACGACGCGCTGATCCGCGATCCGTTCGCGAAAATCCTGGTGGCCGGCGCCGGAACAGGTGTGTGGGAGACGATCCTCGACGCCGACTTCAACAACCGGATGGCCGGCGCCGACCCCGAGGTGGCTGCGGTCCTCGAGCACATGGGCAACTACCAGGCGGTGCGTACGCACTTCTTCGACGCCTACTTCGCCGCTGCCGTGGCGGCCGGCATCCGTCAGGTGGTGATCCTCGCGTCCGGGCTGGATTCGCGCGCCTACCGATTGGACTGGCCGGCCGGCACGACGGTCTTCGAGATCGATCAGCCGAAGGTGCTCGAGTACAAGGACGAGACCCTCAGGGCCCACGGCGCGACACCGACGGCGGCACTGCATCAGCTGCCGATCGACCTGCGCAATGACTGGCCGAAAGCGTTGCGGGAAGCGGGATTCGACGATTCGGTACCGACCGCCTGGCTGGCGGAAGGGCTGCTGATGTACCTGCCGGCCGAAGCGCAGGACCGCCTCTTCGAGAACATCACGGCGCTGAGCGCGCCGGGTAGCCGCGTCTCGGTCGAGACGGTCGGTGAGCACGCCGCTGAACGCCGCCAGCGGATGCGGGACCGGTTCGACAAGCTCGCCGGGCAGTTCGGCATGGGTCAGGTCATGAACGTGCAGGATTTGATGTACGAGGACCCCGACCGCGCCGATGTGGCCGAGTGGCTGGACTCGCATGGTTGGACGTCGACGTCGGTCACCTCGCAGGAGGAGATGCGGAGGCTGAATCGATGGGTGCAGGTCGATACCACCGATGACAAGGCGTTTTCCACCTTCGTGACAGCGCACAAGGGCTGACCCCGAGGACTTGACCCTTCAAACCAACCGGCTGGTTGGTTAGGATTCCGGTGTTGCCTGGCTCACGTAAGGAATCGCCATGACCACCGAATCCGTCGCGCCCACCGCGACTGCTGCCGACATCCCGGCGGTCGTCGCCGGTCTCCGCAAGACCTACGCCACCGGGCGGACCCGTGACCTGCAGTGGCGCAAACGCCAGCTACTCGCGCTGGCCCAGGCGATGGAAGAGAACGAGACGGCCATCGCCAAGGCGCTGGAGGCCGATCTCGGCCGCAAGCCCTTCGAGGCGTGGCTCGCCGACAGCGTCGGCACCATCGCCGAGGCCAAGGACGCCGCCAAGAACTTGCACAAGTGGGCGAAACGTCGCTACCGGCTGTTGGAGCGCTCGCAGCTGCCCGGCCGTGGCTGGGTCGAATACGAGCCCTACGGCACGGTGCTGATCATCGGCGCCTGGAACTTCCCGTTCTACCTCACGCTCGGCCCGCTCGTCGGTGCCATCGCCGCGGGAAACACGGTGGTGCTCAAGCCCTCTGAGTTCGCGCCGGCCTCGTCGCGGCTGATGGTCGAGCTGGTCGAAAAGTATCTCGACACCTCGGCCTTCGCCGTGGTCGAGGGCGACGGCATGGTCAGCCAGGAGCTGATCGCGCAGGGTCTGGATCGCATCATGTTCACCGGTGGCACCGAGATCGGCAAGAAGATCATGGCCGCCGCGGCGGAGCACCTGACCCCGGTCACGCTGGAACTCGGCGGCAAGAGCCCGGTGATCGTCGCGGCCGACGCCGACATCGACGTCGCCGCCAAGCGCATCGCCTTCGCCAAGGTCGTCAACTCCGGCCAGATCTGCGTCGCACCGGACTACGTGGTGGCCGAGAAGCCCATCCGTGACGAGTTGGTCGCCAAGATCCGGGACGCCGTCGTGGCATTCACCGCCGACGACGCCGACGGCCTGCCGATCGTCAGCGAGCGGCAGTTCAACCGGCTCAGCAGCTACCTCGGCACCGGCGGGGACGTCGTCACCGGCGGTGGCACGAACCCGGCCCGGCTCACCATGCAGCCGACCGTCGTGGTCGATCCGCCGCTCGACGCACCGGTCATGACCGAGGAGATCTTCGGGCCCATCCTGCCGGTGATCACCGTCGACTCGCTCGACGACGCCATTGCCTTCGTCAACGCCCGGCCCAAGCCGCTGGCGGCGTACCTGTTCACCAAGGCGAAGGCCGTCCGCGAACGGTTCATCCGGGAGGTCCCGGCCGGTGGCATGCTGGTCAACCACCTGATCTTCCAGGTGTCGACGGCCCGCCTGCCATTCGGCGGCGTCGGCCCGTCCGGCATGGGGGCCTACCACGGTCGGTACGGCTTCCTGGAGTTCAGCCACGCGAAGTCGGTGATGACCAAGCCGACCCGGCCCGATCTGGGCAAGCTCATCTACCCGCCGTACACCGACAAGGCGTGGAAGATCGCGCGCAAGTTCTTCTAGACCCGACCCGACGACACGGCGACCGATCGGTCGCCGTATACACAAGGGGTGGTCCACCCGAAAATAGATGGGGCGGGCTGTCCAATTTCTGTTCCATGAGAGGAAACCCATGCCCGGAGTGCAGGATCGCGTCATCGTCGTCACCGGAGCCGGCGGCGGCCTGGGTCGTGAATACGCGCTGACGCTGGCCCGCGAAGGCGCCTGCGTCGTGGTCAACGACCTCGGCGGCGCCCGCGACGGCACCGGTGCCGGCCACAACATGGCCGACACGGTCGTCGAGGAGATCAAGGCCGCAGGCGGCCGCGCCGTCGCCAACTACGACAGCGTCGCCGAGCCCGAGGGTGGCGAGAACATCGTCAAGACCGCGATCGACGCGTTCGGCAAGATCGACGGTGTGGTGTCCAACGCGGGCATCCTGCGTGACGGCACCTTCCACAAGATGACCGCTGAGCAGTGGGACATCGTGCTCAAGGTGCACCTGTACGGCGGCTACAACGTCATCCGCGCTGCGTGGCCGCACTTCCGCGAGCAGAGCTTCGGCCGTGTTGTCGTCGCCACCTCGACCAGCGGTCTGTTCGGCAACTTCGGCCAGGCGAACTACGGCGCGGCCAAGCTGGGTCTGGTCGGCTTGATCAACACGCTGGCTCAGGAAGGCGCCAAGTACAACATCAAGCTGAATGCCATCGCGCCGATCGCCGCGACCCGCATGACGCAGGACATCGTGCCGCCGGAGGTGTTCGCGAAACTGTCTCCGGAGTATGTGGCGCCGGTGGTGGCTTACCTGATGACCGAGGAACTACCCGACACCGATTCGATCTTCATCGTCGGCGGCGGCAAGGTGCAGCGCACCGCGCTGTTCCAGAACGAGGGCATCACCTTCGGCGATGTGCCTTCGGTCGATGACGTCGCGGCCAAGTGGGGCGAGATCACCGATCTGTCCGCTGCCAAGGCCGCCAGCTTCTCGCTCGGCTGATAGGTGAAAGCGCTTGTTGCGCAGTCGCTGACGGGCCCATCGGGCTTGGCCTACACCGATATCGATGACGCCGCGGACCCCTCGGGCAATGCGGTCGTCATCGATGTCGGTGCGGCCGGCGTCTGCTTTCCCGACCTGCTGCTGATCCGCGGCGAGTACCAGCTCAAGCTGCCGCCCGGGTTCACCCCGGGTATGGAGGTGGCGGGTACCGTCCGGTCGGCGCCCGAGAGCTCCGGTTTCGTTGCCGGTCAGCGGGTCTCGGCGTTCACCATGATGGGCGGCTACGCCGAACGTGCGCTGGCGCTGCCGGATTCGGTGATGCCGACACCCGATGGCCTGGACGACGCCGCGGCGGTCTGCCTGCTGGGCAACTACTACACCATGTACTTCGCGCTGGCCCGCCGCGGCCGGCTGCTGGCGGGGGAGACGGTGCTGGTGCTGGGCTCGGCGGGCGGTGTCGGGGTCGCGGCCATCCAGGTCGCAAAGGCCATGGGCGCCAAGGTGGTTGCCATGGTGCACCGTGTCGAGGCGCTGGACTTCGTCGCCTCCGTCGGTGCCGACGTGGTGCTGCCGCTGACCGACGGCTGGCGCGATGCCGCGCTGGCGGTGACCGACGGTCGGGGAGTGGACCTGGTGGTCGACCCGGTCGGCGGCGACGCGTTCGACGACGCGATCCGGGTGCTGGCCCCCGAAGGCCGGTTGCTGGTGCTGGGTTTCGCTGCCGGACAAGGCATCCCGTCGGTGAAGGTGAACCGTCTGCTGCTGCGCAATGTCAGTGTGGTGGGTGTCGGGTACGGCGAGTTCATCCGCCAGGTACCCGGTGCGGCCGCCGAGGTCGGGGCCGGCCTGGCGAAGCTGGTGGAAGCCGGCTTGCGACCACCGGAGCCAATGCGCTTCGCGTTGTCCGACGGTGCCGCCGCGCTACAGGCGTTGGCGGACGGGAAGATTCACGGCAAGGCTGTGCTGGAGCCGTAGTTGAACACCTTGGGAACAGTGCTGGTGGCGCTCGTCATCGCGATCGGCCTCGTCGGCATCGTGGTACCGGTACTGCCCGGTGGCTTGCTCGTGTTCCTGGCGATCGCGGTGTGGGCGGTGGCCGTCCACACCGCGACGTCGTGGGTCGTGCTCGGCGTCGCGGCGGCACTGTTCCTGGCGGGCGAGGTCATCAAATATCTCTGGCCGATGCGCCGGATGCGCCGGGCCGACGTGTCCACCCGCAGCCTCGTCGTCGGTGGAATCCTGGGTGTCATAGGGTTTTTCGTGGTCCCGGTGCTGGGCCTGGCCCTCGGCTTCGTGCTGGGCGTCTACCTGTCCGAGTATTCGGCGCTGCGGGACACGAGCCGGGCCTGGACGTCGACCAAACACGCCATCAAGGGCGTCGCCCTGGCCATGGGGGTGGAGTTGACGGCCGCGTTGCTGGCGACCATCGCGTGGGTGACGGGGCTGGTGGTCGGGAGTTGACCGCAGCGAAACGTACTTTCGACGCATCGTCCGGCGAGCTGCTTCTGCACACCGGCGTCACCGGCAGCGCGGCCCGGATGGGACATCGGTTGACCATCGTGATGCGATCATGGCGCGCGACCGTGGAACTTGACGGAGACGAACCCGTCACCGTCGAGGTGACCGTCGACCTGGACTCGCTGGACGTGCTGGCGGGTGAGGGCGGCATGACACCGTTGTCCGGCACGGAAAAGACCCTGGTCCGAAACAATGCGCTGAAATCATTACAGGCCAAGCGGTTTCCGCAGGCTGTGTTCCGTGCTTCTTTGGTTGAACGGGGCGAGGACTCGTGGCGGCTAGCCGGGACGCTGGACCTCAGTGGCCAGAGCCGCGAGCAGAGCGTCGTCGTCCACGTGACACCGGATGGCGCCGACGTGCGGATCGCCGGTGAGGCGGTGGTCCGGCACAGCGACCATCGGATCAAGCAGTTTTCGATGCTGATGGGCGCGATGAAGGTGGCCGACGAGGTTCGGGTGACGCTCACGGTCAACGCGCAGCGCGCGGACGGGCCCTAGTCCCGAAGCGCGGTCCGCAGTCGCGTCACCTGCTCGTCGGTGACACCAATGGCGGCAAGGTAATTCGGCAGCGAGCCGTATTCGGCGCCGACGACCTCCAGGGCCGCGTCCAGGTACTCCTCGCGGACGCCGAGCACCTCCTCGGTGAGCCGGGCCTCGGCGAACGTCACGACCTCGGCCGTCTCGCCGGCCCGGGTCCGGATGGTCTCGAGGATGCCCTCGCGCAACTGCGGCACGGCGTCGTTGCTCCGCAGGAAATCGGTGAGGATCGCGTCGCGATCGATGCCGACGGCACCCAACACCGTCGCCACCGTGAAGCCGGTGCGGTCCTTGCCTGCGAAGCAGTGTGCGATCACCGGCCGCGCGTCGGCGAGCATCGAAATGACTTGGCGGATCGCAAGATGCGCACCGGGCAGCGTGGGGAAGCGGCGGTACTCCTCGACCATGAAGCGGCCGGCGGCGACGGCGACATCCTCGTCGTCGGGCTTCGCGGTCATCATCTTCTCGAAGGCGTTCTCGTGCGGCGCCTCGGCGGTATCGGTCCCGGCTGCGGCCAGCTCGTGGAACGGCAGCAGGTGGATCGCGACGCCGTCGGGCACCTGGCCGGGACCGCGGCGCTCGACCTCGCGCAACGACCGGAGGTCGGCGACGTCAGTGATCCCATAGTGCTGCAACGCTTTACGGCCGTCTTCGACGAGCCCGCTGAGCTCGCTGGAGCGGAACAGCCGGCCGGGGGCGATCCCCGTCTCCTCGGCGACATCGCGGAAGTTCCAGGCGCCCGCGAGTTCCAAACCCGTCGACTTCATCAGTGCCCCAACGCCGCTGCGGCCAGCGCCGACTTCTCGCGGCCGAGTTCGGCCCGCGCGATGGTGCGCATATGCACCTCGTCGGGCCCGTCGAACAGGCGCATGGCACGGTGCCAGGCATAGAGCCGGGCCAGCGGGACGTCGTCGCAGATGCCGGCGGCGCCGTGCACCTGGATGGCGCGGTCGATCACGTCGCACGCGACCTGCGGGGCCACCGACTTGATCTGCGACACCAGCACGTGAGCGGCCTTGTTGCCCTGCTGGTCGATGGTCCAGGCGGCCTTCTCGCACAGCAGCCGGGCCTGGTCGATCTCGTTGCGGGACTTGGCAATCGACTCGCGCACCACACCCTGTTCGGCCAGCGGCTTGCCGAACGCCACGCGCGTGGACACCCGATCGATCATCAGGGCCAGCGCACGCTCGGCGGCACCGATGGCGCGCATGCAGTGGTGGATGCGGCCCGGCCCCAGCCGCGCCTGGGCGATGGCGAAACCGGAGCCCTCCTCATGCAGCAGATTCTCGGCCGGCACGCGGACGTTGTCGAAGACGATTTCGCAGTGCCCGTGCTGGTCCTGCCAACCGAACACCGGCAGCGACCGCTGGATGTCCACGCCGGGGGTGTCGGCCGGCACCAGGATCATCGACTGCTGGGCGTGCGAGGCGGCGTCAGGGTTGGTGCGGCCCATGACGATCAGGATCTTGCAGCGCGGGTCCGCAGCCCCGGTGATCCACCACTTGCGGCCGTTGATGACGTAGTCGCCACCGTCGCGCAGCATCGTCGTCTCGATGTTGCGGGCATCGGACGACGCGACCGCGGGCTCCGTCATGGCGAAGGCACTGCGGATTTCGCCGTTGAGCAGCGGATCGAGCCACTGCTTGCGCTGCTGCTCATTGGCGAACAGATGCAGGGTCTCCATGTTGCCGGTGTCGGGGGCGGCGCAGTTGATGGCCTCCGGCGCGATCTCCATGCTCCAGCCGGAAATCTCGGCCAGTGGGGCGTACTCCAGGTTGGTCAGCCCCGACTCCGACGGCAGGAACAGATTCCACAGGCCGCGTTTGCGCGCCTCGATCTTGAGTTCCTCCACCACCGGCGGCACCGTGTGGTCCTTCGGGCCCTTCTCCTCGCGATAGGCGTGGTAGGAGGCCTCGGCCGGCAGCACAAGCTCGGTCATGAACTCGGTGAGCCTGTGCTGGTAGTCCTGGGCTTTTGCCGACAACGCGAAGTCCATGCCCGCCACGATATGCCACTTGTCTAACGATGTGACGGGCGGTCGACGTCCGGCCCCACGACGACGGACTCCCTCCCCGCGACGACTTCGGGGAGGGAATCCGGGTCCGGGGCGGTCAGCGGCCCTGCAGGGCCGCGACGCGGTAGACGCCGCGGTGCCAGATCGCGCCGGGCAGCGGCATGCTCGCCGGCGGTGCGGTGATCGACGGGGCGGCGACGATGGCCGGCGGGCGCACATCGGGGCCGAGGGTGGTGGCGCCGGCGGCGCCGGCCAGGCCGAGTGCCGAGCCACCCAGGATGCCGGCGGCGACGATCGAGAGGCCGAAGGTGCGGGCAGTGATGCTCATGTGAATTCTCCTGTGTCAGTTGGTCTTTGGTGTCCTGCTCCGGTGTGTTCCGGTGATGACTCAAGAGTGCCCGGGCGCGGGCTCGGCGGGTATCGGGCAATCGGCCGGTAGGCCGGTGGAATCGGGCGTCCCCTGATCGGGGGACACGCGGCCGTCAATTTGCGATCGGAGTTACTTTTCGCTGGTCGCCGTGCGACGCTGACGGCATGACCGACGAACGGGTTCGCGTGGTGGTGGGTGACGACCACCCGATGTTCCGCGACGGCGTCGTCCGCGCGCTGACGGCGAGTGGCGCCATCGAGGTACTGGCCGAGGCCGACGACGGCACGTCGGCGTTGGAGGCGATCCGCGTGCACAAACCTCAGGTCGCGCTGCTGGACTACCGGATGCCCGGCATGGACGGCGCCGAGGTGGCGGCAGCGGTGGTGCGCGACGGTCTGCCCACCCGGGTGCTGCTGCTCTCTGCCCATGACGAGGCCGAGATCGTGTACCGGGCCCTGCAGGACGGCGCGGCCGGCTTTCTGCCGAAAGAGTCGACGCGCAGCGAGCTCGTACACGCGATCCTCGAATGCGCGAAGGGCCGCGACGTCGTCGCACCGAGCCTGGCCGCGGGCCTCGCGGGCGAGATTCGGCGCCGAGCCGAGCCGGACGCCCCGGTGCTCAGCCCGCGCGAACGCGAGGTGCTGCAGCTGATCGCCAAGGGCGCGACCATCCCGGCCATGGCCAAGGAGCTCTACCTGGCGCCGTCGACGGTCAAGACCCATGTGCAGCGGCTCTACGAGAAGCTGGGGGTCGGGGACCGCGCGGCGGCCGTGGCCGAGGCGATGCGTCGGAAGCTCCTGGACTGACGTGAGGCCGATGCTCAGCCGGATCGGGGAGTACCTGGCCGCCGAACCGGTGCGGATCTCCGCCGGGCTGCGGCTCCCGCTGATCGCGCTGATCGGTGTCCTGGTGTGGATCTGGGAAGTCGACCACTGGCTGCCCGAGTTGTACGCCGTGATCCTGGGCCTGTACGCCGTCGCCGCGGTGATCTGGCTGGTGGCGGTGCTGCGCGGACCCGTGCCGCGGTGGGCGGACTGGGCATCCACCGGCATCGACCTGGTCGTGATCCTGGCGCTGTGCCTGGTGTCCGGCGGCGCGACCGCGGCCCTGCTGCCCGTATTCTTCCTGCTGCCGATCTCGGTGGCATTCCAGGACCGTCCGCTGATGACCGCGGCCATCGGCACGCTGACGGCCGCGGGCTATCTGGCGGTGTGGATCTTCTACTCCAAGCACGACGACCGCATGGGCCTGCCGAACATGGTCTACACGCACTTCGGGTTCCTCGTGTGGCTGGCGGTGGCCACCACCGTGTTGTGCTTCGTGTTGGTGCGTCGCCAGGAGCGTGTGCAGGCCCTGCAGGAGGTGCGCCGCCAGTTGGTGTCCGAGGCCATGCAGTCCGACGAGCGGCACAACCGGGAAGTCGCCGAAGGTTTGCACGACGGCCCGCTGCAGACGCTGCTGGCGGCCAGACTGCAGCTCGACGAGGTCCGGGAGCGGACCCCCGGGCCCGAGCTCGACGCGGTCTACGCCGCTTTGGAAGACACGGCGACGGCGCTGCGCTCGACGGTCACCGAGCTGCACCCGCAGGTGCTCGCCCAGCTGGGGCTGACGCCGGCGGTGCGGGAACTGTTGCGGCAGTTCGAGTCTCGCAGCCGAGTCGCGGTGCGGGCCGATCTCGAGGAAGTCGGCAAGCCGGATGCGCAGCAGCTGCTGTACCGGGCGGCACGTGAGCTGCTGACCAACATCGGCAAGCATGCGCAGGCCACGACGGTGACGGTGCGGTTGGGCCGGATCGGCAATCGCGTCGTCCTGACCGTCGCCGACGACGGCGTCGGGTTCGATCCGGCCGTGGTGTCGCGGTATGTGGCCGACGGACACATCGGGCTGGGCTCGCTGCTGGCCAGATTCGATGCGATGGGTGGCTCGATGCTCGTCGACTCTGTGGTCGGCGGCGGCACCCGAGTGACCGTGACGTCACCACCCGAGCGCGAGTAGTCCCCTGCAAGCGGGGGCAATCCCTACTCGCCAGAAAATAGAGCGCCTGCGACCCGTGGGCGGCGGTAGCGTCGCGCCATGAAACTGCGCATTCTGGGCGGCCTGCTGGTCGCGGCGGTGGTGGCGTTGGTGGTGAACGCCGTGGTGGTGGAGCACACCGGCCGCGCGGCCGAACCGTTCGCCGGCGGCCGCGTGCTGGAACTCGATGGACCCGACCTGAACATCCGCGAGTACGGGCCGCCCGGCGACCGCGCAATCGTTCTGCTGCACGGGTATTCGGCCTCCATCGAGTGGTGGGAGAAGGTCGCCCCGGCGCTGGCCGCGCATCAGCGCGTGATCGCCGTCGACCTCGTCGGCCACGGCGGTTCCGAGGCCCCCACTGATGCGGCGCCGTATCACTCCGATGGTCAGGCCGAGGCGGTGCACCGCGCGCTGGAGGCGCTGGGTGTCCGGCATGCCGAACTGGTGGGGCATTCGATGGGCGGCAAGGTGGCTGCCGAGTTTGCCACCCGCTACCCGGAAATGGTTGAGCGCGTGGCGGTTTCGGACACCCCCGCGGCGGAGGACCTGGTGTCCATGCCGTTGCTCGGCAAGATGCTGTGCTGGCCGCTCATCGGGCCTGCGCTCGATCATTTCCGCGGCGTCGATGCGATCAGTGCGGGCTCGCTGCAGACGGGGTTCGCGGCCGACTATCCCGTCCCGCCGCTGGCTTACCGCTCCCTGAAGCAGCTGACCTACGCGGGCGTGTGCGATTCGAAAGACGCCGGCCGCCCCGTCGCCGAGACGCTGAAAGGGCTGGGCAAGCCCGTGCTGGTGCTGTGGGGCGACAAGGACGTCCTGACCCCGACAGCGCCCAACGTCGCGCGCTATACCGCGGCCGGGCTGCCGCCGCACCTCATCGCCGGCTCAGGCCACAGCCCGATGGTCGAGAAGCCGGACCAATTCCTCGCGGCGATAGGTGATTTCGTCCGCTGACGGAGTTGGTGGACCGGGATCGACCGCGGGCGCAATCACAATGTCGGGCCGAGAGTGTCGATAACCGTATATACGTGTCAACGACGCTCCCAGGCCGACGTTGTGTTCGGCATGGACACGAAGAAGCCTCCAATCCCAATGGATTGGAGGCTTCTTCGATGTATTTCTAGAGCGCGGCCAGGATGTCGTTGACGCGGTCGCGGGCGTCGCCGAACAGCATTTGGCTGTTGTCGCGGAAGAACAGCGGGTTCTGCACGCCGGCGTAGCCCGAGGCCATGGAGCGCTTGAACACGATGACGTTGTTGGCGTTCCAGACGGTGAGCACCGGCATGCCGGCGATCGGGCTGCCCGGGTCTTCGGAGGCGGCGGGGTTGACGGTGTCGTTGGCGCCGATGACGAGCACGACATCGGTGTCGTCGAAGTCGTCGTTGATCTCGTCCATCTCGAGGACGATGTCGTAGGGCACCTTGGCTTCGGCGAGCAGCACGTTCATGTGTCCGGGCAGGCGGCCGGCGACGGGGTGGATGCCGAAGCGGACGTTGACACCCTTGTCGCGCAGCTTGCGGGTCAGGTCGGCGACGCCGTACTGGGCCTGGGCGACGGCCATGCCGTAGCCGGGGGTGATGATGACCGAGCTGGCGGAGGCGAGCATCTCGGCGGCGCCTTCGGCGGTGATCTCGCGGTGCTCGCCGTAGTCCTTGTCCTCGGCGGGGCCGGCCTCGATACCGAAGCCACCGGCGATGACGGAGATGAAGGACCGGTTCATGGCCTTGCACATGATGTAGGACAGGTAGGCACCGGAGGAGCCGACGAGCGCGCCGGTGATGATCAGCAGGTCGTTGGACAGCAGGAAGCCCGAGGCGGCCGCGGCCCAGCCGGAGTAGCTGTTGAGCATCGACACGACCACGGGCATGTCGCCGCCGCCGATGGAGGCGACCAGGTGCCAACCCAGCAGCAGCGCCAGGACGGTGACGCCGACCAGCAGCCACAGGTTCGGCGCGATGCAGAACCACACGGTCAGCGCGATGAACACCACCAGCGAGCCGACGTTGAGGAAGTTCTTGCCGGGCAGCATCAGGGGCGCGGACTTGATCTTGGCCGAGAGCTTCAGGTTGGCCACGATCGAACCGGTGAAGGTCACCGCGCCGATGAACACGCCGATGAAGACCTCGGCGGAGTGGATGCCGAGCATGCCTTCCTTGGCCAGCTCGAGGGCGCCCTGGCTGTTCGGGTCAAACTCGGCGTGCAGGTAGCCGCTCCAGCCGACCAGCACGGCGGCCAGACCCACGAAGCTGTGCAGCAGCGCGATCAGCTCGGGCATGCCGGTCATCTCGACGACCTTGGCGCGCCACAGACCGATGGCCCCGCCGACGGCCATGGCGCCGATCAGCAGCGCCAGGCCCAGGGGCTCGATCGCCTTGTTGATGGCCAGGACGATGGTGGCGACCAGGGCGACGCCCATGCCGGCCATGCCGAAGGCATTACCGGCCTTGGAGGTCTCGTGCTTGGACAGGCCGGCCAGAGCGAGGATGAACAACAGGGCGGCGACGACGTACGCCGCGTTCGCCACGTTGGTGATGGTTTCTGCGTTGAACATGAATCCGTTCCAAAGGTTCTTTAGGTCAGCAGGCTCTAGCTGCGGGAGAACATGGCCAGCATGCGGCGGGTCACCGCGAAGCCACCGAAGACGTTGATGCTGGCGAGCAGAATCGCGACGCCCGCCAGGGCGGTGATCGGGGTGTTGTGGTGCCCGATCTGCAGCAGCGCGCCGACCACGATGATTCCGGAGATCGCGTTGGTCACCGACATCAGCGGGGTGTGCAGGGCGTGGTGCACGTGCCCGATCACGTAGTAGCCGATCACGATTGCCAGGGCGAACACCGTCAGGTGGACCTGCAGGGCAGCCGGCGAGGCGGCGATGAGCAGGAACAGCACCGCGGCAGCGGCGAAGGTGATGCCCAGACGACGCCCGGTGGTCATCGGCTCCTTGGCCTGAGACACCGCGGGCGCGGCGGCAGGCTGGGCGGCGGGGGCGGCGGAGACCTGTACCGGCGGCGGCGGCCAGGTGATCTCGCCGTCGCGCACGACGGTCACACCGCGCTGCACCACGTCGTCGAAGTCCAGGACGACCTGGCCGTCCTTCTCCGGGGTGAGCAGCTTGAGCAGGTTGACCAGGTTGGTGCCGTACAGCTGAGAAGCCTGCGCGGGCAGGCGGCCGGCCAGGTCGGTGTAGCCGATGATCGTCACACCGCCCGCGGTGACGATGGCCTGGTCCTTGACGGTGCCTTCGACGTTGCCGCCGTTGGCCGCGGCCATGTCGACGATCACCGAGCCGGGCTTCATCGAGGCGACCATGTCGGCGGTGATGATCCGCGGCGCCGGGCGGCCCGGGATCAGCGCGGTGGTGATGATGATGTCGACGTCTTTGGCCAGCTCGGCGTACAGCTCGGCCTCGCGGGCCTTGTAGTCCTCGCCCATTTCCTTGGCGTAGCCGGTGGCGGACACCTCGCCGGCGTTGGGATCGACGGACACGTACTCGCCGCCGAGAGAGGCGACCTGGTCGGCGACCTCGGGGCGCGGGTCGGTGGCCCGCACGACGGCGCCGAGCGAGCCGGCGGCGCCGATGGCGGCCAGGCCGGCGACACCGGCGCCGACGACGAGCACCTTGGCCGGCGGGACCTTGCCGGCGGCGGTGACCTGGCCGGTGAAGAACCGGCCGAAGGCGTGCGCGGCCTCGACGACGGCGCGGTAGCCGGCGATGTTGGCCATCGAGGACAGCACGTCCAGGGACTGGGCACGCGAGATACGCGGCACCGCGTCCATGGCCAGCACCGTGATGGGGCGGGTGGCGAGCTTCTCGACCAGTTCGGGCTTGAGCCCGGGGGAGATGAGCGAGACCAGGGTGGCGCCGTCCTTGAGCGCGGCGATCTCGCCGTCGTCAGGTGCGTTGACCTTGAGCACGATGTCGGCGGCCCAGGGGGAGCCGATGTCGGCGCCGGCCTCTACATAGGCGGCGTCGGCGAAGCTGGACAAGTCGCCGGCGCCGGACTCAACCACTACCGAGTAGCCGAGCTTGATCAGCTGCCCGACAGTTGCAGGAGTGGCGGCAACCCGCGTCTCACCAGCCAGAGACTCGCGGGGAATCCCGATGATCATCGAATCCGATCCGATCTGTGTTGGTTTGCTTGCAAGAGTCTCCCCCATCCACCTCGGGACGGTGCTCTTGCCCCCCTATACCAGTTAGCAATCGCTTATAAATTAGCAGTCGCTCATAATGCGACCAAAAATCCACTGGCCAGCATTGCCTGGATATGTCTACGTCATCGGCACGGATTTGGGTACAGCAATTCCGACCGGTGGGACGCAGCGCGCCAACACACCGGTCGAAATGGTGGAATTCTGGGGTGGTTACACCGGGGGGTACGCCGGGGGCGGGTATACGCCGCGCAGGCCCCACGGGACCCAGTTGAAGAAGTACTCGACCTCGTCGCTCGCGTCGTAGTCCGGGCTCGGATCCATCAGTACCTCCAACCGACAAGCTTGTTACTCGCGAGTTTAGCTGCTGGCTCCCCGTTGCGAGTGGCAGATCGGCCGACGAGATGCCACGGCATAGACTGGCCAACCAGTTGATTGGGTCCCGGGCCGCGCGCCCGGCTGCATAGAGTGAGCTGACATGTCCACAGAGTCGTCGACAAAAGGTTCTGCCACGGGATCGCCCGCGGGGGCGTCGGCTGCGTCGAACGGGTCGAACGGCACGTCGCGGCGCGAGGAGTTGCTGGCGGTCGCCGCCAAGTTGTTCGCGGCCCGCGGCTACCACGGGACCCGCATGGACGACGTCGCCGACGCCGTCGGGCTGAACAAGGCGACCGTCTACCACTACTACGCCAGTAAGTCGCTGATCCTCTGGGACATCTACAAGTCGACCGCCGACTTCACCGTCGATGCCCTGCATGACGACCCGACCGCCTCGGCGCGCGAGACCATCTTCAACTTCACCCGGCGCTTGCTGACCGGCATCGCCACCGACCTGGAATCCGCGGCGGTGTACTTCCAGGAAGGGCCGTACATCACCGAATGGTTCACCGAGGAGCAGGTCGCCTACATCCGCAAGGCGGAGACGACCGTCTATGAGCACGTCCGCGACGTCATCGATCGCGGCATCGCCAGCGGCGAGTTCAACGACTGCGACTCACATGTCCTCGCGCTGGGCTACATCGGGATGACACTGGGCGCCTACCGGTGGCTGCGGCCGCACGGCCGGCGCACGGCCTCCGAGATCGCCGTCGAATTCAGCACGGCACTGCTGCGCGGCCTGATCCGCGACGAAACGATCCGCACCGAGGACCCTCTCGGCGGCGGCGCCTGACACAGACCAGCGCGATCGGGAGGTGACCGAGGTCCGATGAAATCTCTTCTGCTGTCCCGCCGGGACCTCGACTTCCTGCTGTACGAGTGGCTGAAGGTCGACGAACTCACCAGCCGCAAGCGCTTCGCCGACCACTCGCGCGAGACCTTCGACGGGGTACTGGACCTCAGCGAGCAGCTGGCCGAACGCTATTTCGCGCCGCACAACAAGAAGAGCGACGCCAACGAGCCGACCTTCGACGGGCAGACCGTCACGATGGTGCCGGAGGTCAAAGAGGCCTGGGATGCGTTCGTCGGCGCCGACCTGATCGGCATGTCGATGGACGAATCGGTGGGTGGTGCGCAGTTGCCCGCCGTCGTCGCGCAGGCGGCGTTCGCGTGGATCGCCGCGGCCAACGTGTCGACGTCGGGTTACCTGATGCTGACCATCGCCAACGCCAATCTGCTCACCAAGTTCGGTACGCCCGAGCAGATCGAGACCTACGTCAAACCCATGCTGGCAGGACGCTTTTCGGGCACCATGGCGCTCTCGGAGACGCAGGCCGGATCGTCGCTCGCCGACGTGGCCACCCGCGCCGAACCGCGCGACGACGGCACCTACCGGCTGTTCGGGTCGAAGATGTGGATCTCGGGCGCCGAGCACGAGATCACCGACAACATCGTCAACCTGGTGCTGGCCAAGCTGCCCGGCGGACCTCCCGGCACCAAGGGCATCTCGCTGTTCATCGTGCCCAAGTACCTGGTGAACCCCGACGGGTCGATCGGCGAGCGCAACGACGTCGCCATCGCGGGCCTGAACCACAAGATGGGGCAGCGCGGCGTCACCAACACGGTGCTGAATTTCGGTGATACGCAATTCAATCCGGGCGGCGAGAACGGCGCGGTCGGCTATCTGGTCGGCGAGCCGCACCGCGGCATCGTCTACATGTTCCAGATGATGAACGAGGCGCGGATGGCCGTCGGCATGGGTGCCGTGGCGCTCGGCTACACCGGCTACCTGAAGTCCGTGCAGTACGCCCGGGAGCGGCCGCAGGGCCGCCCGCTGGACGTCAAGGACCCGACGACGCCGCAGGTGCCGATCGTCGAGCATCCCGATGTGCGACGAATGCTGTTGGCGCAGAAAGCCTATGTCGAAGGCGGCATGGCCCTCGGTCTGTACTGTGCGCGGTTGGTGGACGTGCAGCACAGCGCGGAGTCGGACGACGAAGCCGATGCGGCCGGCCTGCTGATCGACATCCTGACCCCGATCGCCAAGAGCTGGCCTTCGCAGTGGTGTCTGGAAGCCAACAACCTGGCGATCCAGGTGCACGGCGGGTACGGCTACACGCGCGAGTACGACGTCGAACAGCACTACCGCGACAACCGGCTGAACCCGATCCACGAGGGCACCAACGGTATCCAGAGCCTGGACCTGTTGGGCCGCAAGGTGACTCAGCGGGGCGGGGCGAGCCTGGCGGCGCTGGGACAGGTCATCGCGGAGACGGTGCGCGCGGCGGGCGAACTGGGTGGTGAGGGTGCCGAACTCGCGGGCGCCCTGGACGCGTCCTGGCAGCGACTGGTCGCCGTCACTGGCGGCATGTTCGGCTCGGGCGACATTCCCGCGGTGATGGCCAACAGCCACGTCTATTTGGAAGCGCTCGGGCACATCGTGGTGGCGTGGCTGTGGCTCGAACAGTTCGTGGCCGCCGCGGGTAAGGACGGCGACTTCTACGACGGCAAGCGGCAGGCAACCCGGTATTTCTTCCGGTTCGAATTGCCCAAGACCGCACCGCAATTGGACCTGCTGGAGTCGCTGGACCGCACGACGCTCGAGATGCGGGACGCCTGGTTCTAGCTCAGAACTGCACGATCTGCCGCACCGCGCGGCCGTCGGCGAGGGCGTCCATGCCGGTGTTGATGTCGTCCAGCGAGATGGTGTCTGACACCAGCTTCTCGACCGGCAGCCGACCCGACCGCCACAGCTCGACGAAACGCGGGATGTCCCGGGCCGGCACGGCCGACCCGAGATAGCTGCCGATCAGTGACCGGCCGTCGGCGACCAATGCCAAGGGCGACACCGAGATTCGCGCGTCGGGGTGCGGTAGCCCGACCGTGATGGTCTTGCCGCCGGGGGCCGTCATGCCGATGGCGGTCTCAAGGGCCGCGGGGTGGCCGGCCGCCTCGATCACCACATCGGCCTTGAGGTCTCCCGGATCGGTGACGGCGTCGTGCGCACCGAGCGCGCGGGCCTGCTCGAGCTTGTCTGGCAGCCGGTCCACGGCGACCACCCGCACGTCGTCGTGCGCCAGCGCTGTGAGCATCGCGGCCATGCCGACCCCGCCCATGCCGACGATCGCCACCGTCTGGCCGGGCTTCGGTTGTCCGGCGTTGAGCACCGCGCCGCCGCCGGTCAGCACCGCGCAGCCGAGCAGCGAGGCGACGACGGGTGGCACATCGGCGTCGACGGGCACCACCGAACGGCGGTCCACCACCGCGTGCGTCGCAAAGGCCGACACCCCCAGGTGATGGAGAACCGTTGCACCGCTTCGGGATAACCGCGTGTCGCCGCCGAGCAACGTGCCCGCGCCGTTGGCGGCGCTGCCGGGAATGCAGGGTGCCAGGCCGTCCGTCGCGCAGGACCGGCACTGGCCGCAGCGTGGCAGGAACGTCATGACGACGCGCTGCCCCACCGCCAAATCCGAAGTGCCGCCGACCTGTTCGACGATTCCGGCCGCTTCGTGACCGAGCAGCATCGGCACCGGGCGGACCCGGTTGCCGTCGACCACAGAAAGATCGGAATGACACAGCCCGGCCGCTTCGATACGCACCAGCAGCTCGCCGTCGCCCGGGCCGTCGAGGTCCAGCTCGCTGATGGTGAGCGGCTTCGATTCGGCGTAGGGGCGGGCGCGCCCGATCTCTTCGAGTACGGCACCGCGAATCAACATGGCACCAGCCTGACAGACTGGCCGACATGGAGCAGGCACTGACCACCGCGGAATTCCCGGTGCACTGGCCCGTGCAGACCCGGTGGACCGACAACGACATGTTCGGGCACCTCAACAACGCGGTCTATTACGAGCTCTTCGACACCGCGATCAACGCGTGGATCAACACCACGCGCGACGTCGACCCGGTGGCCGCGCCGTGGCTCGGGGTCGTCGCCGAATCGGGGTGCCGGTACTTCGCGGAACTGAAGTTCCCGTCGCAGCTGGTCGTCGGGCTCGCGGTGACCCGGCTGGGCAACAGCAGCGTCACCTACCGCACCGGGCTGTGGGCCGACGGTGACAGCACACCCGCAGCCGTCGGCAGCTGGGTGCACGTCTACGTCGACCGCGACACCCGTCGTCCCGTGCCGATCCCGGCGCCGATCCGGGAACTGCTGGAGACCGCCGTCGTCAGCTGACTCTGCACTGATGGCGAAGAATCTCGAGTAACGGAGTGCGCCGGCTCAGGGTCAACGGCCGGACCGGCGCCGGATGCGTTGAGCCGGTATCCAGGGCGGGAAATGTCGAGAGATATCCGCCGTCAGTTCAGGATCAACGGACACACGCGCAAGATGTGCGGGACAGCGGCCTCGATATGCTCTGGGCCATGCCGATCGTGAGCAAGACCGTCGAGGTTGCCGCACCTGCAGCGCAGATCCTGGGGATCGTCGCCGACTTCGAGGCCTACCCGCAGTGGAACGAAGAGGTCACGGGCTGCTGGATCCTGCACCGCTACGACGACGGCCGGCCCAGCCAGCTTCGCCTGGACACCAAGATTCAGGGCATGGACGGCTCGTACATCCAGGCCGTCTACTACCCGGGCGACGGCCAGATTCAGACCGTCATGCAGCAGGGCAACCTGTTCTCCAAGCAGGAGCAGCTGTTCTCCGTGGTCGACCTCGGGTCCAGCGCCCTGCTGACCGTCGACATGGACGTCGAGGTCGACATGCCGGGTATCCCGTCGATGATGATCAAGAAGGTCGTCAACGACGCGCTGGACCACCTGGCCGGCAACCTCAAGACGCGCGCCGAGCAGCTCGCCGCGAACTAGCCGACTAGTCCGAAGAGGGCCACAGCCCGAGTTCGTCGAGCCGTCCGGTCAGCCGTTCGGCGGCATCGTCGAACTGGCGGCGCGTCTGCCGGACGACCTCATCGATATCCCTGTCCCGCAAGGCCGCAACCAATTCGCGGTGGTTGGCCACGGTCGCCGCACCCCACTGCGGGTCGGTGGCGTAGATCCGGACCGGCAGGTACCGGGCCGCGTGCAGTAGGAACCAGGCCAGCTTGGTCCGGCCCGCGGCGCGGTTGAACTCCTTGTGGAACAAGAACTCTGCCAGCGCGATCGCGTCGACGTCACCCGCGGCGACGGCGTCGGCGAGTTCGTCGGTGAGCCGGTCGAGTTCGGCGATCGCGGGTTCGGTGATCCGCCGGGCCGCATTCGCGGCGATCTCGGTGGCGATGGTCGCCTGCAGCCAGAAGATGTCGGCGATGTCGTCGCGGGTGAACGCGGACACCACGTGGCCGCGGTTGGGTTCGAGCTCGACCATGCCCTCACCGCGCAGCGTGCGCAGCGCCTCGCGGACCGGCGTGATGCTGACGCCGAGCGTGGCCGCGGTCTCGTCGAGCCGGACGAAGGTGCCCGGCCGCAGGGTGCCCGACATGATGGCCGCCCGGAGATGGGCCGCCACCTCGTCAGATAGCTGTTCCCGCCGGCGCAGGCCGGGTAGCGGTTTCGCCGAGACGTTCACGGCAGTCCTTCTTGTCGGCGGGGTAGGGGCACCCGGCGGTTGTCCGGATGGTGCGGGCGTCCTATTGTGACGGCGGCAACACTATATTTGATCAAATATCAGCATCGTTTGTCGCGATCACTTCACTTCCGCCGCGATGCCGATCGAGACACAGGAGCAGACCGTGTCATCCGCAGCACTCGAGCAGCCGTATCTGGCCCGCCGGCAGAACTGGACCACCCACCTCGCCCGGCACGCCCTCATGCAGCCGGAGGGGACCGCGCTGCGTTTCGTGGGGCAGACGGTCACCTGGGGTGAGCTGCAGGCACGCGTCACCAAGCTCGCGGGCGCACTGAGCCGTCGAGGGGTCGGCTTCGGCGACCGCGTGCTGATCCTGATGCTGAACCGCACCGAATATGTCGAGGCGTTCCTGGCCGCCAACGTCCTCGGCGCCATCGCGGTCCCGGTCAACTTCCGCATGACGCCGCCCGAAATCGCCTACCTGGTGCGGGACTGCGACCCGAAAGCCGTGATCACCGAGCAGGTGCTGGCCCCGGTCGCCATCGCGGTGCGGGAGCTGGAACCGTCGCTGGAGGCTGTCATCGTCGCCGGCGGCACCACCGAGGGGAACGTCCTCGGCTACGAGGACGTGCTCGCCGAGGATGGCGCGCCGCCCGCGCCTGTCGACATCCCCGAGGACTCGCCGGCGCTGATCATGTACACCTCGGGCACCACGGGATATCCGAAGGGCGCCGTGCTGACGCACGTCAACATCATGGGTCAGGCCATGACGAACCTGTTCACGATCGCGCCGGACATCAACAACGACGTCGGCTTCATCGGCGTCCCGTTCTTCCACATCGCCGGCATCGGCAACATGATCGGCGGCCTGCTGCTGGGTCTACCGACGGTCATCTATCCGCTGGGCGCGTTCGATCCGGGTGCCCTGCTCGACGTGCTGGAGGCCGAGGGCGTCTCGTCGATCTTCCTGGTCCCGGCGCAGTGGCAGGCCGTGTGCGCGGCCCAGCAGGCGAAGCCGCGCAAGGTGGCTTTGCGCGTCCTTTCGTGGGGTGCGGCGCCCGCGTCGGACACTCTTCTGAGGGAGATGGCGTCGACGTTCCCGGGCACGCAGATCTTTGCTGCGTTCGGTCAGACCGAGATGTCACCGGTGACGTGCATGCTGCTGAGCCAGGACGCGCTGCGCAAGCTCGGGTCGGTCGGCCGGGTCATCCCGACCGTGGCCGCCCGCGTCGTCGACGACAACATGAATGATGTGCCGGTGGGCGAGGTCGGGGAGATCGTCTACCGTGCACCCACCCTCATGGCGGGATATTGGAACAACCCGAAAGCGACCGCCGAGGCATTCGCCGGCGGTTGGTTCCATTCGGGAGACTTGGTTCGCCAAGACGAAGAGGGTTACATCTGGGTCGTCGATCGTAAAAAGGACATGATTATTTCCGGCGGCGAAAATATTTACTGTGCAGAAGTAGAGAACATTCTGGCCGCGCACCCCTCGATTACCGAAGTTGCGGTGATCGGGCGCCCGCATGAAAAGTGGGGCGAGGTCCCGGTGGCCGTCGTTGCTGTGGCGCCCAATGCGAACGCCGATGGCGAAAGTGCCCTGACCCTGGCGGATCTCGACGATTTCCTGACCGAACGGCTGGCGCGCTACAAGCACCCGAAAGCGCTGGAAATTGTCGACGCACTCCCGCGAAATCCTTCTGGCAAGGTCCTTAAAACGGAACTCCGCGAGCGGTTCGGTGATACAAGTGTGTCGTAAGCGTGGCAAGTGACGTCGCGCTGAGAAATTCGACCACCTGAGTGGAGGGCGGATGGGCCCATGTCGCGTTTGCTGAAACTGAACGTAATTATCCCTCAGTTGGGTCACGGGGTACGCGGTGTATCGGGTACAGTCCTGTGGTCCGTCTTACTACTCGGGAGTAGCGAGACGGAAATCACTCAGTTTGTGCTAGTGGCTAAGGAGGGGACGTGCCACGCGTGACGCCGCGGAACGGCCGCTTTCCGGAAGGGAAGGCTGGTCTGTGACAGCCTCGGACAACTCCCTGGTCGGGTATCTCAAGGACCAGCTCGACAAGCCATTCACAAAAGTGGGTGGCTTCGTCAAGATGTGCATCCTCACCTTCAAGGCGCTGGTCTCGCGGCCATTCCAGTGGAAGGAGTTCATCCTTCAGTGCTGGTTCCTGATCCGGGTGGCGTTCCTGCCCACCTTGGCCGTCTCGATCCCGCTGACGGTGCTGATCATCTTCACACTGAACATCCTCCTCGGTGAATTCGGTGCGGCCGACGTGTCCGGTGCCGGCGCCGCCCTCGGTGCCGTCACCCAGCTGGGACCGCTGGTGACGGTGCTCGTGGTGGCGGGTGCCGGATCGACGGCCATCTGCGCCGACCTCGGCGCCCGGACCGTCCGCGAAGAGATCGACGCCATGGAGGTGCTCGGCATCGATCCGATCGAGCGCCTGGTCGTGCCCCGCGTGGTCGCCTCCACGTTCGTGGCCTTCATGCTCAACGGCGCGGTGATCATCATCGGTCTGGTCGGTGGCTACTTCTTCGGTGTGTACATCCAGAACGTCAACGCCGGCGCCTACGTGTCGACGCTGACGCTGCTGACGGGCTTCCCCGAGGTCGTGATCTCGGTGCTCAAGGCCACCGTCTTCGGCCTGATCGCCGGCCTGGTCGGCTGCTACCGCGGGCTCACCGTGGCGGGCGGCTCGAAGGGTGTGGGTACCGCGGTGAACGAAACACTGGTGCTCTGCGTCATCGCCCTGTTCGCGGTCAACGTCGTGCTCACCACCATCGGTATCAAGTTCGGAACGCAGGCCGGGTAGCGACATGAGCACATCGACAGTTCTGCAGGGCCGATTCCCGCGGCTCTTCTCCCGCGTCCGGGAATTCGGCGGCGCCCCGGGCCGCCTGCTCGCCAGCCTCGGCCACGTCGGCGTCTTCGTCGTGACGGCCGTCGGGCACATTCCGCACGCGCTGCGCTTCTACCGCAAAGAGGTCTTGCGGCTGATCGCCGAGGTCGGCATGGGCACCGGCGCCATGGCCGTCATCGGCGGCACCGTCGCCATCATCGGCTTCGTCACCCTGGCGGCGGGCTCACTGATCGCCATTCAGGGTTTCGCCTCACTGGGCAACATCGGTGTCGCGGCGTTCACCGGCTTCTTCGCCGCACTCGCCAACATCCGCGTCGTCGCACCGGTCGTCACCGGTACGGCGCTGGCCGCGACCGTCGGCGCCGGCGCCACCGCCGAGCTGGGCGCCATGCGCATCAGTGAAGAGGTCGACGCCCTCGAGGTCATGGGCGTCAAGTCCCTGTCCTTCCTGGTGTCGACCCGCCTGATCGCCGGCATGGTCGTCATCATCCCGCTGTACGCGCTGGCCATCCTGCTGTCGTTCCTGTCGGCGCAGCTGGTCACCACGCTGTTCTACGGCCAGTCGGTCGGTACGTACGAGCACTACTTCCACACGTTCCTGCGGGTCGACGACGTCATGTGGTCGTTCCTCGAGGTCATCATCATGTCGATGGTGGTGCTGCTCAACCACGCGTACTTCGGTTACTACGCCAGCGGCGGTGCGGTCGGCGTGGGCGAGGCCGTGGGCCGCTCGATGCGCACGTCGCTGATCTCGAATGTCGTTGTCGTCCTGCTCTTCTCGTTGGCGCTGTACGGCACCGACCCGAACTTCAACCTGACGGTGTGACGCGATGACGAACCCACAGCCGAAGCCGCCCGTCGCCGAGGGGCAGGTCCACGCGCCGCTCAACACCGACCGCACGCCGCCGTACAAGGTCGTCGGCGTCATCCTTGCGGTGGTCTCCGCCCTCGTCCTGGTGGTGGTCTGGTTCCAGTTCCGCGGCTACTTCGACACCAAGGCCAAGCTGTATGTGGTGTCGCCCCGGTCCGGGCTGTCGATGGACCCGGGCTCGAAGGTCACCTACAACGGGGTCCCCATCGGCCGCGTGAAGGAGATCAACGTCGTCGGCAAGGAAGACGACACGAAGGCCCGTCTGCAGCTCGATGTCGACCCGAAGTACCTCGAACTGCTGCCCAAGAACGTCAACACCAAGCTGTTGGCCACCACGGTCTTCGGCAGCAAGTACGTCTCGTTCACCTCGCCGACCGATCCGGAGCACGCGCGGCTCAAGAGCGGCGACACCATCGACGTCTCCAAGTGCTCGCCCCCGACACCGGCCACGGCCTGCGTCACCACCGAGCTCAACACCTTGTTCGAGACGATCACGGCGATCTCCGAGCAGGTCGACCCGATCAAGCTGAACGCCACGCTGACCGCCGCCGCGCAGGCGCTGGACGGGCTCGGTGACAAGTTCGGGCAGTCGCTGGTCAACGGCAACGTCATTCTGGCCGACCTGAACCAGCGCATGCCGACAATCCGGCACGACACCAAGGCCCTCGCCGACCTGTCCGAGGTGTACTCGAAGGCCTCCCCGGATCTGTGGGACGGCCTGAAGAACGCGGTGACCACCGAGCGCACGCTGAACGACCAGCGCGGCACGATCGACCAGGCCCTCATGTCGGCCGTCGGCCTCGGCAACACCGGTGGTGACATCCTCGAGCGCGGTGGCCCCTACCTGGTCCGCGGCGCCGAGGACCTGCTGCCGACCTCCCGGGTGCTCGACAAGTACGCCCCTGAGCTCGACTGCCTCTTCCGCGGATTCGCCGCCGGTGCGCCGGCCGCGGCCAAGGGCCTCGGTGGCAACGGCTACTCGCTGGTGACCCACACCGAGCTCGTCGGTGCGGCCAACCAGTACGTGTACCCGGACAACCTCCCACGGATCAACGCCTCCGGCGGTCCGATGGGACGCCCGGGCTGCTGGACGGTCACCAAGGACATCCTCCCGATGCCCTACATGGTGATGGACACCGGCGCATCGATCGCGCCGTACAACCACTTCGGTCTCGGATCGCCGTTCGCATCGGAGTACGTCTGGGGTCGTCAAGACGGGGAGAACACGATCAACCCATGAGCATCAAGGGCACGGCGATCAAACTCGCCATCTTCTCCGCGGTCCTGCTGGCCTTCACGGCAGGCATCTTCATCGTCTTCGGTCAGTTCCGGTTCAGCCGGACCAACGAGTTCTCGGCGATCTTCACCAACAGCAGCGGTCTGAAGGCCGACCAGTTCGTGCGCGCCAACGGCGTCGAGGTCGGCAAGGTCACCGACGTCGAACTGATCGACGGTGGCAGCAGGTCGCGGGTGCATTTCACCGTCGACAAGTCCCTGTCGCTCTACCAGGGGACCACGGCCCACATCCGTTACCTGGATCTGATCGGCAACCGGTTCCTGGACCTGCGCCGCGGCGACAGCAACCAGGTGCTGCCCCCGGGTGGCACCATCCCGGTCGACCGCACCGAGCCGGCCCTGGACCTGGATGCCCTGGTGGGCGGCTTCCGGCCGCTGTTCCGGTCGCTGGATCCGCAGAAGGTCAACACCATCGCCTCGTCGCTCGTCACGATCTTCCAGGGCGAGGGCGGCACCATCAACAACATCCTCGATCAGACGGCGTCGTTCTCCTCGACCATCGGCGAGCAGGACCAGGCCATCGGTGAGGTGATCAAGAACCTCAACACGGTGCTCGACACCACGGTCAAGCACCAGAAGCAGTTCGACGACACCATCAAGAACTTCGAGTCCCTGGTCACCGGGCTGAAGCAGCGCTCCGATCCGATCGCGGACTCGGTGGCGAACATCAGCAACGCGGCCGGCTCGCTCGCCGACCTGCTGGGCGACAACCGCGAGCTGCTGCACAGCACGCTCGGCTACCTCGAGACCACGCAGCAGTCGCTGGTCGACCAGAAGGAACAGCTCAACGACACGTTGCAGAAGGTGCCCCAGGCACTGAAAATCCTGGGTCGTTCCGGTGGTGTCTACGGCGACTTCTTCAACTTCTACGTCTGCGACATCGAGTTGAAGATGAACGGTCTGCAGCCGGGTGGCCCCGTGCGCACAGTCAAGCTCACCAACCAGCCGTCGGGAAGGTGCACGCCGAAGTGAGGTCCATAGAAGGGTCCGATCGGGTCCGCAGAGGCATGATGGGTCTGGCGGCCGTCGTGCTCGTCACGGCCGTGGGTGCGTCAGTCACCCAGGTGCCGATGCTGTTTGCTGCGCCGACGTACTACGGCCAGTTCAGCGATTCCGGTGGCCTGATGGTCGGCGACTACGTCCGCATCGACGGCGTCAACGTCGGCACGGTCAAGAGCATGGACATCGATCGCGACAAGGTGATCATCGGCTTCGACATCGGTACCAACACGATCGGTACGGACAGCCGCGCGCTGATCAAGACCGAGACCATCCTGGGCCGCAAAGCCATCGAGATCGAGGCCAAGGGCGCCCACAAACTGCCGCCGCGCGGCACGTTGCCGCTGGGCCAGACCTCGACGCCCTACCAGATCTACGACGCCATCTTCGACGTCACCCGGGCCTCGCAGGGCTGGGACACCAAGGTCGTCAAGGAGTCGCTCAACGTCCTGTCCGAGACGGTGGATCAGACGTCGCCGCACCTGACCGCCGCGCTGGAGGGCGTGCAGAAGCTGTCCGAGACCATCGGCAAGCGCGACGAACAGGTCCGCTCGCTGCTCGGCAATGCCAACAAGATCGCCACGATCCTCGGCGACCGCAGTGGTCAGGTGAACGCGCTGCTGGTCAATGCCCAGGCACTGCTGCACTCGCTGAACCAGCGCGGCGAGGCCATCAGCCTGCTGCTGGAGCGCGTCTCGCGGGTGTCGCACCAGCTGAAGGCGACCATCGACGAGAACCCGAACATCAACCACGTCCTGGAACAGCTCCGGACCATCGGCGACATCCTGGTGGCCCGTAAGCAGGACCTGGCCGACACCCTGGTGTCCGCCGGCAAGTTCGTGGCCTCGCTGTCGGAGGCCATCGCCTCTGGCCCGTACTTCAAGGTCATGGTCGAGAACATCCTGCCGCCGCAGCTGATGCAGCCGTTCGTGGATGCCGCGTTCAAGAAGCGTGGCCTGAACCCCGAAGACTTCTGGCGCAGCGCCGGTCTGCCGGAGGCGCAGTGGCCGGATCCCAACGGCAAGCGCTTCGCCAACGGTGCGCCGCCGCCGGCCCCGCCGAAGCTCGAAGGCACACCGGAGCACCCCGGCCCGGCGGTGCCTCCCGGCTCGCCGTGCTCGTACACCCCGGGAGCGGGTGCCGATCCGTCGCCGGCCGATCCGCTGCCGTGCTCGCACCTCAGCGTCGGTCCGTTCGGTGGCCCGGCCTATGGCCCGCCGGACGTCATCCCGTCGGCGCCGAACCCGGCCGGGGTTCCCACCGGACCTGGTGTGCCGTCGGCCGCCTTCCCGGGACAACCGGCCGAGAACGTGCCCGGTACGCCGGTGCCGTTGCCGCCGGCACCGGTCGGTGCCCGGACGGTTCCGCTCACGCCGCAGCCCGGTGACAGCGACATCGCGCCTGGATTCGCTCCGATCCCCGGGCCGCTGATCGCGCCGCCGGCGCCGCCGGGACCGGGTCCCAGCGCCGGTCCGGCCGGTACCGCGCCGTTGCCGGGTAACCCGCCGTTCCTCCCGCCAGGGTCGCAAGGATAGGGCCGCCACGATGTCGACTGTTTTCAACATCCGGAACATCAAGAAGCCGAACCTGTCCAAGGGGACGGTCATCGGTGGTGCGATCGCGCTCGTGGCGATCGTGCTCCTCGGTTTCTTCGGTCTGCAGCTGTACCGCAAGATCACCACCACGACGATCACGGCGTACTTCCCTGAGGTCCTCGCGCTGTACCCCGGCGACAAGGTCCTGATCATGGGCGTCGAGGTCGGTGCCATCGACACCATCGAGGCGCACGGCGACCAGATGAAGGTCGTCATGCACTACTCGAATCACTTCAAGGTGCCGCAGAACGCGTCGGCGTCGGTGCTGAACCCGAGCCTCGTCGCGTCGCGCGTGATCCAGCTGTCGCCGCCGTACACCGGCGGACCGACGATGGCCGAGGGTGCCGTGATCCCGAAGGAACGCACCCAGATCCCGATCGAGTACGACGAGCTGCGCAACCAGCTGACGCGCATCCTCGCCGAGCTGGGTCCGACCAAGGAGCAGCCGAAGGGCCCGTTCGGCGACATCATCGAGTCGTTCGCCGACGGCTTCGAGGGCAAGGGCGCCCAGTTCAACAAGACCCTCAAGGGTCTGTCGGATGCGGTGAACACCCTGAACACGGGTCGCGGTGACTTCTTCCAGGTGATCAAGAGCCTGGCGGTGTTCGTCGACGCGCTGCACAAGAGTGACCAGCAGTTCGTCTCGCTGAACAACGACCTGGCCTCGTTCACGAACAAGTTCACCAACACCGACCAGGAGCTGGCGTCGGCGCTCAAGGACCTCAACCAGGTCATGACGACGACCCGGAGCTTCCTGGACAAGAACGGCAGCGTGCTGGCCCACGACATCAACGATGTCTCGGAGGCGACGTCGGCCATCCTGCAGCCGGAGCCGCGCGACGGCCTGGAGCGGGCGCTGCACGCGTACCCGAACTTCCTGGCCAACCTCGAGAACATCTACTCGCCGGCCACCGGCGGTCTGATCGCCTCCGGTGTGCTGCCGGGCGTGACCAACTTCTCGAACCCGCTGCAGTTCATCTGCAGCTCGATCCAGGCCGGTAGCCGGTTGGGCTACCAGGACTCCGCCGAACTGTGCGCGCAGTACCTGGCGCCGGTCATGGACGCGATCAAGTTCAACTACCTGCCGTTCGGCATCAACATGGCGACCACCGCCATGACGCTGCCCAAGCTGGTCACCTACTCGGAGCCGCGCCTGCAGCCCCCGGGCGGGTACAAGGACACGACCGTGCCGGGTGTGTTCTCGCCCGACACCCCGTGGTCGCACGGCCAGCACGAGCCGGGCTGGATCACGGCGCCGGGCATGCAGGGACTCAAGGTCGGACAGTCGACGCAGGACCTGCTGACGCCGGAGTCGCTGGACGAGCTCATGGGCGGCCCGGACATCATCCCGCCGACCGGTGGCGTCAACATGGCGGGTCCGCCGAACGCCTACAACGAGAGCAGCCCGCTGCCTCCGCCGTGGTACCCGCAGCCGGGGCCGGTCTCGCCGCCGCGACCGGGTAACGACCCGAGCCCGATGAGTGCCATGGCACCTGGGCCCGCCCCAGGACCGGCTCCGGCGCCCGCGCCGGCCGGACCCGCACTTCCTGCCGAAGTTGGAGGCCAATGATGACCGGGTCCATGGGGCCGAAGTCACCCTCGGCATCGTCGCGCCGCAGCGGGTGGGCGCGTAACGCCCGGCGGGCCGGTGTGTTGTCGGCAGCGGCGCTGATCCTCAGCTCCTGCGGCTGGCGCGGTATCGCCAACGTGCCGCTGCCCGGTGGTCCGGGCACCGAGGCCGGCCACTCGACGATCTACATCCAGATGCCGGAAACGTTGGGCCTCAACGCCAACAGCCGGGTCCGGGTGGCCGACGTGTTCGTCGGCCGGGTGCGTGCCATCGAGCTGAAGAACTGGGTGCCCACCCTCACGGTGGATCTGAACCCCGGCATCAACCTGCCGCGCAACGTGCAGGCCAAGATCGGCCAGACCAGCCTGCTGGGTGCCCAGCACCTCGAGTTGGACCCGCCGGCCGATCCGTCGCCCCAGCCGCTGCGCAACGGCGACACCATCGAGCTGAAGAACTCGTCGGCGTACCCGACCATCGAGCGGACGCTCGCCGGTATCTCCGGAATCCTCAACGGCGGCGGTGTGCCGAACGTCGAGAAGATCCAGTCCGAGGTCTACAACATCCTCAACGGGCGCGCGGACCAGATCAAAGAGTTCCTGCACCGGTTGGACACCTTCACCGACGAGATCAATCAGCAGCGTGACGACATCACGCGGGCCATTCGCTCCAGTGACACGTTGCTGAAGGTCGTCGCGGACCGCAACGACACCCTCGACCGGGTGCTGACCGAAACGCCGCCGCTGATCGAGCACTTCAACAAGACCCAGGACCTGTTCTCGAACGCGGTGCTGGCGCTCGGCCGGTTGTCGAAGGCCTCGGACACCACGCTGTCGAACAGCAACGCGAACCTGCACACCAACCTGGCGACGTTGCAGCGGGCGCTCAAGCAGATCGCCAAGACGTCACCGAACCTGGTGCCGGCCATGAAGCTGCTGTTCACGCTGCCGTTCCCGATCGACAACATCCCCAAGGTCATCCGCGGCGACTATATGAACATCTCGCTGCACCTCGACCTGACGCTGAGTGCCATCGACAACGGCATCCTGACCGGCACCGGACTGTCGGGCATGGCTCGGGCGCTGGAACAGTCGTGGGGCCGTGACCCGGCGACGATGATCCCGGACGTCCGATTCACCCCGAACCCGGCCAACGCCCCGGGCGGCCCGCGTGTGGAAAGGGGGGAGTGACCGATGCTCACCCGATTTCTGAAGATTCAGCTGATCATCTTCAGCATCGTGACCGTCGCGGCGCTGGTCGGGCTGTCGCTGGTGTACCTCAAGTTGCCGACGTACCTCGGGGTCGGCATGTACCGCCTGTACGCCGAACTGCCCAACTCGGCCGGCCTGTACAAGACGGCCAACGTCACCTACCTCGGCAACACCGTCGGCAAGGTGCTGGCGGTCGAACCGACTGCCAAGGGCGCCCGGGTGACCATGGACGTCGACAACGACCTGAAGATTCCGGACAACGTCGTGGCGAACGTGCACTCGGTGTCTGCCGTCGGTGAGCAGTTCATCGACCTCGTGCCGCCGGAGAACCCGTCCAAGAAGTACCTCTCTTCCGGTCAGACCATCACCAAGGGATCGGTGCCCAAGGAGGTCGGCCCGGCGCTCGATGCGACGCAGAACGCGCTCCAAGCCCTGCCGAAGGAGAAGATCGGGGCCCTGCTCGACTACACCGCGGAGGCGGTCGGTGGTCTCGGCCCGTCACTGCAGCACCTCGTCGACGGCACCCAGGCGCTGGCGGGGGACTTCAAGGACAACCTCGGTTCGGTCGACAACATCATTCAGAACTCGGGGCCGATCATCGACAGCCAGGTCAAGTCCGGTGACGCCATCTCGCGGTGGGCCCGGAACCTGAATGTCCTGGCCGGGCAGTCGGCCCAGCAGGACGCGGCGCTGCGGAGCGCCATCCAGCAGGGTGCGCCGACAGCCGATCAGCTCAACGCCGTGTTCGGTGAGGTCCGCGACGCGTTGCCGCAGTCACTGGCCAACGTCGAGATCGTGCTGGACATGCTGAAGCGCTATAACAAGGGCCTCGAGCAGGTGCTCGTGGTGCTCCCGATGGCCGGTCCGATCGTCGACTCGCTGACCGCGGTCTACGAGAAGGAGCTGCCGATCAACCTGGCGCTGGGCATCAACCAGCCGCCGCCCTGCCTCACCGGCTTCCTGCCCGCGTCGAAGTGGCGGTCCCCGGCGGACACGTCGACCGCACCGCTGGAGTCGGGGCTGTACTGCAAGATTCCGAAGGACGCCCAGAACACGGTCCGCGGTTCCCGCAACCTGCCCTGTGTGGACAACCCGGCGAAGCGCGCGGCGAGCCCCATGGAGTGCCGCGACAACAAGCCGTACGAGCCGCTGGGTACCAACCCGTGGTACGGCACGCCGGACCAGATCGTGAACTGCCCGGCTCCCGCCGCGCGCTGTGATCAGCCGGTCGACCCCGGCAAGGTGATCCCGGCGCCGTCGATCAACAACGGGATGAACCCGCTGCCGGCCAACATGCTGCCGCCCCCGGAGCGGGCGTCGGCGCCGTCCAGTGACCCGGTCAGTGCACCGGGGCAGGGCACGGTGGAGTGCAGCGGGCAGCAACCCAACAAGTGCCTCTACACTCCGGCAGCAGGACCAGAGGCCACCTACAACCCGCAGAGCGGTCAGGTGGTCGGACCGAACGGTGTGAAGTATTCGGTCAGTAACTCGAGCAACCCAGGAGACGACGGATGGAAGGAGATGCTGGCACCAGCCAGCTGAACCCCACCGATGAGCAGGACGTCACGTCGCAGGACGTGGTGACGACAGAGCCGTCTGCCGAGGAATCGATCGAGGCGCACGCGAGGAGCAGTTCGGGATTGGTGCCGGGCGAAACCGGCGAATCAGAGGGCGCGCAGCGCCCCGCCCGCATCGGGCGGGGCATCGCCCTGACGGTGTGCGTGGCGCTCGTGGTGCTGGCCGCCGCGGTCGGCGCGGGCGGCTGGTTCGCGCTCAAGTCGCATCGGGAGAGTCAGGCGCTCGCGGCGAACGAGACGGCCGCCATCGCGGCGGCCAAGGACTGCGTCACGGCCACCCAGGCTCCCGACACGACGGCGATGATCGCCGCGCAGACGAAGATCATCGAGTGCGCCACCGGCGCGTACCAGACGCAGGCGTCGTTCATGAGTGGCATCACGCTCGAGGCGTACAAGGCCGCCAACGTGCAGGTGCAGATCTCGCAGATGCGGGCGGCCGTCGAGAAGCACAACGACGACGGATCCATCGACGTCCTGGTGGCGGTGCGCGTGAAGATCAACAACAGCGCCGAGAAGGACAAGGAAGTCGGATACCGGATGCGGGCGCAGATGGCACCGGTGGACGGCAAGTTCAAGGTGGCCAAGCTCGACCAGGTCACCTCGTGACGGTTGGTGAGGAGACGACGAGCGCCGAGGCAGTGAGCACGGGGTCCGAGTCCGAAGCGGCACCGGTGTTGGCCTCGTGGCCGGCGCGGGCCGGCGCTTTCGCGCTCGACGTGCTGCTGGGCCTGGCGATCATCACCGTGATGGCACTGCTGGGCTACGCCGCCCGGGCCGACTGGACGCTGTGGGTGTACGCCGCCCTGGCGACGCTGGCCGCGGCCGCGATCCTGGTGAACCGGTGGCTGCTGCCGTCGATCACCGGGTGGAGCGTGGGCCGGTCGCTGTTCGCCATCCGGGTGGAGCGGGTCCCTGCCGGCGTTCCCGCCGGCATGGGCCGGCTGGTCCTGCGTGACCTCGCGCATCTGTTGGACACCGTCGCGGTGCTGCTGGGCTGGCTGTGGCCGCTCTGGGATCCGCGGCACCGCACCTTCGCAGATCTGTTGCTGCACACCGAAGTTCGCGTTGTCCCGGCTCCCGAGCGGGACCCGTCGCGGCGGGCCGGGCAGGTGCTGGTGGCGGGCGCCCTGGTCTGTCTGGCGGCGGTGGGGCTGAGCTACGGCGTGCAGTTCCGGCATGACCGCGCGGTCGACGAGGCGCGGCACCAGATTTCCGAGCAGGGTCCCAAGATCGTCGAGCACGTCCTGAGCTACGGCATCGACACGTATCAGAACGACTTCAAGACCGCCCAGGCGCTGGTGACCGACGGATACCGCGACCAGCTGATCAAGCAGCAGCAGGCGGTGAGCAAGAAGCCGACGACCAACCAGTACTACGCGGTGAGCAGTGCGATCCTCAGCGCCGGCACAGATCAGGCGACCATGCTGCTCGCGCTGCAGGGACAGCGCGGCGTCGACGCCAACACCCTGCGGTTCATCACCGCCACGGTCCGGGTCGACTTCGTGAAGTCACATGACGGCAAGTGGCAGTTGTCGAATCTGACGGTGCTCAAGAGCCCGCGGGGAGGACGCTGATGAGCCCGCGTCGCAAGATCGATGCCGCCGAGCGCTTCGTCGCCGGTGAGTACTTCAAGGCTGTTGCGGCGGCGCCCCGGCGCGTGACGCTGATTGTGATTGCCTGTGTCACAGCGGTTTTGGTGCTCTCTGCCATCGGGGCCAGCACCTATCTGCTGGTCCAGCACGAGAAGGACGTGGCGAGCCAGGCCAAGTCGGCGGCGGTGCTGGGCTATGTCAAAGAGTTCATGAGGGGCTTCACCGCGGTCGACCCGTTCCACGCCAATGCGTACGTCGAGAAGATCGCGGGCCAGTCCACCGGTGATTTCGCCAAGCAGTTCAAGGACAAGCACGACCAGATCCTGATGCAGGTGGCGCGCGCGCAACCGGCGGAGGGGACCGTCGAGGACGCGGGCGTACAACGGTGGAACGACGACGGCAGCGCGGACGTGCTGATCGCGATGAAGCTGACGACGACGACGCCGGACGGCAACGCGACCGTGGAAAGTGGCTCGCGTTGGGTGGTAACGGCTACGCAGGAAGGGCAGCAGTGGAAGATCAGCCGCATGAATCCGGTGATGTGACCCCCGGGGAGCCTGTGGCCGATGCTCCGGCCGGCGCCCCGCGGGGCAAGGCCGCCCGGCGCAGGCACCGGCTGCCCCGGCAGAAGGCCGTCGACGCCGCGCCGGCTGAAGAGCCCGTTGACGAGGCCGCTGACGCTTCGGCCGACGAGGCTGCTGACGCTTCGGCCGACGAGGCTGCCGTAGCCGAGCCGGAAGATGCTGCCGCTCAGGAGGATTCGGACAGTGAAGCGGCTGACGAGGTAGCCGAGGAGAAGTCCGAGGCGGCGCCCGTGGTGCTGGTGCCCCATCGTCCTGCCGGTCGCAAGCTGTTGATCGCGGGTGTCGTGGCGGCGGCCCTGTTTGTCGGTGCGTCGGCGTTCGCGGGTGCCGCGGTGCAGCCGTATCTGGCGGATCGCGCCCTGGTCCAGAACAAGTTCGAGGTCGCAAAGACCGCTGCCGCGGCGGTGACCACGCTGTGGTCGTACTCGCCCAATGACATGGACAAGCTGGCGGACCGGTCGCAGCAGTATCTGGCCGGCGGTTTCGCCGAGGAGTACCGCAAGTTCGTCGATTCGATCGTCGCCAGCAACAAGCAGGCCCAGGTCACCAACCAGACCAAGGTGATGGGCACAGCGGTGGAAAGTATCAGTGCAAATGAGGCCACCGCGATCGTCTACACCAACTCGGTCGCGACCAGTCCACTGACCAAGGGCATCCCCTCGCTGCGGTACCTGTCGTATCGGCTGACCCTGAAGCGTTCCGGCGCTGATTGGAAGGTCAGTCAGATGAGTGCCCTGACCAAATTGGATCTCACTCCTCAGCTGTAGCGGCAAGCCTCGTTTGGCGGGTTTGCCTGAATTGACGCGTGCTACCTGTCAGCACACTGTCAATCGCCTGACGTGGGTTGCCGCCAAGGGCGGCTATGCCCTGGCCGGGCGCACCGGCTATGGCGTGAATCACGTCCGGACCTGCGGTGGGTGCGTATCACAGTGACCGCTGGCGTCAATATTTGCCGAGATTCCACCAGGGTCAAAGCCCGGCCGGTGCGCCCTCCAGCAAATAATTTTCGCGTCATGAAAATTAGCTGACTTCATCGCCTCGGCGGCGTGGAGTGAGCTCCGGTCACCCGTTTGCCAGATTTGGGAAAGCGGCAGGTCAAGGTGCGTGTTGGAGCTGCGGTGCATTAATGTTACCGTCCGGTTGATAACCGATTGTGGCGGCTGAGGGGACGGGGCAAATGGCTGTTACGCATCTGGCTGGGCGGGTTCAAGCAAAGCGGGCGGCATTGCTGGGTGCGACTGTCGCAACAGCTACCGCAATGACGGTGACGGCCTCCGTGCCGAACGCGCCGGCGCCGCGGGTGGTGCCGGCGTCGCATTCGGCCGTCAACCTGTCGGCGTTCACCACGCCGTTCCCGAAGCCGGGCGTGCTGCCCGACATCACCTTCGGCGTCGGCAACGCGGCGTACAACCTGGCGCAGGGCGGCGTCGAGGCGCTGCTGCCACCGCTGGTCCAGGCACTGAGCGCCGCCGGCGGTCTCAGCGGCCTCAATCTGAGCAACCTCATCAACCAGCTGCCGAAGAATCTGCTCAGCCAGATCCTCGATGCGCTGCCGATCAAGCTGACGCCGCTGCTGAACGCGGCGCTGGGCCCGCTCCTCACCGGTGCGCTGGTCCCGCTGCTCAGTGCGCTGGGCATCATGGACGCCCAGGGCAACGTGACCCTCAGCGGTCTGCTGGACGTCCTGGGCATCCGCCTGGACAACATCCTCGATCTGAGCAACCTGGACATTCCCGGCGTCAACATCGTCACCGCCGGACCGGTGTTCACACTGCTGAAGATCGCCGGGCTGGACCTGGGCTGGACCCCGGGCACCGCCAACGCGATCGCCAACGCCATCAACAACACCGACTACCTCGACGTCGGCGCCATGGGCCTGATCAACGAGGTGCTGGACCGGGCCACGAAGCTCGGCGGCCTGGGCCCGCTGATCGGCGCCCTGCAGGTGGTGATCAACACCGTCGGTGACGCCATCGGCCTGGACAAGCTGGATCTGATCGACGTGCGGGTGCCCCTGAGCGTCGGCTTCGGTCTCGGCGCGTTCTCCATGGGCCAGGCGTATTCGAAGGTCGTCGCGGATCTGGCGAACCAGCCGGGCGGCGCCAATCATGCGGGGCCGGTCCTCGGCAGCCTGACCGTCCTGCCGATGATCCTGCTGAACAACCTGGGCCGCGCCAACGGCGGTCTGCTGGCGCGCTTCTACCCGATCGGCGACCTGCTGGGCATCAACCTGATCACCCCGGATGTGCACGCCATGAACAGCGGTGGCATCCCGCTGCTGAACACCGGCTTGGGCATCGGCGGCGCCAACCTGCTGCCCATCAAGGTCGACGCCACGCTCGAATACCAGCCGTTCTCGGACCTGGCCGCGTGGCCCAACCCGTTCAGCCTGGCCAACAACCTGGTCGCCGGCACCCTGCCGACGTACCTGCTGCGCGGCATTTCGACCGCGACGCTCACCAGCCAGCTGACCAGCCAGCTGGGTGACCTCACCGGTGGCCTGCTGAGCGGAAACCCGTTGGCCGTCAACATCTATCTGACGATCCCGACCAACACGCTGCCGTTGATGGAACCGATGTACCTCACCGGTGACGTGCTGAACATGGTCAGCTTCGGCACGCTGGGCAGCCCCATCTACAAGTTGGCCAACGCTCTCGCGCCGGCCATGACCAGCCTGGTGAACCTGGGCTACACCGACGTGGTGCGCAACCCGGACGGCACCTACAGCCGCACGCTGAATGACCCCGGCACGCCGACGCCGTTCTTCTCGTTCCCGAACGTCAACTGGCAGAAGGTGCCGGCGGACATCATGAACTCGCTGGTGGCCGGCTTCAAGAAGGAATTCTTCAGCGCCAACCCGACCGATGCGCCGGACAACGCTGTCGAAGCGTTGATCAAGCTGATCACCGGCGGCAAGCTGGGCGGCTTCAACCCGCTGGGTGGCCTGGCGGGCACGGTGCAGAACCTCCTCAACGGAGTGCTGGGCACGCTGGGCGGCCTCACTCAGGGCGCGACGGTCAACTCGCTGGCGGCAAAGGAAGGCGTCGTCAGCGCGACGGCCGCGACGGACATCCCGTCGACCACTCCGAAGTTGGCGCCGCTGTCGGCCAGCCTCACCGGCCTCACCGGTTCGAAGAAGGACGGCAAGCAGGCCACCGACCAGACGGCCGGCGAGAAGGACAAGACGGCCGAGGACAAGACCGGTACCACGCCGGCCGCCGAGGATCCCAAGACCGACCCGAAGGCCGAGCCGAAGGCAGAGGACACCAAGACCGACCCGAAGGTCGATCCGAAGACCGAGACCAAGACCGATCCGAAGACCGACAGCAAGACGGGCACCGAGGAGTCCTCGGGCAAGCACGCCGCGCCGGAGGGCACCCCGTCGACGCCGGACAGCGGCCAGAAGCCCAAGCACGCCGCCGACGACGCGGGCAGCACGCCCACCGCGGGCAAGGACAAGAAGGACAAGAAGGCCGACAAGCCCGCGAAGTCCGACAAGGACACCAAGGCGACCAAGGCCGGCACGGACAAGTCCGAGAAGGTCACCAAGGACGCCCCGAAGACCAAGAAGCAGAAGAAGGACGGCGCGGCGAAGTCGACTGCCGCGACCGGCGGGGGCTCAACCGCCCACTGACACCCGGCAACAAGAACGCCCGACGTGCCTTCGCGTCGGGCGTTCTTGTGTCATCGGCCGCGTGCGGTGGCCGATCGCTGTTGTCGCGCAGTCAATGTGGTCCGGCGCCCCCTCCGCACGTCGGGTCTCGCGCAGGTCTGACGAGCAGCGTGCTGCCGACGTACTACGGCGCCGCCGGTCCGACGGTCGCCACAGTGAGTGCGTCGATCACTCCGAATCCGGTTCCGGTGCAGTTCAATCCGGCCGGTGTCGGCGGCTCGCAGCCGAACGATGGTCAGCAGTCGGCGGGCGATGACGACCACGCCCACGAGCAGCCGCCCCAGGAGCCACAGGCACAGGCCGAGACAGACCCCGATGCCGAGCCCGAGACCGAAGAGCCCGAGTCCGATGCGAAGGCCGATCTTCAGGCCGATCCGCAGGCACGCGGGGAAGTGTTCGATCTCGAGGCCGGTGACGAGAGGCCGGTGTCGGCGCCGGATGGCGAGGAGCGCGAGCCGCAGCAGGGCGCGGGCAGAAACCGGGCGGGTGGGCCCGACGTCGAGAAGGAGCCGAAAAACGTTGGCGCCAAGGCTGATCCCGGTGCCGACAGCGGCACCGGTGGAGGAGCGGCCCGACGCCTGACGCCTCAAGCGAAGCCGAGCCAGCCTGGGAGTGCGCGTTCCCTGGAGTCGCACAGCACTGCCGGGGTGTCGCAGGAGCCGCGTGGCGTACCGGATCCCGCCCACCGGCCGCCGGTGTCGCGGCGCAGCACGATGGCGGAGGAGCCACCGCCATCCAGCAGGATGGCGGTGTCACTGCCGAGTCCGCGGAACAGGTCCTGGATCTGGTCGGGGGTGTGGCTGCCGCCCTGGAAGATGTACATCTCGTCGCGGCTTCGCACATAGGCGAGCGCGGTGCGGGCGGCGCTGGGGCCGCCGTCGTTCAGCTGGCCGGTGTCGCCGGGTGCCAGCAGGCCGATGCCGCTGACCGCGACGAACCGGGCGCCCTGATTCACCAGGTTGTTGATCGGGCCCGTCGCGGCGTTGAAATCGCTTGTGCTGCTTGGGGTGATCATGTACGGCGCGCCGTCGGACGGGATGACCATGGTGCTCAGCGCTGTCCACACCTCGTTGCCGCCGGACAGGCCCTGCTTGCCCGCGTAGGGGATGGTGCCGGTGACCGCGGCGTTGGCCCGGCCCTGGCCGCGCGTGTTGTCGACGTAGGCGCCGAGCGGCGAGCTGCAACCCGTCGACGTCCACGAGCCGCCCTGCTGGCCGCGGATGTCGAAGAAGTTGGCGTTGACCGCGATGGTGGGCCGGCCCAGCGCCTGCCACGCCTCCAGCGGGGTGAAGACCTCGGAGGCCTGCAACAGACCTTCGGCGGTACGGGCGCGGGGATCGCGCTCGCAGCGGGACTGGATGCCGCGGTGGGAGTCGACGAGCAAGCGGGGATTCATGCGCTGCGACGCTGCCTTGATGACGAGCAGGTGCCCGCCGTTGCCCGACTCGTACCAGTTGCCCGCGGCGTTGAGCATCGGCGCGGGGTGGTCACCGCCGAAGTTGTAGACCAGGAAGCTGCCGCGGTAGTTGGTGATGGCGTTGACCAGAAGTGAGCGTCCGTCGGCGGCGTCGGCTGCCGGTACGCCGATGGTGCCCACCAGCCCCGCGCACAGCGCCAGAAGCGTTGTGCACCTTACGATTTTCCGCGCGCGACGAACGGTGGCGCGTCGGGTAGCCGGCCCGAGAAACGACATTGTGGCCCTTCCTCCGGTCCGATACAACGACCTTCAGCGTAGCCACAGCAAACACTCTGTCAACTTTGGTCACATCAACATCACGGGGCGGTGACGGAGGAATCACCTTGGCGGACACAGCAATTGGCCCCGCCGCCGACCGGAGTCGGGGCGGGGCCGTCGGCGCAGGGTTACGAGCCGAGCAGATCGGCGTGCATTTCCCACACCAGGATCTCGGCCGGCGTGGTGGCGGTGACGCGCTGCCCACCCGAGGCCGTCAACCGGACGGCGTCGCCTTCCTGCAGCGGCCCGGCACCCTCGAGGGCCACCTCGCCGCGGGCCACGAACAGGTGCAGGTACTTTGCCGACGGCAGCTCGACGCTGTCGCCGGGCTCAAGGCGGGCGCCGTGCAGCGCCGCATTGCGCTGGCCGATGGTGATGGCGGTGTCATTGGAGTGCTCGGGCCTGCCCGAGGCGATGGTGACCAGCTTGCCGCGCAGCAGCTCGTCGTCGATTTCGAGCTGCTGGTAGCCGGGCGTCTTGCCGGACTCGTCGGGCACTACCCACATCTGCACGAAATGCACGGGCTCGCTGTGGGATTCGGCCCCGGTCAGCCGCCAGGAGTCGTTCTTCTCCGAATGCAGGATGCCGCGTCCCGCCGACATCCGTTGGGCCAGTCCGGGGTAGATGACGCCGGAGTTACCGGTCGAGTCCTGGTGTACGAGCGATCCGCGCAGCACCCAGGTGACGATCTCCATGTCACGGTGCGGATGGGTCTCGAATCCCGAGCCCGGTGCGACGCGGTCGTCGTTGTTCACCAGGAGCAGGCCGTGGTGGGTGTTGGCCGGGTCGTAGTGACCGCCGAACGAGAACGAGTGCTTGGAGTCCAGCCACGAGATGCGGGTGGTGTCGCGGTCGGCGGCGCGACGGATATCAATGAGTTCGGTCGGGCTGTCCGTCATTTCGTCCCCTGTCGTTGTCGGTGAGCTTAGGTGTCGCTACTGGACGGCACAACATAAATGATGTGTCATGTATTCCGTGTGGCTGACCGATGATCAACAGGACCTCTGGCGCGCGTACCTGGCAATGAGCGGGCGCTTGCAGGCCGCACTCAACCGGCAACTGCAGCGCGATCACGGGTTGTCGCTGGCGGACTACGACGTCCTGGTGGCGCTCAGCGAGCTGCCTGATTGCCGGATGGGTGCGCTCGGTGCCCATCTGGGCTGGGAGCAGAGCCGGGTGTCCCACCAATTGGCGCGCATGCGAACCCGCGGTCTGATCGAGCGATCCGGGGCAGCCGACGACCGGCGCGCCGCCGTCGTCACCCTCACGGCAGGCGGGCGGGATGCGCTCGAGGCCGCCGCCCCCGGGCATGCCGAGTTGGTGCGCGCGACGGTGTTCGACGGCATGAGCCGAGCGCAGGCGGACGCGTTGCGGCGGTGGACCGCGACGGTGCTCGAGCGAGTGGACTGACGGAGCCGGGGAGCCGGGGCGAATTCGCGGCTACAGTAGGGGTCGTCGGGTTTGCGGGGAGGATTCACGTGAAACATTCGGTTGCCACCATTGCCACAGCGGGCGCGCTGGTCGCCGCGCTGGCCTGGTTGCCCACCCCGCAGGCGCATGCCGAACCCTGCGTGCCGCTGGACGGCAGTCCCTTCGTGAAGAACCGGCACACGAGCGCGGGCCTCGGCAAAGAACTTCAGGTCAACCGGACCTACACCTATGCCGATGGCATGGTGAACTGGACCATCGAGCAGTCCGGCGGCGTCAAGTACAACACCGGCTTCGGTTTCGGCGCGAAGATCAACGCGAACTACATCCCCGAACTGAATTCGAGTGGATCCACCCCGGGCGCCCCCGGTGAGTACGTGAACATCGACAGCTGGCATTTCCACGAGACCGTGCTGGTCTGCCCGCAGTAGTAGCCGTTCGCGGCGTCGCATCACACTTTCACGAACAGTTGGCCGAGTTTGGCGCCGAGCCAGGGCTTGCGGCCTGCCGACAGGATCTTGCCCTGCAGAATCGACGCCCACTGGCTGCTCCGGCCATAGCCCACCAAGAGGTACGCGACGGGGTCGGCTGAAATCCAGCAGTCGACGGCTCCGCCGGCCGGACCCACGGCGGCGGATCCGTCCTCGATCGTGACGCGATAGCGGGGACCGTCCCGGAATCGCAGCTCATAAGCCAGATGCAGGCCGGCAGCCTTCTGCCGGTCGACATAGTCGGGAATCATCGCCATTACACCGGCTATGACGTGCAACGCCTCGGCTCTCGAGATCGTCCAATCGGCCCCGACAGCGCGGGCGATATCGAGGCCGTGGAGCAGTTGCTCGCCCAGCATCGCACTGGCCATGACCGGAACGGTCATGGCCAAACCGTTGAAGGCCGGCATCGGTTCGTCAGTTGGCTGCCGGTCGGATACCGCGATGAAGTTCTCCGCCGCGCTGATCAGCAGGTCGGCGAGCCGGCGCGGATCCCGTTCCGTGAACTCCTCGAGCATGCGAGCGTTTGCGATCACCCCTCGCTCGGTTGGGGTAGCACGCGGCGGCGCGAGCGCGAGGTACTCCTGAATGTCCGTCTCCGCTGTGACAAGCCCCGCGTAGTGCTGCAAGCCGGTGACCAGATGAGCAGCGGTCTCCGCCACGGTCCAGGAGAGATTCGGGACCGGAGCGGCGGGATCGGTCACGCTGCGTACGAGCGCGGATGTCCGGGACGCTGCGGCCCGCAAGGCCTCCCGGGTCCCTGCCAGATCGATACCGGACACGACACGGATCCTCGCACCGGGCGGGTCGATGACGAGGTGTTTCAGGCGACCTCCGATTCGGTCGATTCGCCGGGTTCGATCGGCATGATGTCGACGCCGGATGACCTTTGCGAGGTCCGTCCCGGTGAGCGGACGGCCTCGCATACGCTGTCGGCGTGGATATCAATGGAGCTAGCGCGGTCGTCACCGGCGGCGCGTCAGGAATCGGTGCGGCTGTTGCCCGTCAGTTGGCCGCCAAGGGTGCCCGGGTCGTCATTGCCGACCTCCAGGCCGAGAAGGGCGAGGCCCTCGCCAAGGAGATCGGCGGCGTTTTCGTCACCGTCGACGTCACCAACACCGAGCAGATCATCGACGCGGTCAAGACCGCCGCTGACCTCGGCCCGCTGCGTGCGCTCGTGAACTCGGCCGGAGTCGGCTGGGCCCAGCGCACCATCGGCAAGGACGGCGAGTTCGAGTCGGCGCACAACCTGGACCTGTACAAGAAGGTTCTCGACATCAACCTGGTCGGCACCTTCGACTGCATCCGCATCGCCGCCACCCAGATGAGCAAGAACGACCTCGCCGAGTCCGGTGAGCGTGGCGCCATCGTCAACATGACCAGCGTCGCGGCGTTCGACGGCCAGATCGGCCAGGCCGCGTACTCGTCGTCCAAGGGTGGCGTCGTGGGCCTGACCCTGCCGGTCGCGCGCGACCTGTCGGCCGTCGGCATCCGCGTGAACACCGTGGCCCCCGGCCTGATTGACACCCCGATCTACGGCGAGGGCGAAGCCTCCGAGGCCTTCAAGGCCAAGCTCGGCGAGTCGGTGCTGTTCCCGCACCGCCTGGGCAAGCCCGAGGAGCTGGCCTCCATGGTCATCGAGCTGATCACCAACTCGTACATGAACGCCGAGGTCGTCCGCGTCGACGGCGGCATCCGGATGCCTCCGAAGTAGTTCTTTCGCGAACAGACACGAAACTGCCCCTTGTCTTCGGATGAGGGGCAGTTTTGTTGCGGGGTCGCCCCGCGGGACTGCGCGCGCCGACCCCGCACCGAATGTGCGCAGAGATTGCGGATCCAGCCGTCTTGGCGATCTGGCTGCACATTCGCCGCCGAATTCCTGTGAATCGCTCGGTACGCTCGGATGGCATGACGCGCACGCGGTTCCGGCCGGTCGTATTTCTCGCTCTGTTGATCGCCTCGTTGTGGTTGGTGGCCGGGTGCAGCGGCGGCAACTCGACGCGGCATTCCGAGTCGGCCCCGGCGGCACCGGCGCCGCTCAAGAGTGGCGCGGATTTCAAAGGCGGTGCCCCCGAGGCGCCGGCGCCGCCCGTCGAACAACCGCGGGACATCGTCAAGACCGCGTCGCTGATCCTCGTCACCGCGGACCCGGCGGCCGCCGCGGACAAGGCGACCACGATCGTCGACAAAGCGGGCGGACGGGTCGACGAGCGCTCGGACGACGCCGGGTCGACGTCCGGCCGCGCGAGCGTCCACCTGGTGCTGAGAGTGCCGGCCAACGGGCTCGACGCTGCTTTGGCGTCGCTCAAGGGGCTCGGTACGGTCCAGACCCTCGAGGTCAAGACCGACGACGTCACCGCACGCCGTGTCGACCTCGATGCCCGGATCACCGCGCTGAAGACGTCGGTGGATCGGTTGCTCGGGATCATGCGTGACTCGAAGGACCCCGATGCGTTGATCAAGGCCGAGGAGGCGTTGTCGTCGAGGCAGGCCGAGCTACAGAGCCTGCAGGCGCAGCGCGACACCCTCCGCGACCAGATCACCTACAGCTCGGTCGACGTCCAGATCACCGCCGAGCGTCGCGGTGGCCCAGCCCCGGAGCGCTATCACGGGTTCTTCGGGCAGATCGAACATGGCTGGGACACGTTGTGGGCCTTTGGTTCTCACCTCGTACTGGCGTTCGGATTCCTGCTGCCGTGGCTGATTCCACTGGCGGCCCTCGGCGGGGCGCTTTACGTCTTCGTCAAGTGGTCGGGCTCGCGTCACAAGAGCGCACCAGCCGAGCCTGCGGCGCCCGCCTCCAAACCGGAGGAGTAGCTTCCGCACGTCGTGCGAAAACCCCCAATCTCGAACGGAATTGGGGGCGTTCGCGGGTGCGATCTCTACTTGGCTGCCCCCGAACTGGCCTTCTGGCCCGTGTTCGCGCCACTGCTGTCTGAGTCGGGCTTTGTCGGCTTGGTCGATGCATCCGTCTTGGCGGGCTTGCGGGGCTTCGTGAAAGTCTTCTTCAGATCCTCGCCGAACTTGTTGGTGGCAGATGTGATCTGCTTACCGGCAGTCGAGATCGCCTTCGCCGCAGCTTTTTCGACGTCCTTGACTGCTTGGGTCGGTGTGGGGCCGGCGACGGGCTTGGTGACTGGAACCGCAGCTTCCTGGCTGGTTGTTGTCGATGCGGCTGCGGTCGTGTCAATTGTTGTTGGCGTCGATTCGCTCTTCGTCGAATTCGCCGGCGCGGGAGCTGAACCGGGCTTCGTCGGGACCGCCGTCCCTGACGATGCGGTTGCAGGATTGGTGGACGGAGTGATCGCCGATGCGGCAGTCGAGTCTGAAATTGCCGAGTCAACGTCTGATCGAGGTGCCACGGCTGCAGTTGATTTGGGCTTGAGAGCCTGTGCGACCCTTTCGCGCGTATATCTGATCAGTTGATTGATCACGCCGTCCTCGCCCAGGACCCCAGCGGTGTCGAAATAGGAATAGCCGTTCAGGACTGCGCCGGTTATCACTGCCGGTGCATTGATGAGAAAGCTCGCCGCGGTGACGAGATCGCGCGCCTTGAGCGCGTCGCCGAACCCTTGCAGGGTGTCACCAACTGCCATCTGGAATGTCTTGATGGCGGTGAAAGAGTACTGGAACGGCCCGATGGCGAGAGCGTACGGCAGTTCGGTGGCGATGGTGTACACGTCCTTTGCCACGCTCTGCCAGATGGCGAGCGTGCCCAGCAACGGCAGCCCTACTTTGAACTTGAACCCATTGACGATCCCGTTGTACAAGCTGTCGGTCGCTCCTCGAAGGTCGCCTGCCCGGGCTTGATCGGCCGCAACACGCGCGTAGTGGGCGATACCATCCGGGCTCCAGGGGCTGAGCCATCCCTGAAGCCCTGTCGCGACGGTCTGAAGAATTGTGCCCAACGTGTTGGCGTCCGTCATACGGTTTGCGATGAGTTGCTGGAGGACCGGCGCAGGGTGTGCCGCGAGGTAATGACCGATGTCCAGCAGATTGCCCACAGTCGCCTGCCCAACCGACGCCCAGGTCTCCAGCGGGTTGGTGAATGCCGTGAGTTCGACCGTTGCGGCAGAGCGCAGGGCCGGAACATGAACGGCCGCTGGGGAAGCCGTGACGGGGGTGAGAGCAATGACGCCGGCGCCGACGAGCGCGACGCCGGCGTTCATATACGGGCGTAGAGCGAGACTCAACTCGGTTTCCTTTGGTTCAGTCGAGGAGGTCAGCTGTCACTGACCGGCCCGAAAAGTACGGACTGAACGGCAGATGTGCATTCACATTCTGTAGGGCTTTTCAAATATTCAAACCAGGCGAAGTTACTAGAAGGTAGGTTTGCAAAACCGGCCACGGTTTCTCTCGGAAGGCCTAGCATTCCGCCGACCGTGTGATCGAAAATGATGTGCCAGTGGGGTTTCCGATGGGGATGAAGCCGTGGGACGGCGACCGCCCGCTTACGCCGCGAATAGTGTTGGAGCGCGAGGATGTTGCGGCGCGCGGGCTGTCGTTCGCCTTCTCCACGGAGCGCATCTCGGCGCCAACGGATTGGTGCAGCTTCAGTGACACGCATCATCTGGTGTACGTATATCGCGGTGGCGCCATGCATTCCATCCAGACCGCGCTGGACTGGGGACCATCGGGCCAGGTGCCGCCGACGGCAGGAGACGTCTGGTGGAAGCCGGCGGGCGTTCAATGTGCGGCGCTGGTCCAAGGCGATGTCGCCGGCATTTGTGAGATTGCCGTCCCGCGCGGGGTGATCGACGACACGGCACTGTTGCCCCGAATCAAGTACCGGGACAGGCTCATTCACCATTTGGTCGAGGAAATTTACAGCGTTGCCGACCGTGACGACGCCATGGCGCGGTTACTCACCCACTCGTTGGCTGAAACCACCCGCCTGCTGATCTGCGAGAAGTACACCGCTACGGCACCGAGGAAACCAGGGCATCGGAACCTTGACGCCCAGACTCGTTCCAGGCTCGTCGACTTCCTCAGCGACGGAATGGATTCCGAGATTCATCTGGATGCACTGGCGCAGTTGGCGGGGATGCCGGTGCACGCTTTCATCGGCGCGTTCCGGCGGGCCTTTCACACCACGCCGTACCAGTTCCTCCTGGACCTGCGGATCGACCGTGGCAAGATGCTGTTGATGTCCAGCGCGACGAGTATCGCCGAAATTGCCTCATCAGTTGGCTTTTCGACGCCGAACCACTTCGCCACCGCGTTCCGGAAGCGCGTCGGCGTATCGCCCAGCGCGTATCGGAACGCCCGGTGATCGTGACCAGGACACAAAACTGCCCCTTCTCCGCGGAAAAGGGGCAGCTTCGGCTGTTCGCGAGAACAGCTACCAGTCGGACTCGTCGAAGGTGACGACACCGCGAATGTTGTTGCCGTCCAGCATGTCCTGGTAGCCCTGGTTGATGTCCTCGAGCTTGTAGGTCCGCGTGATCATGTCGTCGATGTTCAGCAGGCCGGACTTGTACAGCGCGGCCAGGCGCGGGGTCTCGATGTGCGAGCTGCCGCCACCGAAGATGTTGCCCTTCAACGTCTTCTGCAGCATGGTGAACAGGAAGAGGTTGAGCTTGACGTCGGCGTCCATCATCGAGCCCATGCCGGTCACGACGCAGGTGCCGGTCTTGGCCGTCAGGATCATGGCCTCTTCGATGTACTCGCCCTTCATCTCGCCGACGGCGATGATGACCTTGTCGGCCATCAGGCCCCAGGTCAGGTCGATCATCGGCGCGATGGCCTCGGCCATCGACGGGTAGACGTGCGTCGCTCCGAACTTCATCGCCTGGTCGCGCTTCCACGGGTTCGGGTCGATGGCGATGACGTGCTTGGCGCCGGAGATCACCGCGCCCTGCAGCGCGCTCATGCCGATGCCGCCGACGCCGACGATGGCGACGGTTTCACCGGGCTGGACCTGCGCCACGTTGGTGGCCGAGCCGAATCCGGTCGGCACGGCGCAACCCATGATGGCCGCGGACTCGAACGGGATGTCCTTGTCGATCTTGACGACGGAATCCTTGTGGACCGTCATGTACGGCGCGAAGGTGCCCAGCAGGTTCATCGCCGCGACCTCTTTGCCGCCGGCGGTGTGGATGCGATTGGTGCCGTCGGCGATCGACTTGCCACCCAGCAGGACGGCGCCGCGGTCGCACAGCGAGCGGAAGCCCTTCATGCACGGCGGGCAGGAGCCACAGGCCGGGATGAACGCGAGGATGACGTGGTCGCCCTCTTCGATGCCGGTGACGTTCTTGCCGACCTTGGTGACGACGCCCGCGCCCTCGTGCCCGCCGAGACAGGGCAGCGGCATCGGGGTCGCGCCCGTGGTCAGGTGGTAGTCGGAGTGGCACATGCCCGCGGCATGCATCTGAATCTGGACTTCGTCGGCAACGGGGTCACCGAGGTCGATCTCCTCGACCTGGAACGGGGAGTTCACTTCCCACAGCAGAGCACCTTTGGTCTTCATGACGAAGATCATAGCCACAAAGTAAGAACACGTTCCAGAATGATGGTATAGAGGCGCCCTGACCTGCGTAGATGATAACTAAGAACCTACTCACCAGTCACTTGCAGACTAGGGTGGCTAGTGCCCTGGGGCCGCGGTTCGTGTGGTCTAACCGCCCGCGAAGTCGGGGCAGAGGTGAGTGGTCGAGGCGCTGACGAACAGCGCGCCCTGATTGAAGGCGTATGCCTTCTCGACGACCGTCATCTCGTCGAGAACCGTCACGCCGCCGCGCAGGTCCTTGCAGACGCCCTGGCCGGCGGCCACCATCTGGTCGGGCGTCTTGCCGGGCAGGGTGGCGCCGTTGATGCTGATCTCCTCCAGGAACGAGCCGGGGCTCGCGGTCGCCGGCGGGGCCGCCAAAACGGCAGAGGCGGCGGTGATCACGGCGGCGCCGAGCAGCACGGTCTTCATGATCGATCCCTTTCGTCAGCAGGTCACGAGGCTGTGCCACTGAACGTATCGGCGATCGACAGGTGGAGATATAAGGGAGATCCCTACCGTTTCGGTGGCCCTCAGAGGTGGGCCGGCAGTCCGAACTTCTCGAACAGCGTCGGGTCCATGAACGCGACGACGTGCGAGATGCCGTCGGGCTTGATGTCCAGCACGTGCAGCTGGAACGCCTCGTGCTGGCCGGTCTCGGCATTGCGCATGTACATGCCCGCGGCGGACTGCCCGTTGGCGGTGGTGGCGACGAACCGCATGTCGCCCGGGTGCTCGGCGGGGCACTTGAAACGGGACAGCTCGACGATGTCCCGCGGGCCGGAGTACCAGGTGTCGAACGGGGGCATCTCCCACACCGAGTCGGCGGTGAACAGCTTGACCAGCGCGTCCATGTCGTAGGACTCGAAGGCGTTGACGTACTTGGCCAGCAGGTCCTTGGCTTCGTCGGACTCCGGAGCGACCAGGACGTCGTCCTGGCTGGGGCCGACGGCATCGAGCTGGGCGCGGGCCCGTTGCAACAGGCTGTTGACGGCCGCGGTGGACGTGCCGACGGCCTCGCCGACCTCGGCGGCCTTCCACTGCAGCACGTCGCGCAGCACCAGCACCGCGCGCTGGCGAGGCGAAAGATGTTGCAGCGCAGCGATGAACGCCAGCCGCACCGACTCGCGTGAGCCGACGATGGTCTGCGGATCACCCGGTGCGTCGTGCACGTCGGGCAGCGGCTCGAGCCAGGCGGTCTCGGTGCGCTCGGTGATCTCGGCCTGCGGGTCGGCCGCCGGCTGGCCCAGCCCCGACGGCAACGGCCGGCGTTGACGGCCTTCCAGTGAGGTCAGGCAGGTGTTGGTGGCGATGCGGTACAGCCAGGTCCGCACCGACGACTTGCCCTCGAAGTTGTCGTAGGCCTTCCAGGCGCGCAGGTAGGTCTCCTGCACCAGGTCCTCGGCGTCGTGCAGAGAACCGGTCATGCGGTAACAGTGGGCCAGCAGCTCGCGCCGGTGCCGTTGGGCGTCGGCCAGGAACGCGTCCCTGGACTGTGCCGGTGTGGCTGCCGCGTCTTCTCTGAGGACACTCACGTGACCCAGGGTACGCAGGGGGTGTGACATCCGGCGGGAGTCGCGGCGGCGACGGACGCGCCGTGGGCCGACCCCAGATATTGTCTCTCCATGGCCACGACCCGCAGCGAACGCAGCTTCGACGGTATCGGTGGCACCAGGATCGTCTACGACGTCTGGGTGCCCGAGACCGATCCGACGGGCGTGGTGGTGCTGTCTCACGGTTTCGGCGAGCACGCCCGTCGCTATGACCATGTCGCGCAACGCTTCGGTGAGGCGGGGTTGATCACCTTCGCTCTCGATCACCGCGGCCATGGCCGCTCGGGTGGCAAGCGCGTGGTGGTCCGTGACATCTCCGAGTACACCGGGGACTTCCATCATCTGGTCGGCCTCGCGACCGCCGAATATCCCGAGCTGCCACGGGTCGTGCTCGGCCACAGCATGGGTGGCGGCATCGTGTTCGCGTACGGCGTCGAGCATCCCGACGACTACAAGCTGATGGTGCTGTCCGGCCCGGCGGTCGACGCCCGGTCCCAGGTCAGCCTGCCGTTGGCGCTGGCGGCGAAGGTGCTGGGTTCCATCCTTCCCGGGTTGCCCGCGGAGAGCCTGCCGTTCGACGCGGTGTCGCGTGATCCCGAGGTGGTCGCGGCCTACAACGCCGACCCGCTCGTGTACCACGGCAAGGTGCCCGCAGGGGTGGGCAAGGCGCTGATCGAGGTCGGCGAGACCATGCCGCAGCGCGCCGCCGCCCTCACCGCGCCGCTGTTGGTGGTGCACGGCGAGGACGACAAGCTGGTCCCGGTGGCCGGCAGCCGCAAGCTGGTGGAGTGCGTCGGCTCGTCCGACGTGGCGCTGAAGGTCTATCCGAAGCTGTACCACGAGGTGTTCAACGAGCCCGAGAAGGCAGTGGTGCTCGACGACGTCGTGAGCTGGATCGAAGTGCGGCTGTGACTGGGGTGCTCGCGTGAAATGGGCTGTGCGCCTGTTGGTTTGGCTGGCGGTGCTGGCGGTGGCGGCGTGCGGTTCGGACAAGCCGGGCGGTGGCAGCGACTGGGTCGATGAGGACGTCAGCTTCGTCGCCGACGGCCTGACCATCCACGGCAGCTACCGCCATGTGCCCGGGGCTGCCGCGGCGCCGTCGGTGTTGCTGATCTCCGAGAGCGGCCAGACCGACCGCAACGGTGACAACGCCGTCGCCGGCAAGGTCGGCAACATGCGGCAGCTCGCCGAGTACCTCTCCGACAAGAAGGTCGACAGCCTGCGATACGACAAGGTCGGCACCGGCAAAACGGGGCTTGGGCCACACGCCCAGAACCTGCGTGACGTGGGCAGCGCGGTGTACACCGCCGGCGCCAAGGCGGCCGTGAAGTTCCTGGCCGAGCAGAAGGGCACCGACACCGCACGCATCTCGGTATACGGGTTGGGCGAGGGCACCGTGCACGCGCTGGCGCTCGCCACCGCCACCGGCCCGGATGCCCCGAAGATCCATTCCCTCGCGCTGCTGCAGCCGCTGGCCGGCCGGTATCTCGATGTCATCACCAACCGCGTGCGGGCCTCGGTCGACGCCGACGTCAAAGCCGGCGCCAAGACCCGGCAACAGGCCGACCAGGTGCTGGCGGACTGGTCAGCGGCCGTCGCGTCGACGCGCGCCACCGGCACCCCGCCGGCCAAGCTGCCCGAAGGCCTGAGCGCGATCCTCAACCCCGCCAACGCCAAGGCGGTGCTGGAGGCAGACGCCATCGACCCGCTGGCGCTGGCCGCGAAGCTGCCGAACGGCATGCCGGTGCTGCTGACCTGCTCGGATTCGGACGTCCAGGCCTTCTGCGAGGCGGAGCAGCCGCTGATCGCCGCGCTGGCGCACACCGCGCTCACCGTGGTTCCGCTCAAGGGTGTCAGCCACGTGCTGCGTGACGATCCGACCGACAACGTCGCCAACTACGCCAACAAGGCGCCGCTGTCCCCGCAGCTGACGGGCGCGCTGGACGGCTTCGTCACTAAGTAGTCACCACGGTTCGGGCCGGGCCGACTCAGGCGGCCGGCGGGGACCAGTGCACCACTTTCATCGCCGTCATCTCATCGAGCAGCTCAGGGCCGAAACCGAATCCGTTGCCGCTGGCGCGGCGCGGTTCGGCCGCACCACCCGGCGCACCGCCGAACACCGAATTGATCTTCACAGTTCCCACCGGCAGCGCCCGCCAGGCCTCCTGGGCATGTCCCATGTCACCGGTCAACACCGTGGCGGCCAGCCCGTACCGGTCGTCGGCTGCCTCGGACAGTGCCGTGTCGAAGTCGGGCACGCTGCGCACAGCGGCGACGGGCCCGAAGGTCTCCTCGTTGAACACGAGCATGTCCGGCGTACAGCCGGTCAGAACGGTCGGCGGGTAGAACGTGCCCGGCCCGTCCAGTGGTTCGCCGCCGATGAGTGCGCGCGCACCGCGCGACACGGCGTCGGTGACGTGCTGGTGCACGTGAGTGCGGTGCCGGTCGTCGACGAGCGGCCCGATCTGGCGGGACCATTCGCGGGCTTCACCGAGCAGCGCCTCGACGAATGCCTCGAGCTGCGACTCCACCACGTAGATGCGTTCCACTGACACGCAGATCTGGCCGGCGTTGGCAAAGGCGCCCAGCGCTGCCTGCTGGGCGGCCCAGTCGGTCTGCACTCCCGCGTCGACGATCAGCGCGTCGTTGCCGCCGTTTTCCAGCAGTGCTTTGGCGCCCCGTTCGGCGCAGGCCCGCGCGATCGACCTGCCGGTGGCGCTGCTCCCGACATGCGCGACGACGTCGACCGCCTCGGCCGACGCCAACCGCGCACCCGTCGACCCATCTCCGTCGACGATTTCGAGGACGCCCTCTGGCAGGTGGGCCGCCAGTAGTTCGGCGAACCACCGACCGGTGCCCGGGCACCGCTCACTCGGCTTGTGCACCACCGTGTTTCCGGTGGCCAGCGCGGCGCCCAGCAAGCCGGCCGCCACGGCCACCGGATCGTTCCACGGTGTCAGCACCGCGACGACTCCCCGTGGCTGCGGAATCATGAGATCGGTTGCGGCCCAATTTCCCTGCAAGCTGTGGCCGCGGTGAAGCGGTCCCAGCTGGGCGTACTGCAGCAGTGTGCCGATGCCGGCTTGTACGCCACCCAACGAATCGGGTGCGGGCTTGCCGGTCTCGCGTTCGTTCAGTTCGGCCAATCCGTCGGCGGCGTCGCGGATCGCAGCCGCCGCGGACTCCAGGCAGGCGGCCCGGTCGGCCGGCGGCGTCCGGGCCCACGCGGGATGGCTTTCGCGGGCTCGTTCGACTGCGCTGTCGCATTCCGACGGGCCCGCGATCGGCACCCGCGACACGGTGTCGCCGGTGCGGGGATCGAGAACCGTCAATTCCATGGTTTGCACGCAACCTCGCTTACCCCGCGGAGTGCCCGTCGAACCCCGCGGCGACGGGAGGAGGTGTCCAACCTTCAGCGGTGGGTATATCGGCATCACGACCGACGAACAGGACGGACTGCCATGGACAAGGATGATCCCGGCTCCCGGGGTACATACACCGACGCCGACGTCGAGACCGGCGAGGCCAAGCGACCGCTCAGCGCCGTCGACGAACTTCGCCGCGCCAGCGCCACCGGCCGTGACGAGACGCCCGATGTCGATCAGGAGTCGGGTGAAGCGCAGGAGCCGCCCGACTGACAACGGTTGCGGCGACGGCCACGACCCGTCGCGCGCGCGGAAACGTCATATGCGTCCCATAATGTCGCGAGCATGAGTGACGACAAGATGCTGGCCCGGATCGCGGCGCTGCTGCGGCAGGCCGAGAACACCGACAACCCGCATGAGGCCGAGGCGTTCATGGCGACGGCCCAGCGGCTGGCCACCACGACGTCGATCGATCTGGCGGTGGCCCGGGCGCATTCGGCGACCCGGACCGCGGCCCAGGAGCCGGTGCAGCGCACGGTGACCATCGGGGAGGCGGGCACCCGGGGTCTGCGCACGTTCGTGCAGTTGTTCGTGCTGATCGCGCGGGCCAACGACGTGAAATGCGATATCGCGTCCAACTCGACTTTCGTCTATGCCTACGGGTTCGCCGAGGACATCGACGCCACCCACGCCCTGTATGCCAGCGTGGTGGTGCAGATGGTCAAGTCGTCGGACGCCTACATCTCGACGGGTGCGCACCGGCCGACGCCGACCATCACTGCCCGGCTCAACTTCCAGCTGGCGTTCGGCGCCCGCGTCGGGCAGCGGCTGCTCGACGCCCGCGAGGAGGCCCGGCAGGCGGCGACCGCCGAACGCGCCGACCAACCGGGGACCGCGCTTGCGTTGCGCAACAAGGACCTTGAGTTGGTGTCGTTCTACAAGAAGACGTCGCAGGCGCGGGGGAGTTGGCGGGCGACGAGTGCGTCGGCCGGCTATTCGTCGGCGGCGCGGCGGGCCGGGGACCGGGCCGGGCGCCGCGCGCGGCTGGGGCCGAGCCCCGAATTGTCCAGTGCGCGTACGGCTCTGGAGCGATGACCCGGGACGGTCAACGATCCGCGGTGTACGCCGCCGAGCAGTTCGTGCGCACGCTGTTCGACCGCGCCGGGGAACGCGGCAACCGGGCGGTCGAGTTCTTCGGCACCCAGTTGACGTTGCCGCCCGAGGCGCGCTTCGGGTCCGTCGACGCGGTGCGAAGCTACGTCGACCAGGTGTTGACCATGCCGGCAGTGGCGGCACGGTGGCCCGACGCCGGCGCGGTGGCCGTACGGTCGCGGCGCGGCGTGACGGCCGCGCACTACGAATCCGGTGACGGCGGCGCGGTCATTGCGGTGCCCGAACGCCAATCCACTTGGGCCCTGAGGGAATTGGTGGTCCTGCACGAGGTGGCGCACCACCTGTCCGCTGCGGTACCGCCGCACGGTCCGGCGTTCACCGCGGCGTTCTGCGAGCTGGCCGACATCGTGATGGGCCCGGAGGTGGGCCACGTCCTGCGGGTCGTCTACGCCAAGGAAGGCGTGCGCTAACTACAGCCATTCCCGCGAGCGGCCGTGTTTGTACATGGACACGCCGCGTTCGGTGTGTATTACGCGCACGCTCGCGGCCGGCGAGCGTGCGTTTCCAGTGCTGTCCTAGTGCGGCGGACCCAGATACGGGAAGACCTGCAGGGTGTCCGTCATTCAAGTGGCCGACGGGCCGCGCTGACGGCGAATCGGCCCATCCGGCACCGGATTTTCGCGCGCTAGCCTGGGGCCATGACGCAACCCGAGCCGCAGGCAGTCGACGAGATGTTCAACCGGGTGTTGCACACCGAGGACGAGGCGCTGGCCGCCGCACGCCAGTCCGCGGTGACGGCGGGCATGCCGGCCATCGAGGTCTCCGCGCAGCACGGAAAGCTGTTGTCGTTGTTGGCGACCATCAGCGGCGCCACCCGGGTGCTGGAGATCGGCACGCTGGCGGGCTACAGCACCATCAACCTCGCCCGCGGTATCGGAGCGGAGGGCCGCGTGACGACGTTGGAGTACTCCCCGGAACATGCCGCAGTCGCCCGGACCAACTTCGAGCGGGCCGGTGTCGCGGACCGCGTCGAGGTGCTGGTCGGAGCAGCGCTCGACACCTTGCCGCAGCTGGCAGAGCGGGGCGAGCAGTTCGACTTCTTCTTCATCGACGCGGACAAGGAGAACAACAGTGCCTACGTCGACTGGGCGGTGCGGCTCGCGGCGCCGGGCGCGGTGATCGTCGTCGACAACGTCACGCGCATGGGCCGGGTACTCGATCCGGCCGCCGACGACCTGCAGGCGCAAGGCGTGCGCAACATGCTGGAGCTGGTGGGCAACCATCCGCGCCTGGAGGCCGCCGCCATCCAGACCGTCGGCGCCAAAGGCTGGGACGGTTTCGCGGTGGCTCGGGTGGCGACGTAGTGCTGCGCGTCGCCGCGGCGGGACTCGTGTTGGCCGTCGGCCTGGCACCGACAGCCTGGGCTGACCCGACGGCGCTGCCGGAGGTGCAGGTCTCGCCGGGAACGACGTTCGTCGACGATCCGGCGATCGTCGACCCCCATCCGCTGACGGCGGAGTCCTGGAGCCGGCTGGACCCCGAACCTGCTGTGGCGCTGAATATTTCGCTCGGATCGCCGGACTGCTACGGAGTGCACGCCACGGTCCAGGAGACCGACCAGGCCGTGACGGTCACCTTGACGGCCGGCCGCAGGTCCGATCGCGAACGCATGGTCTGCACCATGATGATCATGCCGGGCAAGATCGTGGTGCCGTTGGCCAATCCTGTCGGGGCTCGGGCGGTGCTGACGGCCGGGTAGGCCTGCAACTCGAATTTGACGCAGCCGCTGATTCCCGGTGTTACGTTTCGGTGGGGCGTCGAGGCGTGAGGAGTTGCGGTGACAGCTTTGGCCGAGGTCCGACATTTCCGCCGCGGTAACGCGGGCTATGACGAGGCACGCTGCGCGACGGTGTGGAACGCGCGTGTGCCGCAGCGCTTTCCGGACATCATCGTGCAGGCGTCGTGCACCGCCGATGTGGTGGTGGCAGTCCGCTACGCCCGCGCGAACAAGTTGGCGGTCGGTATCCGATCCGGCGGGCACAGTTGGTCGGCCAACCACCTGCGCGACGGCGGCCTGCTGCTCGACGTGAGCCGGCTCGATACGTGCCGGGTGGATCGCGACGCGATGACCGCCGTGGTCGGTCCCGGAAAAGGTGGCAGCGTGCTGGCCACCGAACTCGAGCAGCAGGGCCTGTTCTTCCCGTCGGGACACTGCCGGGGCGTGCGACTCGGCGGCTACCTGCTGCAGGGCGGCTACGGGTGGAACAGTCGCGTGCTGGGGCCGGCGTGCGAAAGCGTGCTGGCGCTTGACGTGGTCACCGCCGACGGTGAGCAGATCCGTTGCGACGCCGAGCATCACCCTGATTTGTATTGGGCGGCACGGGGATCCGGACCGGGATTCTTCGGCGTCGTGACGGCGTTCCACCTACGCCTCTATCCGCAGCCGCCGGTCTGCGGCAGCAGCCTGTACGTCTACCCTTTCGAGGCCGCCGACGAGATCTATACGTGGGCCCGCGCGATCAGCGCCGACGTGGACCGCCGGGTGGAGCTGCAGATCGTCGCCTCGCGGGCCTTGCCGAGCTCGGGTCTGGATACGCCGGGCATCGTGCTGGCCTCCCCGGTGTTCGCCGACAGCGACGACGAAGCGAAAGCTGCAGTCGCACTGCTGGATACGTGTCCGGCGCGGCCCCATGCCCTGATGGCCGTGCCGTTCGCACCGACGAATCTGCCCACCTGGTACGACGCGGTGATGAGCAACTATCTCAACGACCACCGCTACGCCGCGGACAACATGTGGACGTCGGCGTCGACGACCGAGTTGTTGCCGGGCGTGCGCAAGATCCTCGAGACCATGCCACCGCATCCGTCGCATTTCCTGTGGCTGAACTGGGGGCCGTCGCCCGCCCGTCAGGACATGGCCTACAGCCTGGAAGACGAGGTGTACTTGGCGCTCTACGCCGGCTGGCAGGACGCGGCCGACGACGAAAAATACGGCGACTGGGCCCGATCCAACATGGCGGCGATGTCCCACCTGGCCACCGGGATACAGCTGGCCGACGAGAACCTCGGTGCCCGGCCGGCCCGGTTCGCCACCGACGCGGCCATGGCGCGACTGGATGCGTTGCGCGCACAATATGACCCGGAGGGTCGCTTCTACGCCTGGATGGGACGGACATGAGCTACCTGGGTTACCGAGGTGACGACGCGGACACGCCGTTCGGCAGGTTCTTCAATCCGGAGATGGCGGCGCTGCCACGCCATGTGGTGGAGGCGCTCGAGCACGGGCCGCAGGCCGGCCCGGTGCTGCCGGACTTCGACGAACCGCTGGCTGCCGACGGTTATCAGCAGACCGAGAACGGCTACGGCACCCTGTCGGACGGCGGGTACACCGTTGCCGTGCGCACCGACATGCCGGGCGTGACGCCGCAGATGTGGGACTGGTGGTTCGGCTGGCACGGCTGCGACGCGCGCCGCTACAAGCTGTGGCATCCGCGGGCGCATGTGTCGGCGCAGTGGCGCGACGGCCGTGACGACGTGGCCTATGTCGGCCGGACCTCGCTGGTCGAGGAGTACCTCGGCTCGGCGCTCAGTTCGGTGGCGATCCAGTTCGTCGGCCCCGAGTCGCAAGGGCACGCGGGGCTGGCCATCGTCGCCCGCCTCGGTTCGCCGGACATCCCGGTCGACATCGGCTGGCTTGTTCATCAGGTGCGGCCGACACCCGACGGCGCCGAGATGCGTTCCCGATTCTGGATGGGCGGGCAGCACGTCAGCTTCCGTGCCGGTAAGTCTTTGGCGGACCACGCTTTTCGGGTCCTTGCCGCGCGTCAGCTGCCGCACCCGCGGGATCTGCTGGTGCACTGCGCGCAGGAGATGAACCACCTGGCCGGCTTCTTGCCGGAGCTCCACGCGCAGTTCGGTTGACCCGCAGCTCGCGAGGAGTCTTCGCATCGAGAGTGGCTGACGCCACTCTCGATTAACTATCGTTTGAGCTACGATCGTGGAATGGATGATAGTTCTGCCGTGGGTCGTCACCGTCCTGCCTGGGTGCGTCGCACGCTGATCGCATTGGGTTGTGTCGTCGCGGTCGTGGTTTCGGCGGGCGGCTGGGTGTTGTACGCCAACGACTTCGCCATTCGCGAGCAGCGCGTCACCATCCCTGCGCCGGCGCAGTCCCTTGACGGTGTGCTGGCCCTGCCCAAGACGGGGAAGGGACCGTTCGGTCTGGTGGTGTTCGTGCACGGCGACGGGCCCGCCGATGCCAGCCGCGACGCGTTCTACCGGCCCATCTGGGAGTCCTTCGCGGAGGCCGGCTATGCGTCGTTGTCGTGGAACAAGCCCGGCGTCGGCGGCGCGCCCGGCAACTGGCTGAACCAGAGCCTGGCCGACCGGGCCGCCGAGACGAGCGCCGCGATCGACTGGGCGCGCACCCGGGCAGACATCGATCCGCACCGCGTCGGCATCTGGGGTATCAGCCAAGGTGGGTGGGTGGCACCCGAGGTGGCGGTGCGCAAACCCGACCTGCAGTTCCTGATTCTCGTTGGGCCGGCGATCAATTGGATGCGGCAGGGTGAGTACAACCTGCGGGCTGAACTACGGGCGCGGAACGCACCGCAGTCGGAACTAACCGCTGCGCTGGCCCGACGGGAGCGGACGAATCAGCTGCTGCGCAACGGTGCCACCTACCACGAGTACCGCGTGGCGGACATCGACGCGTCGCCGATGTCCGCGGACCGCTGGGGATTCGTCGCGCGAAACTACCGTGCGGACGTCAGCGCCACGCTGCCGCACCTCACGGTCCCGGTGCTGCTGGAGCTCGGCGAGGGCGACCGGAACGTCGACGTGGCCGAGACCGAGCGCGTCTACCGTGAACTGGTGCGTCGCGATCTGCTGACGGTCCAGACCTACCCGCACGCCTCGCACAGCCTCGCCAAGGAGGACCTCGAGAACAATCCCAACAGCGTAAAAGCTTATGTGATGGGAACTTTCGCGCCCCGGCAGATCTATGCGCCCAGCTACCTCGACAATCTCCGGCGCTACGTCCAGGAACTGCCGGCCGCCAAGGAGGCCCGATGAGGATTCTCGCGTTGGGCGGCCCCGGGGCCATGGGCGCGGTTGCGGTCCGGCTCGCCGCGCGGCTGCCCAGGGTCGACGAGATCGTCGTCGCGGACCGGGACGGCGCCGCCGCGCACCGCCTGTGCGGACATGTCGCCGAGGCGCCGGTGCGGGTCAGTGCCGCCCAGGTCGACGTCACGGATGAGGCGGCCCTGTGCCGGCTCCTGGACCAGGCGGATCTCGTCGTCAACACCGTCGGGCCGTACTACCGCTTCGGAGTCCCGGTGCTGCGCGCCGCGATCGCGACGGGCACGCACTACGTCGACATCTGCGACGACTGGGAACCGACGGTGCAGATGCTCGAACTCGACGAAACCGCCCGTGCCGCAGACGTTTGCGCTGTCATCGGGATGGGCGCCAGCCCGGGTGTGAGCAACCTGCTCGCCGCCACGGCGGCCGCCGAACTCGACACGGTGCGCGACGCCTACACCGCATGGCCGGTCGACGTGTCCGGGACGGGCGGCGATGGTGGCGAGGTGCTGTTGGGCCCAGACGGCCGGCCGTCGGCCGCGGCCGTGCACTGGATGCTGCAGAGCAGCGGCAAAATCTGCACCGTCCGGGGTGGACAGCTGACGTTCGAGCGTCCGCTGCGCCCGGTCGGGTTGACCCTGCCGGGTGGCCGCCGCGGCACCGCGTACACGGTCGGGCATCCCGAGCCCATCACGTTGCGGCGCACGCTCGGACTCACCGGCGAGGCCATCAACCTCATGGTGATGCGGCCGCAGACCCTGGCCTACCTCGATGTGCTGCGTCGCGACACCGACCGGCGCCGACTGACCCACGAGACGGCAGCACTGCAGTTCGCGAAACCGAACCTGTTGCGCTACTTACGATCTGTGCCGTTGTCGTGGCGAAGCAAAGGTCCAGGCACGCTACCGCCGTTCTTCGCTGCGGCGTCCGGCACCCGCGCCGGACGCGACCACATGGTGCTGACCCACCTCGACCTGTCCGGGACCGCGGCCGGATTGTTCGGGGACATGGCCCGGGCCACGGGCATCCCGCTGGCGTTGGGGCTGGCGCAGATCGTCGACGGCACCGCGCGGCGCCCGGGAGTGCACCCGCCCGACGCCGTCATCGACGCGCCGCGATTCTTCGCCGACCTGGCCCGCCAACTCGATCGGCCCGATGGCCGGCCGTTCGTCATCGTCGAACAGGACGAGCGTGCCTAGACTTGGGTGCCCCGCCCGTCGTATCGCGGGCACAAGGAGCTGACCGTTGGACGCACCCATCGAAGTGCCGACCCGCACCCTCGTCGAGAGCATGCTGCGGGACGACGCGACCATCGACGCCGGTGCACTGTACGACGTTGCGGGCGAACTCGGGATGACGGACCAGCAGGTACGGTTGTGCATCAAGCGACTGGTCGCCGACGGGCAGTTCGTCCACGACGGGCGCGGCCGGAAAGCGGTGCTGCGGGCGACCGATGAGCTGCGCAGCAGCATCACCCCGGACCTCGACTACCTCCGGCTCATGTACGCCCAGGACCGGGGCGACAACCCGTGGGACGGACGCTGGCACGTCGTGGCGTTCGCCGTCCCGGAGTCGATCCGGTCGGCGCGTGACGCCATGCGTGACGCGATCGTGCGCCTCGGTGGCGCCGCGATTCAAGGTGGTCTGTACGTCTCGCCGAATGACTGGGACAGCGAAATAGCCGCCACCGCAGAACAATTGGCGATCACCGACCACGTCACCACGCTCACGACCGCGGATTTGGCCGTCGGAGGCACCGACGAGCCGCGCGCCATCGCGGGCCTCCTGTGGCCGCTGGACGACATCGCCGAACGTCACCGGCGACTGCTCGCCGTCGCCGAACGCGCACTGTCCGCCTTGCCGGACGCCGTCCCGACCGCGCAGCTCACCACTGCCATCGAACTGGCCGCCGAATTCAGTCGCGCGCTCGAGCCCGACCCGCTGCTGCCGCCAGAGTTGTTGCCACAGCCGTGGATCGGCGTCGCAGCCCGTGCGAAGGTCGCGGAATGCTGGGCAGAACTGCTCAAAAGCGATGCGCCGCACCGCATCAAGCTGTTTCAGTGGTACTCGGAAGTGGTGTCCGAAGTCGCGGCGCGCAGCAGTTCAGCGGCCTCGGTCTGATAGGCGTGCTCGGCCCACTGTAACGGCGTCGAGCCGAACCGTCCGTCGGTGATGGACGGATCGGCGCCCGCCTCCAGCAGCCGCCGGATCAGCGGCAGGTCTCCCTCCCACGCGGCGTGGTGCAGCGGCGTCGCGCCCTCATCGTCACGGGCGTTGGGATCGTCCGGAAAGGTCTGCGCGACGAGTTCGACACCCGACACGTCGATGCCGTGCCGGGCGAGCAGGTCGAGGCGATCGCGGAACCCGTGCTCGGCGGCCCAGCGAATCTGCCGCTGCCACAGCTGTTCTCGCGTCTCCATCGCCTCGCCGAGCCGTCGCTCCCACGGGCTGGGCCCGGCGTCGGCGAGACCGTGGGCGAACAGTAGTTCCAGGTGCGAATCGTCCGGGCGGAACATCCGGTTGTAGAGCGTCTGCTGATCAACCGGATGGGCCCCGCGGCGCAGGAGCAGCGTCGCGAGCTCGGTGGCATGCGGATGCCGGGGCTGCCGCCGCGGCCCTTGCTCGCCTTCGCCGAACACCCCGGTCAACAGTGTGAACGGCGTCGACATGCCGCACCACAGGTAACCGCCGTTCGGATCGGCTCCGGCGTCGAGCAGGAGCGCCGCGGCGGCCAGGACGTCATTTGCACTGCGGCCCAAGGGAATCCGCGAGTAGCAGAGGTACATCATGGGCACCCAGCCGAACGGCCCGCCGCCGGTGCCGGCCAGTGTCGGGCAACGGGCGAGATGCTCGGCCAGCGCGACCGGATCGGAGGCCGCGGCCGCGGCCCAGACACTGCGGGAAACCACATCAGGTTCGGCGGCGAGCAGCTCGACAGCGGACTGCCGGCGCGGCGGGGCGTCGGATTCGTCGTACCGCAACACCGCCCACGAGCAGAACCGGTCAGCGGGGGCGAGGGCGTCCTCGTCGACTGCTCCTGGGTCGACGCTCAGATCCGCGGCCAGCCGCAGGTAGTGCACCAGTGCGGGCCAGCCGGTGAAGCCATACCGACGGGCGACGGCGAGCTGGGCGGCGTGTAGCGCGATGCCGTTCGCCCGCTGCAGCGTGCGTGCTTCGACGCGCAGTTTGTCCAGGGACGGATTGGTGGGCAGTGTGCTGGCCATGACGGCCTCCTCTCATGCGCCCGCGTCCGCGAATCGGGCCGAGAAGAGGTCGGTCACAAGGTGAAGCAATCAGCAGGGAGGCTGAGCCTCTTCGAGCGGACGTCGGGCGGTCCTGCGCGCCCGACCTCACGCTATCACCGAGCCCGCCCACCGAGTGTTTTGTGCACGATTTTCCGCGCCTACCGCGGAAAATCGTGCACAAATCCCGGCTAGGTGCAGACGGCGCCGACGGCGGCGGACTGGACCAGCTTGGTGTACTTGGCCAGCACGCCGGTCTTGTAGCGCGGCGGCAGCGGCTCGAAACCTTCACGGCGCGCGGCCAATTCGGCTTCGTCGACGAGCAGGTCCAGCTTGCCGTTGGCGACGTCGAGGCGGATGCGGTCGCCGTCGCGCACGAACGCGATGGGGCCGCCGTCGACGGCCTCCGGCGCGATGTGCCCGACGCACAGGCCCGTCGTCCCGCCCGAGAAGCGGCCGTCGGTCATCAGCAGCACGTCCTTGCCCAGGCCGGCGCCCTTGATGGCGCCGGTGATGGCCAGCATCTCGCGCATACCCGGGCCGCCCTTGGGGCCCTCATAGCGGATGACGACGACGTCGCCGTGCGTGATGGTGCCGTCCTCCAGCGCGTCGAGGGCGGCCCGCTCGCGCTCGAAAACCCTTGCCGTGCCCTCGAAAACATCGGACTCGAAGCCGGCCGACTTCACGACGGCGCCCTCGGGAGCCAGCGAGCCGTGCAGGATGGTGATGCCGCCCGTCGGGTGGATCGGGTTGTTCATCGCGCGCAGCACCTTGCCGTCCGGGTCGGGCGGCGCGATGTGGGCAAGGTTCTCGGCCATGGTCTTGCCGGTGACGGTGAGGCAATCACCGTGCAGCAGACCGGCATCCAGCAGCGCGCGCATGACGACGGGCACGCCGCCGATCTCGTCGACGTCCTTCATCACGTGGCGGCCGAAGGGCTTCACGTCGGCCAGGTGCGGCACCTTGTTGCCGATGCGGGTGAAGTCGGCGAGCGTCAGCTCGACCTCGGCCTCGCGGGCGATGGCCAGCAGGTGCAGCACCGCGTTGGTCGAGCCACCGAAGGCCATGACGACGGCGATCGCGTTCTCGAACGCCTCCTTGGTCAGGATGTCGCGCGCGGTGATGCCGCGGCGCAGCATCTCGACGACGGCCTCGCCGGACTTGCGGGCGAACTCGTCGCGGCGCTTGTCGATGGCGACGGGAGATGCGCTGCCCGGCAACGACATACCGAGGGCCTCGGCCGCCGACGCCATGGTGTTGGCGGTGTACATACCGCCACAGGCGCCTTCGCCCGGACAGATTGCGCGTTCGATGATGTCGACGTCCTCGCGGGACATCAGCCCGCGGGCGCACGCACCGACCGCCTCGAAGGCGTCGATGATGGTGACTTCCTTCTCGGTGCCGTCGGTCAGCTTCGCGATGCCCGGCATGATCGAGCCGTTGTAGAAGAAGACGCTCGCGAGATTCAGCCGGGCGGCCGCCATCAGCATGCCGGGGATCGACTTGTCGCAACCGGCGAGCAGCACCGAGCCGTCCAGGCGCTCGGCCTGCATGACCGTCTCGACGCTGTCGGCGATGACCTCGCGCGACACCAGCGAGAAGTGCATGCCCTCATGGCCCATCGAGATGCCGTCGGAGACGGAGATGGTGCCGAACTCCAGCGGGTAACCGCCGGCGGCGTGCACGCCCTCCTTGACCGACTGCGCCAGCCGCTGCAGCGACATGTTGCAGGGGGTGATCTCGTTCCACGACGACCCGACGCCGATCTGCGGCTTGCCCCAGTCGTCGTCACCCATGCCTACCGCGCGCAGCATGCCGCGGGCTGCGGTTTTCTCGAGACCGTCGGTGACGTCGCGACTGCGGGGCTTGATATCGGGCTGATCAGCAGACATGCAGGTAAGTATGCCCGCCGCCACCAAGTGAAATTGCATTGGATACCCCTAAGGGGTATGCGGTACGCTGGGGTTATGACGGCAGACGAGTCGGACGTTGCGGTGGCGGGCCACCCTGAGGCCCAACACGGCTATTCGCCGAACAAGGACAACTACGCCAAGCGGCTGCGGCGCGTCGAGGGACAGGTCCGCGGCATCGCCAAGATGATCGATGAGGACAAGTACTGCATCGACGTGTTGACGCAGATCAGCGCGGTGAACAGCGCGTTGCAGTCGGTCGCGCTGGCGCTGCTCGACGAGCACCTGGGGCACTGCGTGAGCCACGCGGTGGCCGTCGGCGGCGACGAGGCCGAGCAGAAGCTGGCCGAGGCCTCCGCGGCGATCGCGCGGCTCGTCCGGTCCTGACGCAATGTGACTCCACGAGCGTTGTCATCGCGTCATTTGCGATGGCGCCGCTGTCAGGGGCACATTGTGATCGCGCCGTCTCCTAGTGCCCGGCGACGACGTCCGACTCGTCGACCGTGACCGGTTGATCGGCGCCGGGTAACCGCGAGTACGCGGCGCACACCAGCCCGAAGAACAGATAGCCCAGGGCGACCTGTGGATTGGCCGCCCACGCCACCTCGGGTGCGTGGATCAGACCGATGAAGGACAACGCCGCACCGACGACCGACGCGATCGCCGCGTAGAGGAACTTCTTCTCCAGGATGAAGGTCACCATGGTGCCCAGGATCAGGCCGACCAGCACCGCGCCCTCGCCGAGCGTCTGCAGCCCCTGGTAGACCACGCCCGCGCCGTTGAGTTTGTCCAGGCCCACTGCCGCCGCCGACGTGCCGGCGGCGTTGAGCGCGTTGTCGACGAGGCCGCCGGCCCATTGCGCGAGGTTGGGCAGCAGCGCGGCGACGACGGCGACGGCATGCAGGCGCGGCACGGCCTGGAAGGCCTGCGCGCCGATCAGCAGACCGATGTAGAGCAGGATCGGCACGATCGCGGGCACCGGCAACAGCGCGTCGAGCACGCCGAACAGGCCCAGGAAGCAGAAGGCCCCGATCAGCACGCCACTGGCCAGCGAATACCCGGCCCGGCCGCCGGCGTCCTTCCAGCCGGGGTGGCCGATGTAGACGGCAGGCGGGAACGGCGAGCCGAAGGCCGAGCCGATCACCGCGCCCGCGCCGTCGGCCAGCAGCACGCTGCGCAGGTTGTAGTTGTCGCCGGCGGCGGCCGCGCTCTCCACGTTGCTCATCGCCTCGGTGAAGTTGTAGACGCCGAGCGGTATGGCGGTCCCCAGCAGCGGGGCCAGATGCGACAGGCCCGAGAGCAGCATGCCGATCCGCAGATCGGGGAGCCCGATCGCGATGTCGGACACCGCCTTGCCGACATCGGGCGCCGACATGAACCCGCCGATCCAGCCGATGGCGGTACCGACGAGCAGTGCCGCAAGTCCGGTCGGGATGCCGAACGGCAGCTTCACGTCGGTGAAGAACCCGATCAGGATGATCGCCAGCACCGGCAGTCCGATCCAGGCCGCCTCCCACATCTGGGCCGCCGGCCGCATCGAGATGAAGGTGATGGAGATGCCGGCCAGCGTCCCGAGCATGGCCGCCCGCGGTGTCAGTTTGCGGATGTAGGGGCCGACGAACGCACCGATCATCACGATGATGCCGATCATGAAGGCCCACGCCAGCCCCGCCTGCCAGGCCTGCATCGCATCCTTGGTGTGCAGGTAGACCGGCAGCATCACCACGAACACCACGATGAACATGTGCGGCACGCTCGGGCCGTACGGCAAAGCCGTGACGTCCGTGCGGTTTTCGCGCCGGGCGAGGCGGCGGGCCAGGAATGTGTAGTAAAGGTTCCCGAGGATCAGCGCCACCCCGAGCGCGGGCAGGATCGTGCCGAGTACGTCACCGGCGGGGACCTTGACGACGCCGATCATGAGACCCGTCAGCGTCAGGACGTTGACCAGGATGTTGAACCCGAGCCCGAAGAACGCGTTGGTGTCGCCGCGCGTCCACCACGGAATGGACAGGGCCGGTTTGGGGGTGCCGGCGGCCGGGGGATCGGAGACGTCGGTGGACATGGGCAGGTCCTCTCTAGACCGCAGAAGGTGACGGGGCGCCGAGTTGTTGCAGCGCGGGAATGACCGCCGCGGTGTCCGCGACCCAGCCGAAAATGCCGCCCTGCGCGGCGATCATCTGCAGGCCCACCCGCTGGAACTCCGGGAAATATGAACCGACGCAATCGGATACGACCAGGCATTCGTAGCCACGGTCATTGGCTTCGCGGGTGGTGGTGTGCACGCACACCTCGGTGGTGACGCCGGTGACGAGCAGTTGGGTGATGCCCGCAGCGGTCAGCGCGTCCTGCAGCCCGGTGGCGTAGAACGCGCCCTTGCCCGGTTTGTCGATCACCAACTCGCCGTCGATCGGGGCCAGCTCGTCGACGATGTCGTGGCCGTACTCACCGCGGATCAGGATGCGGCCGAACTTGCCGGGATCCCCGATCCGTTTCGACGGCGCACCGCGATTGAGCTTGGCGGGCGGGCAGTCCGACAGGTCGGGTTCGTGGCCCTCGCGGGTGTGGACGACCATGACCCCGGCGGCGCGGGCCGCGGCGAGCAGCGCCGCCAGCGGTGGCACCACCTTGAGCAGCTGGTCCACGTCGTTGCCGAGGCTCTCACCGAAGCCGCCGGGCAGCAGGAAATCGCGTTGCATGTCGATGACGATCAGCGCGGTCCGCCCGGCGGTGAGGGTGAACGGGTTCGGTTCGGCCGGGACCTCGACGGACGTCATGCGAGCTCCTCGACGGGCGCCGCGGCGACCTCGGTTGTCGTGCGGGGCTCGTCGAGGATGCGCGCGGCCAGCGTCAGCGCGGCGTCGTCCGACAGGGCGTTGCCCAGCAGCATCGCGCTGTACGGACGGCCGTCACCGGTCACGCCGAGCGGGACCGCGACGCCCAGGAGATCGAGCAGATTGCCGAAGTGCGTGTAGTGGCCCAGCATCGTGTTGCACTCGATCGGGTTGGCCTGCACCTGCTCGACGGTGAAGGTGGTCCCGATGGTCGGCACCACGAGGACGTCCATGGTCTGCCAGAGCCGGCCCACCTCGGCCTTGAGCTCCTGCAGCTTCTGCAGGGCGGCGAACGCGTCCACCGCGGTGTAGTCCAGGCCGCTGCGGAAGATGTCGCGCACCACGGGGTGGATCGAATCAGGTTGTCGGGCAAGGAAATCACCGAACTCGACGAGCCGCTCGGCCACCCACGGGCCCTGATAGAGCAGGGCTCCCGCGGCGAGGAACGGCGCCAGGGACACCTCGACGATGACGGCCAGGCGCTCGAGGTGTTCGCGGAAACTCAGATGCGCTGCGCGCAGGGCGTCGTCGCCGAAGAACTCCAGCTCGGCGATCGGCGGTAGGCCGACCCGGATCGGCCCGCCGCCGTGCCGCGGTCCCCGGTCGCGTGACCACGGGTCGGCGTCGTCGCGGCCGGCCATCACGTCGAACACCCGGTCCACGTCGTCGATGCAGCCCGCCATCACGCTGAGGCAGTCCAGCGACTTGCACGCCGGTACCAGTCCGACGGTGCTGATCAGTCCGCGGGACGGTTTGAAACCCACCACGCCGTTGAGGGCGGCGGGGACCCGGCCGGACCCCGCGGTGTCGGTGGCCACCGCGAACGGCACCTGGCCCAGCGCGACCGCCAGCGCGGAGCCCGAACTGGACCCGCCCGAGATGAGACCACCGCCGTAGACGCTGCGCGGCACCGTATAGGGCGTCCGGGTGCCGTTGAGACCCGTCGCGAACTGGTCGAGGTTGGTCTTGCCGACGTAGAGCGCGCCCGCGTCGAGCAGGCGTTGCACGGCCGGTGCGGTCCGCTCGGCGACGTACGCGTAGTCGGGGCAGGACAGGGTCGTGGGCACGCCGGCGACGTCGATGCTGTCCTTCACACCGAACGGCACGCCGTACAGCGGCAGCGTGCGGGCGCCGGGCCGGTTCTCGATCTCCGCTGCGGCCTTCAGCAGCTCCTCGCGCGGTACGACGGACAGCCAGGTGCCGTCATCCCCGCGGGCGGCGATGGCGTCGGCCACGCGGGCCGCGGTCTTGACCGGAGAGCCGGTGCCGGCGGCGTGCGAATCGAGGATTTCGGCCACCGACGGGCCGATGGTCGGACCAGCGGCGAACCCGTGCACATCAGAACCCATGCCTGACCATTGTCGGCAGCATGATGGCGCCGGCAGTACGGGCGTGTGTCGATCGTGTTAGGGGTCGACGGCCACTTTGCGGCTACGTGCCGAGTTCGTCCTCGATGCGCTGGACCTTCGCGGTCAGCTGGCCGGTGTAGCCGGGCCGGATGTCGGCCTTGAGGACCAGGCTGACCCGCGGGGACACCGCCGCCACGGCGTCCACGGCCCGTTTGACTACGGCCATCACCTCGTCCCACTCACCTTCGATGTTCGTGAACATCGCGTTGGTCTCGTTGGGCAGGCCGGACTCGCGCACCACCCGCACGGCTGCGGCGACGGCTGCGGCGACGCCGCCGGACTCGTCACCACCCATCGGGCTGACGCTGAAGGCAACAATCACATGGTCGATTGTGCGCGGATTCCGCGGCTTCGACAGCCGTCCGCCGTGTTTCCCGGGTGTCGCGTGTGACCGGTGAGAGTAACGCTCGACATATCTGAGGCGATCAACTGTGCAGTTCAGCCGCCTTCGACGGGGCCGAAATCGCGGTACGACGGGCTTTCGCGGCAGGGGCCGGTCAGCGCGCTATGAGAGACTGGGGACGTTGTGAACTGGAGGTGGCGGATGCCGCAGTGGTACAAGAGCAAGCTTCTGACCGCGGTTGTGGCGGCCGGACTGGTCGCCGGAATGACCGTCGCAACCCCGTCGGCACTGGCCGACCCGGATGCGCCGGACCCCGATGTGGCGGCAGCGCCCATCGACCCGGGTCTTCCCACCGAGGCACCCCTGCCACCGCCGATCCCGCCGGCTGCTGAACCGGCGCCGGCGCCTGCACCCGTCATCCCGGGCGCCCCGATCCCCGGCGAACCCCAGCCGATCCCGCCAGGTACCCCGGCCGGTCAGAACCCGACCCCGTTCGTCGGCCAGCCGCCGTTCAACCCGCCGACCTTCAACCCGGTGAACGGGTCCATGGTGGGTGTGGCCAAGCCGATCTACATCAACTTCCCGCGGCCCATCGCCAACAAGCAGATGGCGCAGGACGCCGTGCACATCTCGTCGAACCCGCCGGTGCCCGGCATGTTCTATTGGGTGACCGACACCCAGCTGCGCTGGCGGCCCATCGCCTTCTGGCCGGCCAACACCGTCGTCAACATCGACGCCGCGGGCACCAAGTCCAGCTTCCGCACCGGTGACGCGCTGGTCGCCACCGCCGACAACGCGACGCACCAGATGACCATCAGCCGTAACGGCAAGGTCGAGAAGACGTTCCCGATGTCCATGGGCAAGACCGGCGACGAGACCAAGAACGGCACCTACTACGTGCTGGAGAAGTTCCCGGACATCGTGATGGACTCGTCGACCTACGGCGTCCCCGTCAACTCCCCCGAGGGCTACAAGCTGAAGGTGCAGTGGGCCGTCCGCATCGACAACAGCGGCGCGTTCGTGCACAGCGCCCCCTGGTCGGTGTCCGACCAGGGCAAGCGCAACGTCAGCCACGGCTGCATCAACCTGGCGCCCGACAACGCCAAGTGGTTCTACGACCAGTTCGGCAGCGGTGACCCGATCGTCGTGAAGAACTCGGTCGGCCTCTACAACTACTCCGACGGCGCGGGCGACTGGCAGTGGGGCATGCAGACCCCGGCCGCGACGCCGACCACGGGCAGCGGCTCGGGTTCGGGTTCGGGCGCCGGCACGCGCTGATCCGTCGAACAACGCGAAAACCCCCTATTTCCAACGAAATAGGGGGTTTTCGCGTGGTATGGCTAATTCCAGATGCGCACGCGCTCGGCGGGGTCCAGGTACAGCTCGTCGGTCGTGGTGACGTCGAACGCCTCGTAGAACGAGTCGATGTTCCGGATCACGCCGTTGCACCGGAACTCCGGCGGCGAATGCGGGTCGACGGCCAAGCGCCGGATGGCTTCGGCGTCACGGGATTTGGTGCGCCACACCTGCGCCCAGCCGAAGTAGACGCGCTGGACGCCGGTCAGCCCGTCGATGACGGGCGCCTCCTTGCCGCCCAGTGACAGCTCGTAGGCCAGCAGCGCGATGGACAGCCCGCCCAGATCGCCGATGTTCTCGCCGACGGTGAAGGCACCGTTCACGTGGTGGCCCGCGTCCAGCGCCCGCGGCGTGAAGGCCTCGTACTGCTCGATGAGAGCCTTTGTCCGCAAACCGAATTCGGCACGGTCCGCATCGGTCCACCAGTCGACGAGGTTGCCGTCGCCGTCGTACTTGGCGCCCTGGTCGTCGAAACCGTGCCCGATCTCGTGCCCGATCACCGCACCGATGCCGCCGTAGTTTGCGGCGTCGTCGGCCTCGGCGTCGAAGAACGGCGGCTGCAGAATGGCCGCGGGGAAGACGATCTCGTTCATGCCCGGGTTGTAGTAGGCGTTCACGGTCTGCGGCGTCATGAACCACTCGTCGCGGTCCACTTCGCTACCCAGCTTGGCCAGCTCGCGATCGTGCTCGACGGCGTGGCCGCGCAGGTAGTTGCCGTACAGGTCGCCGGCGTCGATCACCAGAGTCGAGTAGTCCCGCCAGCGTGCCGGGTAGCCGATCTTCGGGGTGAACTTGTCCAGCTTGGCCAGTGCGCGCTGCCGGGTCTCGGGCGTCATCCACTCGAGGTTGGTGATGCTGACGCGGTAGGCCTCGCGCAGATTGGCCACCAGCTCATCCATGCGCGCCTTGTGGGACGGCGGGAAGTGCCGGTCCACGTAGAGCTTGCCGACGGCGTCACCCATCAGGCTCTCGACCAGGCCGACGCCGCGCTTCCAGCGGTCCCGGATCGCCTCGGTGCCCGACAGGGTGCGGCCGTAGAAGTCGAAGTTCTCCGCCACCAGGTCGTCGGTCAGGATCGGGGCGCGGCCGCTGATCACGCGCCAGCTCAGCCACGCCTTCCAGTCCTCGAGCGGCTCGGACGCCCACAGCGCCGCGAAGGCGACGAGGAAATCGGGTTGCCGCACCACGACTTCGGTGACCACATCGGCCGACGCCCCGACCGCCGCCAGCCAGCCGTCCCAGTCGAAACCGGGCGCCTCGTCGGCCAGATCGGCGAACCGCCGCAGGTTGTAGCTCAGGTCCGCGTCGCGGCGCTTGACCACATCCCAGTGTGCCGCGGCCAGCTTGGTCTCCAGCGCGACGATGCGGGCCGCGGTCTCGGTCTGGTCGCCGCCGAAGACCAGGCTCAGCATGCGGGCGATGTGCTGCGGGTAGGCCGCCAGCACCGCCGCGTGTGCCGGCTCGCGGTAGTAGGACTCGTCGGGCAGGCCGAGCCCGGACTGCGTGAAGTGCAGGAGGTACCGCGTCGAATCCTTGGAGTCGGTGTCGACGTACGCGCCGGCGCCCCCACCGACGCCGGTGCGCTGCAGCCCGCCGAGCACGGCGGCCAGCGCTTCAGGGGTTGCCGCGTCGACGATGAGAGCCAGCTCGGCCCGCAGCGGCGCGAGGCCGACGGCGGCCACCCGCTCGGTGTCCATGAAGCTCGCGTAGAGGTCACCGATGCGCTGCGCATCAGTGTTCGGCGCGCCGGCTGCGTTGGTGATGATGTCGCGCACCTGCTCCTCGGCACGGTCGGCCAGCAGGCGGAAGGCGCCGTCGGTGGCGCGGTCGGCCGGGATGTCGTAGTCGGTGAGCCAGCGGCCGTTGACGTGACCGAACAGGTCGTCCTGCGGGCGGGCGTCGGGGTCGAGGTAGCTCAGGTCGATACCGGATCGGGGCGAGGTAGCTTCGAGAGTCACCTCGCCATCCTGCCATCGCCGCTGCAGTGCCGGTGGGCGCTGCGGGTAGCCTCACGCCCATGCCCGACGAGCGCAGCGAAGACTCCGCCGAAAAAGACGCTGCGAAAGACACAGCGAAAGACACCGGATCAGCCGGCGCGGCCACCGCCGCCAAGGCCGCCGCGCCGAGCGATCAGGCTGAGGGAATCTTCAGCCGCTACGGCATCGTCTCGGCGGTGCTGGGTGTCGTCGCGGCCGTCGCCGTCGTCGTCGCGACGTGGGTCTACCTGGGGCACCGGGCCGACGACAGGGATCGCGTGCACGAGGCGCAGGCGATGAAGGCCGCCGCCGAGTGGGCCAGCCTGCTGATCAACATGACCAAGGACAACGTCGCCGTCAACGTGCCGAAGCTGCACGAGGGCACCGTCGGCCAGCTCAACGCCGATTTCGATGCCACCGTCGCGCCGTTCACCCAGCTGGTGCAGAAGCTGCAGAGCCAGACCACGGGGCAGATCGAGTCCGTCGCGCTGGAGACGCTGCACCACGCACCGCCGGGGGAGCAGGGCAAACCGGCCGTCCAGCCCGAGCTGGCGGCCATCTCCTCGGATACGACGACGGTGCTCGTGATCGCCACGTCGGTGAGCCAGAACGCCGGCGCCAAGCCGCAGACCGTGCGCTGGCGGTTGCGCCTCGGGGTGTCCGACATCGGCGGCAAGTTGCTGATCTCGCGATTGGAGACGCTGCGATGAGGAACGCGTGGCGGGTACTGGTCTTCGACATCCTGGCGCCGCTCGCGGTGCTGGCGAGCCTCGTCTACATCGGGCTGGCGCTGGACCGGCCGCTGTGGTGGGTCGTGGTGGGCACCATCGTCGGGCTGCTGGTGCTGCAGGCTTCGATCGTCAACTTCGTGCTGTTCCGCCGTGACGGCGTCACCATGGGCACCGATGACGACGCGCCCAGGTTGCGTCTCGCGGTCGTCGGGCTGACGACGGTCGCCGTGGTCGCGGCCGCCATCGTCGGCTACACCAAGTGGACGGTGCCGGATCGCACCACGAGCGCCGACATGTCCATGGTGGTCGGCATCGCCAGCAGCGTCGCGGAGGCGTCGGCGACCTTCACGCCCGGCGCGCCGAACGTGTCGATCGACCGCGCCACGGCGTTGATGGCACCGCAGCGCGCGGAGGCCTACCGCAACGAGTTCAACGCGGTCGCCAAAGACCTGACCAGCCGCGGGGTGGCCGGGCAGGCCAGCACCATCTCGGCCGGTGTCGAGACGATCGGCCCGAATTTCGCGAGTGTCGCGGTGGTCATGCGGGCCACCCAGAACACCCCGAACAAACCCGCGCAGGCGACGGTGCTGGGTCTGCGGGTCACGCTGACGAAGCAGGACGGCCGCTGGCTGGTCATGGACGTGACGCCGATCGCGTCGCGGTAGGACGGCTCGGGCGCCGGCTCAGGATCGCGCGGAGCGCATCCGGGCGAACCGGTCCGAGAGCCGCCGCATGCGCACCAGCAGCGCGGCAGACGGGCTGGTGGTGCCCGCGACGTAGGCCGAAAGTTCTTGTGCGCCAACACCGATGCGGGACGCGAATTCCGTCTCGCTGAGACCGGAACGCTCCATCAACAGCCGGATCTGACGCGCCACCTCGGCGCATTCGTTGGCCTCGAGCTGGGTGCGGGCGCGGGCCAGCACCTCGGACAGTGCTTTCGAGATGCCGTACGGGTTGGTGGTCGCCAGGATCTCTTCGACCTGGCGCGCGGTACGGCCGAAGGGGTCGCGCTTGATGGCGACGACGATGCGCTGCCACACCGCGAGGTCGTCGTTCTCCAGTGCGGCGCGGATGGCGGACGTCGACCAGAACTCGACGGGCTTCTCGCCGGGGGCCTGCGCCGGGAACGCGACGGTGGGTGCGCCGTTGGTGCCGGCTGCGGTGGAGTCACCGGGCTCGTCGGCACCAGAAGGGGTGTCCCTCACTTCGGATGTCAACGTCACCTCGCCTCCTCCAACATGGCCACTGCCACCGCCAGACAACGCTGTTTGACGGCGGGCCAATCTGCCGTTTCGTTGTCGTCGAACGGGTGCGGGTCGGCCAACCTGCGGACCAACTGGGTGGCCACCCACTGGTTCTTCGACCGTTCTCCACAGTAATACCCGTCAATTCCGGCGAGAACCGCGGCTGCGGTCCGGATGTCCATGCAGGACACCAGGTCGACGAAGTCGGCGTAGTCCTGGACGCTGCCCCGGGACACGACCAGGTAGCCCTTGAGCCGCAGCGTTTCGGCGCCCGTCGGGATCTCGAGCCGGTCGCCGGTGGGCAGCAGCACCGTCGTCGTCTCGACGGGGCTGCGACGCTCGATGGCGGGGCCGTCGGTGTCGCTGAGCGACAGCGCGTCGAGCGCGACCGACAGCCGGCCGCCCCACATGGTGACGGGGTGCACGTCCGGGTTGTCCGACGCGGACCGGGACAGGCCGTGGGCACGCCGGCGCAGCAACGCCAGCCCGGTGCGGGACCGGTCCTTGCGCGGGGGCGCCGCCGCGATCCGGCGTGGCACGGCGCGTGGCACGTACTGCTGCTCGCCCGGCTCGCAGCCGCTGAACGCCAGCGGATCGGCGACCGTAACAGTCTGTTCGGCAAGGCTTTTCAGCTTGGCGGCGGACTTCACGACGCTGCGCAGCTCCGCGCCGGACGGGCCCAGCGCGGAGATGTCGTCGGGGATGATAACGAGGCTGCCGGTATCGGTGGTGGGCAACGGCTTGTCGAAATCCACCGACGGCAGCAGGCGGTCCAGCCACTTGGGCAGCCACCAGTTCCACTGGTCGAACATCGCCATCAGCGCCGGCACCAGGACCAGGCGGACCACCGTCGCGTCGACCGCGATGGCCACTGCGCAGGCCACGCCCATCTGGGCCACCAGCGGCATACCGGCGAACGCGAATCCGATGAAGACGGCGATCATGATCAGCGCGGCACTGGTGATGGTGCGGGCGCTGGTGCTGACGCCGTACGCGACAGCGTCTCGGGTGTTGCCGGTCTGCAGGAAGCGTTCCCGGATGCGTGTCAGCAGGAAGATCTCGTAGTCCATGGACAAGCCGAACGTCATCGCCAGCACCAGCGGCGGGATGGTGGTGTCCAGCGATTCCAGTGGCTTGAACCCGAGCGCCTTGAACCAACCCCATTCGAAGACGATCACCAGGCTGCCGTAGGCCGCGGCGACCGACAGTACCGTCATGAGGACGCCCTTGAGCGCCAGCACGATCGAGCGGATCGAGATCAGCAGCATCACGAACGCGATGAGCGACACGAAGACGAACACCAGGATCTCGGTGTTCGCGACGCGGTGGTCGAAGTCCATGATCAGCGCCGTCGGACCACCGACCGCGATGGCGACGTTCGGGCCGGCGACCCCCGGCAGGTGTTGTCGCAGCCAGGTGATGGAGTCCCGCGCGACGAGGTCTTCGGGGTCCACCGCGAGCACCACCGAGAACAGGGCGCTGCGGTTGTCGTTGCTGAACACCGGCGGTGCCACCTGGGCGACGTCCGGCGCCTGCGTCATGGTCTGGTGCAGGGCGTCGAGCGTCGCGGTGTTCTGCGGGTCGGACGCCGTCGCGTCGGGGAACGTCGCCAGCACCCGGATCGGGCCGAGCGCGCCGGGGCCCAGCGCTTCCGCCGCCGCGGCCACGCCGCTGCGGATTTCGTGGGACGGCTCGAACTGGCGCAGCATGCTGTTGCCCAGTTGCATGCCGAACGAGGGTGCGGCCAGGGCGACCAGGAAGACGGTGGCCAACAGCGCCGACAGCCACGGGCACCGCATGGTCCGCTCGGTCCACTGGGTCCAGAACCGCGACTGTGTGGCGTCCGGACGGCGTGAGACGTGCAGCCACGACGAGCGTTTGGCGACCCGCTTGCCGAACGTGGCCAGCACCGCCGGGATCAGGGTGGTGGACGTCAGCACCGCGACGGCGACGGCCAGGATGGCGCCGGTGGCCATCGACGACAGCACCGGCGTGCCGATCAGGTAGATGCCGGTGATCGACGCGATCACCGTCAGTCCCGACAGCAGCACCGCCAGACCGGATGTCGCCATCGACGCGTCGACGGCCTGTTCCGGATCGCGTCCGGCCCGCAGTTCCTCCCGGAAACGCATGAGGATGAACAACGAATAGTCGACGGCCAGCGCGATACCGAACATCGACAGCGTCGTCGTCGCGAAGACGCTCATGGTGACCCAGATGGACAGGAGGTAGACCACTCCCATCGTCACGATCACCGTGCAGGCCCCGAGCAGCATCGGCATGGCCGCGGCGGCCAGGGAACCGAATACCGCGAGCAGCACGATCAGCACGATCGGCAGGTTCCACTTCTCGGCCTCGGCGACGTCGTGCTTGGTGGTCTCACTGGCGGCTGCGCCGAGTGCGCCCTGCCCGATGACGTACAGCCGGACCTTGCCGTCGGCGGTCTGGCCGGGCTTGCCGTCCTTGATGCCGATCGCGGTGCGGAGCTTCTTGGCGATGTCGACGGCGCCGCTGTTGTTGAAGTCGAGGCGCAACGTCACGACGTAGGGTTTGCCCGCCTGCGGCTCGGCCTGCGTGGGGTCGGGCACGACCTTGACGCTGGAGACGCCGGCCGCGATGCGTTTGAGCTCATCGACGGCGGCCGTCATGTCTTCCTGCGTGGCGTTGGCGTTGGGGGCCGCGACCAGAGCCAGCGGCGAGGCGCCCTCGCCGGGGAAATGGTCCTCGAGTTCGCGCTGGACGTGCAGCGATTGGGAGCCGGCGACCTCGAAGCCGCCGCCGCTGAGGTTGCTGGACTGGGTCGCCGCGAGATACAGGGACGGCACCATGAGCAACAGCCAGGTGGCGAAGACCACCCAGCGCCAGCGCCGCAGCAGACCGCTCAGCCGCATCATCAACTGCTGGATGGCGAACCCTCTTCCTGCGGTCGTCCCGGTTGCCACCGGAGTGTTTTGATCGGCGTTTCGTGCCGCCGACCCTACCCCAGTATGGGGTAGGGTGACCGGCTCGCGAGCGGCGATGAGGCGCCTGACGGGAACCTTGATCCAACTGCAACCGGGCCCCTGGCGGCCCCGCTGGCAACGCTGTCGGAGGCCGGTGGCGGGGTGCGGCGCCAGGTTTGAACACCGCAGTGACCTGGATGTTTGCTGTGTGGATTGGTCACCGGCCGCGCCGCGATGGCAAGATGGCGGGAGCCGAATCCCGGATGAGGCCGGCGCTGCCATTGACGCCACCCCGGGAAAACAGTGTTTGCCGAGTGTTTACATGGCCGTCTCTGGTCCGTAAACCGGTGAGGAGATTTGCCATGAAGACGACCAGTGTGGCGGTTCGCCGCGGACTTGCCGGGGCGTTCGCTGTAACTGCAGTCGGCGGCGTGATGGTGACGTCGTTCGGGGCTCCGTCGGCCGGTGCGGGCCAGGATCCGTGCGCGGCCAGCCAGGTCGCCAAGACCATCGGCATGGTGGCCACCTCGACGGGCACCTACCTGGATGCGCACCCCACCGCGAACCAGACGCTGACCAACATCTCGCAGCAGCAGCCCGGCCCGCAGTCGTTGGCAGCGCTGAAGACCTACTTCGATGCCAACCCGCAGGAGGGCGCCGCGCTGCAGAACCTGCAGGCGCCGCTGGTGACGTTGTCGTCGCAGTGCAAGCTGCCGCTGACCCTGCCGCAGCTGATGGGCCTGATGCAGTCGGCGCAGCAGGGCGGCGGACTGCCCGCCACGTTGCCCGCGATGCCGAGCGTGCCCGGTGCCGTGCCGTTCACGCCCACCCTGCCCGGCGTGACGACGGCGACGGGCTCCGTGCCCGCGGCCCAGGCGGTGTCGGCGCCCGCCGCGCGGTAGTTCCGGCCGCGCCACGGGTTGGTGATGTGGCGTCCCGCGAAAGTCGTCGCACTTTCTGATTAGCTTCCAGTGTCGGCATCGGTACTGGTCGCCGACATCGGAGCTCTCGACGAAGGGGTTTGACCACATGATGCTTTCCGCTCTGGCCAAGCGACGCGTTGTTGCCGGTTTCATCGGTGCCGGTGCAGTCGCCGGCAGCATGTTGTTCGGTGCCGTGCCGTCGGCCCTCGCCGACGATCTGCCGCCCAACTGCACCTCTGCGGACATCGCCGGCGTCAAGTCGGGCGTCGAGGCCTCGACCTCCGCCTACCTGTTCACCCACCCCGACGTGAACGACTTCTTCACCAGCCTCCGGGGCCTGTCGAAGGACCAGGCGCACGCCAAGGTCAAGCAGTACCTGGCCGCCAACCCGCAGACCAAGGCGGAGCTGCAGGGCATCCGGCAGCCGCTCAAGGACATCCGCGACCGCTGCGGCATCCCCGGCCCCGCCGCCCGCTAACCCGGGATTTGTGCACGAAAATCCGCGGTAGGCGCGGATTTTCGTGCACAAATCACTTGCGGAGGCGAGCCAGGCCGCGCCAGCCGAGCAGGAAGACGGCGGTGACGGTCGAGGCGACGATCACAAAACTCACCGCGACGCCCTGAGCCGAGGCCTTGCGCAGCAGCATGCCGATCACGATGGTGCTGACCCAGACCACCAACCCGGTCGGGTTCAATGCCGTCGGGCGGCGCCAGCCCCGCGACAGCGCCCAGCCCGCCACGGTTCCGGTCAGGAACGGCCAGCTGGTGTGCGCCACACCGGCCAGCGTGATGCCCTCGGCGTGGCTGCGCCGGCCGATGGCGCAGAAGATCACCACCAACACCACGTCGGCGAGGAAAGCCAGTGCGGCACTGCGATTTCCGGTGGCCTGCTCAGTTGTCATAGGTCATCACGTCCAGATTCAGTGGGCTGACATTGTTTTCGGCGCGGGCGGTGAAGCCGGGTTCCGGACGCGCGGGACCGCCGGCCTCCAGCGCGTCGACGGCCGCCATGTTGGCAAGTCGGTCGGTGAGCCGGAACGAGCGGAACACGAACGGCAGGCCGTCCGCGCGCAGTGGATCGGATGCGCTCATCACGTGGAAATGCAGGTGCGGCGCACTGGAATTGCCGGTGTTGCCGACGTTGCCCAGCACCTGCCCGGTGGTCAGCCGGTCGCCCGGCTTGACCTTGACGCTGCCGGTCGTCAGATGCGCGTAGAAGGCGAAGTTTCCGTTCCCGATGTCCTGGACGACGTGATTGCCGCCGTACTGCGCCAGCGTGAGGCCGGTCGGGTCGGCACCCGGCACCTGCTCGGGCAGGCCGTCGAGAACCGCCACCACCGGGCCGTCGGCGACCGCGTGCACGTCGGAGCCGAAGTAGAGGTAGCTGTCCGTCTTCGCGCGGTCCCCGCTGAACAACTGCCCGTCGGCCCGTAGCTGCTCGTAGTCGATGGCGAATCGCTCTGCGGCCCAGAGCTTTCCATCGATCGGGTTGAGGGCCATGCGGTGCGGCGTCATGTCGCAGCAACCGTTGGCGTCGAGCCAGCCGGAGCCGCGCAGCGGCGGGTCGAGTACAACGGGCTTGTGGTCGGACACCGTCACGGGTGCGACGTTCTCGGTCACCACCGGTGGCACGAGTGGGGGCATCGGTTTGGGTACCTTGACCACCACCCGGTGTGAAAGTTGCTGGGGCGCAGCGCCGCCCGCGTCCAGTTTGACGTCCAGCCAGACGATCGACCGCTGTCCGGGGCCGAGATCGTTGGTGCTGACCCGGGCGCCCATGGTCCGCGTCCAGTAGGCGAGGCCGGCGCCGGACAGCTGCAGCAGTGGCCCGGCGGGTCTCAGGACGGCGATCGAATCCACGGTCACGGGTTCGGGGGAGGTGTTGGTGAGCAGCAGCTCGTATGCGAGATGCACCTTCCCGTCGGTCGCCGGAACGGGCACGGGCTCGGCCACGACGTCGACGAGGACGGGCGTGACGATCGGCTCGGCGCCCGCGGAAGTCGTTGCGGGAGTCGAAGACTCGACCGATTTCGGTGCCGTCGTGCAGGACGTCAGCGCGGCGGCGAGCAGCAGTGCCGCCGCCGGCCGGCTACCCGGGATCATGCGCGGTCTCGGGGTCGGCGGGCGGCACACCCGTTGCGGGGGCGGGGGTTCCGGGCGCATCCGGGTCGAAGTCCTTCTCGGTGCGGAACAGGAAGAAGAACACCACCCAGCCGATGGCCGAGATGAAGATCCAACTGACCAGCCGATAGATCAGCATCGTCGAGATGGCCGCCGCGAGCGTCATGCCGCTGGACACCAGGCCGGGCACCAGCACCGCCTCGACCACGAGCAGCCCGCCGGGCATCAGGGGAATCGCGCCGACGGCGCGGGCCGCGGCATACGCGACAGTCAGACCGGCCAGCGACGGATGCCCGCCGGTGGCGTACGCCGCGCAGGCCAGGCACGCGACGTCGGCGACCCAGTTGAACAGCGACCAGCTGAATGCGACGGTCAGGGTCCGGCGGCTCAGGCTCACCGACTCCAGCTGGTTCAGGGTGCGGCGCCAGCCTTCCAGCCCGGTGTCGGCGGGCTTACCGCGCAGCGAGTTGAACCACGACAGCAGCCGCACGCCGATGCCGTCGATCTGCTGCGGATTGGCGGCGACGGTCTGCGCCAGTAGCAGCAGCGCCACGAAACCGCCGATCGTGAAGATCAGCGACAGCGGGTTCTTGCTCGCGCCGAGCAGGAACGCGCCGCCCAGGCCCAGCAGGGCCAGCCCGACCACCTGCAGGGCCCCGGACATCACCAGCTGCCACGACGCCACCAATGGCGAGGCGCCCCACAGCCGCTGCTGGCGGTAGACGAAGGTGGCCGAGAGCACCGGGCCGCCCGGCAGGGTGGTGGACAGCGCGTTGCCCGCGTAGAACGCGGCCTCGGACCGCCACTGCTTGACCTGGACCCCGGCGGACCGGAGCAGGGTGCGCTGAATCTGCGCGAAGCTGTGCATCGAGGCCAGGGCCGCGACGGCCGCGGCGGCGACCCACCACCACGTCGCCGACAACAGGCTGCGCCACGCCTTGGCGAGCTGCTCCCAGACCATCACGACCTCGACGGTCAGCACGACGACGGCGATACCGATCAGCACCCAGCGCAACCACCAGTACTTGCCGCGGGGCCGGGCCGGTCCCGAACGGGCATCAGCGCGCCGGCACGCCGCCCAGAGGCCGCGACGGCGGGCCGTCAAAGACCCGGGGGCAGCCTCGTGTGACACCGCTACAGCGTATCCGGCGTGTCGCGGGCGGCTCGCCGTACGCGGCCCGCATGGCGCAACGACCCCGCGGTGTCATCGGGCGGCGCTACGCTGGCGCCCATGTCACAAGCCGACGAAGCGGTGGATCCGGTGGTACGCAAGGCCGCAGCCTGGTCGTGGCGGTTCTTGGCGATCTTCGGCGCGGTGCTCGCCGTGCTGTGGATCGTCATCAAGCTCGAGGTCATCGTGGTGCCGGTGCTGCTGGCCATGTTGGCCACGGCCTTCCTGCTGCCGGCCGTGGACCTGCTGACCCGGCGCGGTCTGCCGCGCGGCGCGGCCGTCGCGGTGATGCTGCTGAGTTCCATCGTGGTGATGGGCGGCATCCTGACGTTCGTCGTCTTCCAATTCATCGACGGCGCACCGGCTTTGGTGGAGCAGGTCACCAAGAGCATCGACGGCGCCCGCAAGTGGCTGACCGAGGGCCCGATCCTGCATCTGAGCGCCGACCAGATCAACAGCGTCGGCCAGACCGCCATCGATGCCCTCAAGAACAACCAGTCCAAGCTGACCAGCGGGGTCTTCTCCACCGCCGGCGCGCTGACCGAGATCGTCACCGGCCTGCTGCTGACCCTCTTCACCCTGATCTTCCTGCTGCACGGCGGTCGGGACATCTATGCGTTCGTCACCAAGATCATCCCGTCGTCCGTGCGGGACCGGGTGCGCGAGGCCGGCCGGGCCGGATTCGGCTCCCTGATCGGATACGTCCGCGCCACGTTCGTGGTCGCGATGGTCGACGCCGTCGGTATCGGCACCGGGTTGGCGATCATGGGCGTGCCACTCGCGCTGCCGCTGGCATCGCTGGTGTTCCTCGGCGCGTTCGTCCCGCTGGTCGGTGCGGTCGTGACCGGTTTCGTGGCCGTGGTGGTGGCACTGATCGCCAAGGGCTGGATCTACGCGCTGATCGCGCTCGGCCTGATCATCGCCGTGCAGCAGCTGGAGGCGCACGTGCTGCAGCCGATCGTCATGGGCCGTGCGGTGTCGGTCCACCCGCTCGCCGTCGTGCTGGCGATCGCCGGCGGCAGCGTCACCGCCGGCGTCATCGGCGCGTTGATCGCCGTGCCCATCGTCGCATTCCTCAACAGCGCGATCCGGGTGCTGACCGCCGACAATCCACGCGCCACCGAGGCCGAGGTACTCGCCGAGGCCGGTTCGGTCGCCGCCGCGGCGGTGTCGCCGGGGGACACGCCGTCGGCTACAGACGGCCCTCCCGGCGCAGCAGATCCGCAGCGCTGACCCCGCCGCCGGTACCGCGACGCTGAGTTTCGGCGGTGTCGATCTTCTCGGTGGCGTCAGGGGTGTCGGCCGGCTGGGCGCGGAACGCCGTGGTCGGCTCGTTGCCCTGGTCGCCGGGTGCGTCTGACGGCGTCTGAATCTGCGGCCCGGAGGCGCTGATGTTGCCGCGCAGCTGCCCGAGCCACGACTCGATCTCCCGGTTGCCCGGACCGCCCTGGCCCTGGCCAGGCTCGGCGGGACGGCCCGCGCCCGGCGCGCGGAACGCCGTGGTGGCGGGCTCGGAGGCCGGACCGAACGCGGTGGTCGCCGGGTCGCCGATCGCGGTGGTCGGCGGCGTCGGGTCCCCGTTCTGCGGGGTGACGGCGCGGGTTACGTTCGACACCACGTTGCGGAAGGCGCCCTTGGCGGCGCTGAACCGCGTGGTCGCGGGTTCAGCAGACGAAGGTGCGGGCGGGGCCTGCGGTGCCGGGGGCTGCGGGGGAGCGCTCGGCATCCGGTTGGTGGGTGCCTGGCTCGGCGGCTGCGGCTGCCCCGGGGCGATCCGGGTCGGGACGGCACGCTGGCCGGGGGCCGGATGCGTGGGATCGTGCGGCGGGCGGACCGGGGCACCGGAACCGACCAGCGCACGGGGATCCTCGGGTTCGCGGACCGCGGGACGCTTGCGCTCGTCGGGCAGCTCGGTCTCGCCGAGACCCAGCTTCTGCTGAACGCGCTTCATCCACAGCGGCGCCCACCAGCAGTCGTCGCCCAGCAGCTTCATGACGGCCGGCACCAGGAACATGCGGATGACGGTGGCGTCGAGCAGCAGCGCCATCAGCAGACCGAATGCCAGGTACTTCATCATCACCAGGTCGGAGAACGCGAAGGCGCCGACGACGACGGCCAGCACCAGCGCGGCGCCGGTGATCAGGCGGCCCGTGGTGGCGGTACCGATCCGGATGGCCTCGGCGGTGGACATGCCGCGCTCGCGGGCCTCCACCATGCGGGACACCAGGAACACCTCGTAGTCGGTCGACAGACCCCAGATGACCGCGATGATCAGGCCGATCATCGGCGCCATCAGCGGCTGTGCGGTGTAGTTCATCAACCCGGACCCGTGCCCGTTCTCGACGAACATCCAGGTCAGGATGCCCATGGTCGAGCCGAGCGTGAGGGCGCTCATCAGGGCGGCCTTGATGGGCAGCACCAGTGAGCCGAACGCCAGGAACATCAGGACGGTCGTGGTGATCACCAGGATCGCCACCATCAGCGGCAGTTTCTCGAACAGCGTGCTGATGCTGTCCTGTTCGAGCGCCGGGGTGCCGCCGACCATCACCTGGACGCCGTGCGGCTCCTGCAGGGCGCGCAGTTCGTTGATCTTCTCGCCGGCGTCACCGCTGTTGATGAGGCCGTTGGACAGCACCCGGACGGACGGGTCCTTGCTGCCGCCCTCCTGGTACGTCCGCTCGGCCCACATCTTCGACTTGTCGTTGCCGTCCGGCGTCACGAACCCGCTGATGGTGCCGGCGTTGGCCCGCACCTGGGCGATCTGCTGATCGGTGACGGGCTGGCCGTTGTCGCTCTTGATGACGAGGGTCAGGGCGTTGGTACGGAAGCCGGGGAAGAGCTGGTCGAACTCCTCCTGCGCGGTACGGACCGAGTTGTCCGGCGGCAGGTACTTCTCGCTCATACCGGCGAGGGCCAGCTGTCCCAGTGGGATGACCAGCAGGATCATACCGATGGTGATCGGCACGGCGAATGCCAGTGGCCGTTTCATCACGACGTTGACCAACTTGCCCCAGAAGCCCTTCTCGACCTCTTCGCGGGTCTTGGTCTTCTGCGTCTTCTCGGCGAACCAGTCGATGATCTTGCGCGAGAACGGCCAGTTGGCCAGGAACGGCACCTTCAGCAGGGTGCGGACACCGAGCGCGTCGACGTTGGAACCCAGGATGCCCAGCACCGCGGGCAGCACGGTGTTCGACAGGAACGCGGCCAGCAGCACCGACGCGATGATCGCGTAGGTGATGGACCGCAGGAAGCCCAGCGGGATCAGCAGCAGGGGCAGCGACGACGCGACGATGATCACCGCGGAGAACGCGACGGTCCGGCCCGAGGTCATGACGGATCTTCGGACGGCCGCTTCGACGTCGTAGCCCTCGGCCAGTTCTTCTCGGAACCGGCTCACGATGAACAGGCCGTAGTCGATGGCGATACCGAAGCCCATCATGGTCACGACCGGCTGGGCGAAGAAGTGCACGGGCCCGAACTCGGCGGTGAACCGCAGGATGCCGAGCGCGCCACCGATGGTCAGGCCACCGATGATGGCGGGCAGCGCCGCGGCGACCGCGCCACCGAACACGAAGAACAGCACGACCGCGACGAGCGGCACGATCGCGATCTCGGCACGCTTCTGGTCGGTGCCGATGGTGCCGGTCAGCTCGCTCGCGAGCGGCTCCAGACCGGCCAGCTTGATGTTGCCGCCGTTGACCTTGTACAGGTCAGGGGCGACGGACTGGTAGTTCTTCAGGATCGCGTCGTCGTTGTCGCCCTTGAGCGGAACGGTGATGAAGGTGTGGCGCAGGTCCTGCGTCGTCATCTTCTTCAGCCCGTCGCTGGGCGCCTTCAGCCAGCCGACCCAGGCGACCACCTTGTCCTTGTGGTCGTTGACGAAGGTGTCCAGCTCGCCGCTGACCTTCTTCTGCCAGGCCGGGTCTGTGATCTTCTTGTCGTCGGGCGGCGTCAGGATGGCCACCACGAGGCTGGTCCGGTCGCGGCCGTAGACCTCGTCACCGAGCACCGACGCGGCGACGGACTCGCTGCCCTCGTTGTAGAAGCCACTCTGCGTGACATGCTCGCCGAGACTGGACCCGTACACGGCGCCACCAAGGCACAGTGCGACCATGACACCGATCACTATGTATCGGAATCGGTACACCGTTCGACCCCACCAGGCGAACACGTCAGCTCCTCACGATTATCTGCATAAATTTGAGCTCAAAGGCACCCTCTAAGAGGTTGCCATTTTCAGCCACCGCACACGTCATCTGTAGTTTTTCCTAAACGCGCGAGCTCAGCAGCGCGGACAACGGCCGGAAGGGCTGCAGCCAGGCGCCCTGTTCAGGCAGCGAATCCAGGCCGATTCGCGGCAGCGGCTCCCGGAAGACACCAGGGATGTCTTCCAGGTCGACGAAGTCCAAGGTATCCGACGCTAACGCCCAACTGGCATGTTCGCGAAATCCGACCACGGTCGCGGGAGTGCCGTCGTGGGCGATGTCCTCGAGCGGTTGGCGGAACGCCTGGCCGTCGGCCGAGGCCACATAAATGCCGGCCAGACCCTCGCTGCGGCGCAGCGCGATGTGGGCCAGCATGTCGCTGTCGACGTCGCTGTCCTCGTCGGTCTTCGGTTTGGCGAACACCGCGAAACCGACGTTCCGCAGGGCCTCCACCCAGGGGCGTACGACGTCGGCGCTACCGGGCGCGATGTTCGTGAAGACGGTCGCCTCGGGCTCCAGGGACACCGGCGGCTGGTCCGGCCGCCGGCCGTTCGCGATCTCGTTGGTGCGGGCCAGCAGCCAGCGGCCCAGCGCGTCGAAGCGGGGCCGGTGGGCGGCGGTCGGCCGGCCGCCGAGGATCGACCCGAGGCCCATGTCGAGGTTCGGTGCGTCCCAGACCAGCAGCACCCGGTGCGGCCGGGGTCCCGGCGGCGGGGTGGGCGGGTAGGGCTTCACCTGTGGAATGGCCTCGGTGATCGTCACTCGGGCTTCTCCCAGATGAGTTCGGTGATGGGGCTGCCCATCCGCATGCCGCGCGCCTCATATTTGGTCGTGGGGCGCCGCACCGAGATCGGCAGGTCGGCATCGGCCGACGTGCGCTTCAGCGTCGGCTCGGCGTCGCCGACTTCGGCGATCTGCACGGCGTAGTCGGCGTGGTCGGTCGCCGCGTGCAGGATGCCGCCGGGCTTGAGGCGGCTGGAGATCAGCGCCACCGTCTCGGCCTGCAGGAGTCGACGCTTGTGGTGGCGGGCCTTGGGCCAGGGATCCGGGAAGAACACGCGCACGGCGGTCAGGGTGCCCGGCGCGATCATGTGTTCCAGCACATCGACGCCGTCGCCGCGGACGAATCTCACATTCGTCAGGCCGGCCCGGTCCACGCCGCCGAGCAGCTGCGCCAGGCCTTTGCGGTAGACCTCGACCGCGATGACGTCGAGGTGTGGTTCCTCCTGCGCCATGGCCAGGGTCGAGATGCCCGTGCCGCTGCCGATCTCCAACACGACCGGTGCGGTGCGGCCGAACCAGGCTGCGGTGTCGATGAGGCTCGCCGCGGTGCCATCTTCGGAGCGGGCGACTTTGCCCAGCTCAGGCCAGCGCCGGTCCCACGTGCTCTGCTGTCCGGTGGACAGGGTCGACCGGCGGGACCGGAAGCTGGTCACGCGGCGATGCTGGTGGGTGGGTGCGGCGGTGGTTTCGGTGGCCGGTTCGTTTTCGGCCGCCGAGGCGCCGGCCGACGAGGCAGCGTCGTCCTCGCGCTGGGCATACATTCGTCCATCGTCTCTCATCCGGCTGTGAGAGCCCGCATCGTGGTGCAGATTGATACCCAACAGTTGCCTGGAAAACGGCGTCGGCTGGACCCGCGCCGAGGTGCGACGATGGCATACGGGGGTAGGTGGTGTCAGGGGATCTTTGGCAGCGGTTCACCGCGGAGCTGCAGCGGTTGACGGACGACGTGCCGGGCCTGGCGCATGTCGTCGCGGGCCCCGAACCGGACGACGCCGCCGGCCGGTACCGGTCGATGTGTGCAGTGCTGAGTGAAATCGCCTGGGCGGCAAACGAATTGGATGACGATCGGGTGCACCGGTGGTTGGCCTCCGATGCGATGGCGGCCCTGCGTACGGCCGCGGCGACGGCAGCGCTGACGGCCGACGGCCTGGTTGTGGAGGCCGCCATGGACCCCGACGCCCAGCTGCGGCGGGCGCTGCACTGGCGCCGTCACGGCCGTCGCACCACCACCGACCTGCACCGACGCTGCGCCGCGGACCTCACGCGCGGGTCATTGCGGCTGCTCGCACGTGCGGGAGTGCGACGGGTGACGTCTCGACTGGAACTTCAGCGCATCCGGCTGGAGCTGCTTCGCGAGTCCCGCCGGCAGTACGGCGACCTGCACGCCGAACTGCTCGCTCGGGTGCCGTCCCGGAGGGTCGCGACCGGGAGTTTCGAAGCCGGCGTCCGCGAGCGGCTGGTGGAGCTGGCTGCGCGGATTCGCGACGAGACCACGTTCGCGCTCGGCGCTCCCAAGGCCGACGGCCGGTGGCCGACACCCGGCATCCCGGGGCCGGTGCTGGCCCAGCGCCCGGACGAGGTGTGGTTGGGCCTCGTGCTGGGCGCGGGTTTCGGTCTGGGCGCGGCATTGGGGCTGGCCAGGGTGGCGACCGGGCTGGCGGGCGTGCCCGACGGCATCGGCGGCGGCGTGGGGCTGGTGCTCGGTCTCGCACTGACGGCGGCGGTCATCGCGGGCCGCGCCCGGCTGCATCGGCGGGCGGTGCTGGACCGGTGGGTCGGGACGGCTGTCGCGGCGGCACGGCAGGCGAGTGAAGAGGAACTGGCGTACCGGTTACTGGAGGCGCAGGCGGTGATGGCGTCCGCACATCACAAAACGAAAAATTGACCGCTTTACGAATTGTGCCCACCGCGCCCGTCACGCTACTGACGGGTAACTGCCTGTCGGTGCCCTCAAACGCGTTACCTGCGGGTTCGGGACCCGTGATTGGGCTTTCTGAATCGTTCTTGTGAGAGATCGGACAGCAGCCCGATTGTCCACTTGTATGTCACTCACGTTAACCTCTAAAGAGGTATAGCTGCGATTTGCGAGCAGGAGAATTTGATGACCTCAGCGACCATTCCCGGTCTCGACGCCGCACCGACCAATCACGCCGGGCTACTCGCCTGGGTTCGTGAAGTTGCGGAGCTGACTCAGCCCGACCGGGTGATGTTCGCCGACGGCTCGGCCGAGGAGTACGACCGCCTCGCCGCTCAGCTCGTCGAGGCCGGCACCTTCCAGAAGCTGAACCCGGAGAAGCAGCCGAATTCCTATCTCGCACTGTCGGATCCGTCTGACGTTGCTCGCGTCGAGTCGCGGACCTTCATCTGCTCGCAGCGCGAAGAGGACGCCGGGCCCACCAACAACTGGATGGATCCGGCCGAGATGCGCGGCATCATGACGGACCTCTACCGCGGCTGCATGCGCGGCCGCACCATGTGGGTCGTGCCCTTCTGCATGGGCCCGCTGGACGCCGAGGATCCCAAGCTCGGCGTCGAGATCACCGACTCGGAGTACGTCGTCGTCTCGATGCGCACCATGACGCGCATGGGTGCCAAGGCGCTGGCCAAGCTCGGCGACGACGGCTTCTTCGTCAAGGCGCTGCACTCGCTCGGTGCACCGCTGGAGCCCGGCCAGAAGGACGTGCCGTGGCCGTGCAATGACACCAAGTACATCACCCACTTCCCCGAGACCCGCGAGATCTGGAGCTACGGCTCGGGCTACGGCGGCAACGCGCTGCTGGGAAAGAAGTGCTACTCGCTGCGTATCGCCTCGGCCATGGCCCACGACGAGGGCTGGCTCGCCGAGCACATGCTGATCCTCAAGCTCATCTCGCCGGAGAACAAGGCGTACTACATTGCCGCGGCGTTCCCGTCGGCCTGCGGCAAGACCAACCTCGCGATGCTGCAGCCCACCATTCCGGGCTGGCGCGCCGAGACCGTCGGCGACGACATCGCCTGGATGCGTTTCGGCAAGGACGGCCGGCTGTACGCCGTCAACCCCGAGTTCGGCTTCTTCGGCGTCGCGCCGGGCACCAACTGGTCGTCGAACCCGAACGCCATGAAGACCATCGCCGCCGGCAACACCGTCTTCACCAACGTCGCCAAGACCGACGACGGTGACGTCTGGTGGGAAGGCCTCGAGGGCGAGCCGGAGCACCTCATCGACTGGAAGGGCCAGGACTGGATCCTGCGGGAAACGGAGACCAAGGCGGCGCACCCGAACTCGCGCTACTGCACCCCGATCTCGCAGTGCCCGTCGGTCGCCCCCGAGTGGGACGACCCGCAGGGTGTGCCGATCTCGGCGATCCTGTTCGGCGGCCGCCGCAAGACGACGGTGCCGCTGATCACGCAGGCCCGCGACTGGCAGCACGGCGTCTTCATCGGCGCCACCCTGGGCTCCGAGCAGACCGCCGCCGCCGAGGGCAAGGTCGGCACCGTGCGCCGCGACCCGATGGCCATGCTGCCGTTCCTCGGCTACCACGTCGGTGACTACTTCCAGCACTGGATCAACATCGGCAAGAACGCTGACGAGTCCAAGATGCCGAAGATCTTCTTCGTCAACTGGTTCCGCCGCGGCGACGACGGCCGCTTCCTGTGGCCGGGCTTCGGTGAGAACAGCCGCGTGCTGAAGTGGGCCATCGAGCGCATCGAGCACCAGGCCGAGGGCAAGAGCACCCCGATCGGCATCGTGCCGACCGCCGCTGACCTGGACCTGGAGGGTCTGGACGTGTCGGCCGCCGACGTCGACGAGGCGCTGGCCGTGCGTGTCGACGAGTGGCAGAACGAGCTGCCGCTGATCGAAGAGTGGTTCGAGTTCGTCGGCGAGAAGCTGCCGACCGGCATCAAGGACGAGTTCGACGCCCTCAAGCACCGCTTGGCTGAAGAGGCCTGACGCTCTCTCGTACAAACACACGACCCCCGGTCTCCCAGGAGATCGGGGGTCGTGGGTTTTGGGTGACCCACCGCGAATGTGCGTCCAGATCGCCGATCGGGTGGCGGGGACGCGCTACGTGCACACTCGCGGCGTGACAGGCGAATATCTGCCTGCGACGCGACGGCTTTCCCGCGCGTCCGCGAGGTCGAATCCGGTCCGGGGCGCAGCAGCGAAGTACCTAGCGTCAATCATGGCCTGCAGAACTGCCGGTGATTGAAGCCAAGTACTTTCTCCGGGCGCTAGCGGTCCCTGAGTTCAATCGACACCGGCAATGGCGGTCACGATTGAAGCCACGTACTTTGCCTCGGGGTCCGGCACTGACGCCGGTCTCGAAGGCAACCAGGGGTCCGGGCGGGGTCGATGACTGTCAGGTTCGGCGTGGTGAATGGCTCGTTGAGGGCTCGACGGCTTCCCGCCGCAAATGATCTTGATTAGCCACACAATCAAGTTAGGGTAACCGAACTCAAAACATCCAGCCCGCTGACCAGCAAATTCAGCGCCGCAGGCCGAAGCAATTCGTAGCAACGCTAAGTTGCTGGAACGGTTTTGGGCGGCTAGCGTCAGCGGCGTGACCAGCACCCGATCCGCCGGCCCGACCACGCGTCGGCCGCTTGCGCGATCCCTGCTGCTGGCCACTGCGTTCGTTCTCCCGGCGGTGGCGCTGCGTCTCGCGGGCGTCCACCCGAACCCCGTCGTCTCGCTGTTGGCATTCGGCGCGGCTGTCGTCGCCGCAAGCTTCGTGCTGGCCTGGGCGGCCGAAGCAGCGCAGGTCGACGTGTCCGGTGGCCTCGCCATCGCCGTTCTGGCCCTGATCGCGGTGCTGCCCGAATACGCCGTCGACCTCTACTACGCCTACGTCGCCGGCCACAACGCCGAGTACGTGCAATACGCCGCCGCCAACATGACCGGCTCCAACCGGCTGCTCATGGGTATCGGCTGGCCGGTCGTGGTGATCGTCGGTCTGTACGTCGCGCAGCGGATGTCGGCCGGCAAGAGCAGCAAACCGATGTTGTCGCTGGAACCCGGCAACCGCGTCGAGCTGGGCTTCCTGCTCATCGCCGGACTCGTCGCGTTCATCATCCCGACGACCGGCCGCATCCACCTGGTGCTCGGCGTGGCACTGCTGGCCTGGTTCGGCTTCTACCTCTACAAACTGACGCGCGGGGAGCCGGAGGAGCCCGAGCTCGTCGGTACTGCCGCGGCCATCGGCGCGCTGCCCGACCGGGCTCGCCGCATCACCGTCGTGACGTTGTTCGCGGTATCGGGTGCGGTCATCCTGATGTGTGCGGAGCCGTTCGCGAACAGCCTGGTCGACGCGGGCACCGAGCTGGGTGTCGACCGCTTCCTGCTGGTGCAGTGGCTCGCGCCGCTGGCCTCGGAGGCCCCGGAGTTCATCATCGCGACCATCTTCGCCGCGCGAGGGAAGAGCACCGCGGCCATCGCGACCCTCATCTCATCCAAGGTCAATCAGTGGACGCTGCTGATGGGCTCGCTGCCCATCGCCTACCTGGCCGGCGGTGGCGGCACCGAGCTGGTTCTCGACGGCCGGCAGGTCGAGGAGGTGCTGCTGACGGCCACCCAGACCATGATGGGCGTCGCGCTGATCCTGTCGCTGCGGTTCCACCGGGCGACGGCGTGGCTGCTGCTGGCGCTGTTCGTGGTGCAGTTCCCGATCACCTCGACCACCGGCCGCCTGGTGCTGTGCGGCGTCTACGGCGCGCTGACGGTGGTGGGCCTGATCATCAACCGTCGTCACATCGTCGCGACGCTGCGGGCGCCGTTCAGCGCCGGCGACAACGATGTCGACGGGGTGCGGTTCGACGGCCGGGAGCTGTCGATCGTCGGTCGCTGACCGCGGTGACGAGCGGCGCGAACCGGCGAGTCCAGGATGAGGTCCGCGGCGCGCGCAGCCATCGCCATGGCAGGCGCATTTGTGTTGCCGGACAACATGATCGGCATGATCGACAGGTCGGCAACCCGTAGACCGTCGATGCCGCGGACCCGCAACTGGTCATCGACGATGTCGTCGTCGTCCGGTCCCATGCCGCAGGTGCCGATCGCGTGGAAACCCGTCAGCCCCTCCGTCATCGCGGCGTGCAGGAGTTCGTCATCGGATTGGGTGTCGGGGCCGGGCGTCAGCTCCGTGGCGATGAGGTCGGCAATGGGCGACTGCTGGAACACCTCGCGCATGGCGCGCAGGACCCCGATGGCGGCGGTCCGGTCGTGGGCGGTGGCCAGATAGTTGGGGTCGATCATCAAAGGGTCGTCGGGGTCGGGTGAGCTGATCCAGACGCTGCCCTCCGACGTCGGGCGCAGAATCTCGCCCATACAGGACACGCCGGGCAGACGCTCGACGGTACCGCCGGCGCCGGCCAGTGTCAGCGCGGTGACGAGCATCTGACCGTCGACGCGGGGCTGGTCGGGGGCGGTCTTGAAGAACGCGAGCACGTCGCCGGTCGGTGCGGCCAGTGGTCCCCGGCCGGTGGCGGCGTATCTGACGGTGGACCGGACCTTGCCGCACGTCGTCGACAGGTGCCGGTTGTGCCCGATGTTCCGATTGAGTCGGTAGGTGTTCACCAGCGTCCGGTGGTCGCGCATGCGCCGCCCGACGTTCGAGCGTTCCAGGTAGCACGGCACGCCGGCGGCCGCGAGTACCTCGGTGGGCCCGATTCCGGAGAGCTGCAACAGTTTTGGTGATCCGAGCGCGCCCAGGGTGAGGATCACTTCGCGATTCGCCCGCACCACCGTCGTGAGTCCGTCCATCCGGAGCCTCACCCCCGTGGCGCGGCCGCGGGTGAACTCCAGTCGCTCTGCCGTGGCGCCGGTGAGCACCTGCAGGTTGGGGCGGGCGCGCACCGGGTCCAGGAATGCGGTGGCGGCGCTGACCCGTCTGCCGTTGTGGATGGTCGCGGGCGAGAGTCCGATGCGTGGCTCGTCTGTTTCGTTCAGGTCGCAGAGGGGCCGCAGGCCCAGGCGGGTACCGGCGGCAATCGTCGTCAGCGCGAGCGGGTCGGGGTCGCGGACGACGCTGATCGCCAGTTCGCCGCCGAACCCGCGCGTGGACGACTGACCGATGGTGTTGTGTTCGAAGCTTCGGTACGCGGCGAGGATGTGGTCCCAGCCCCAGCCGGGATTGCCCAGCTGTTCGAGCTCGTCGAAGTCGGCTTTCTGGCCGCGGTTGTAGACCATGCCGTTGACCGAGCTGGACCCGCCGAGGACCTTGCCGCGTGGCCACAGTTCGGTGGTGCCATGCGGGCCGAGGGGAATGGTCTGGTGCTGCCAGATGTACCGCGGGTCGCCGAACAAGCGGCTGCCGAGTTTGGGGACGCGAAGGTAGGGGCTACGCGCACGGCCGCCGGCCTCGATGAGGAGTACCCGGTTGCGGGGATCGGCGGACAGGCGATTGGCCAGCACGCACCCCGCCGTCCCGGCGCCCACCACAAGGTAATCGAATGTGGTCATCGCGACCTCCGGTCGGCGTCCTCAAAACTTTGCCAAAACGACAGTCGCAAGCTCACGACATCGACAGATAGTCGCATAGATCTGCGAAATATGTCGATTAGATCTGCTTCTGGCGATTAGCTGAGAGTTTGCCAAAATTGCGGGAATTGCAGAATATCGGCCATCTGCCGAGCGTTGCCGACCGGCGTCAGGTGGTTGTCGACGCAGCAGAATTCGGCGCACCTACCTTCTTGACAGGTGTCAAGTCACCTGTCGTAGAGTGCCGTCATGCAGATTCGCCAGCACGTGGGCAGCGGGAAACCGGCCGTGATCTTGCACCCGTCCGGCACGGTGGTGACGTTCGACGAGTTGGAGGCCCGGGCCAACCGGCTCGCGCATCACTTCCGGGCCAACGGGCTCGTCGAGGGTGACGTCGTTGCCATCCTGATGGAGAACAACGAGCACATGCATGCGGCGATGTGGGGCGCGCGGCGCAGTGGCCTGTACTACGTGCCGATCAACATTCACCTGACGCCCGCTGAAGCCGCCTACATCATCGAGAACAGTGGCGCCGCCGCGGTGATCGGCTCGGCGGCTCTCAGTGACACGTGTGCCGGCTTGGCCGAGCACCTGAAGGGTGGGCTGCCCAAGCTGCTCATGATCGCCGACGGTGAGCTGCCAGGTTGGGATCGCTACCCGGAATGCGTTGCAGCCTATCCCGATACGCCGATCGATGACGAGATCGAAGGCGACCTGCTGCAGTACTCGTCGGGCACGACGGGGCGCCCGAAGGGCATCAAGCGCGAGCTGACGCATCTGCCGCCGGCCGAGGTGCCCGGGCTCATGAAGATGCTGATGAGCTTCTGGCTCCCCAAGGATGCCGTCTACCTGAGCCCGGCGCCGCTGTACCACACCGCGCCCTCTGTGTGGTCGATGCAGATTCAGGCCGAGGGCGTCACCACGGTCGTGATGGAGAAGTTCGACGCCGAGGGCTGTCTGGACGCCATCGCGCGCTACGGCATCACGCACGGCCAGTTCGTGCCCGTGATGTTCACCCGGATGCTGAAACTGCCGCAGTCCGTGCGGGATTCGTACGACCTGTCGTCGCTCAAGCGCGTCATGCACGCCGCCGCCCCGTGCCCGGTGGAGATCAAGAAGCAGATGATCGACTGGTGGGGCCCGATCGTCGACGAGTACTACGCGTCGTCCGAGGCCATCGGCTCCACGCTGATCACGGCCGAGGACTGGCTGACCCACCCCGGGTCGGTCGGCAAGCCCATGCTGGGCGTCCTGCACATCCTCGACGAGGACGGCAACGAGCAGCCGCAGGGCGTACCGGGCGAAATCTATTTCGAGGGCGGGAACACCTTCGAGTACCTGGACGATGCCGAAAAGACCGCGGCTTCAAGGGATGCGCACGGCTGGGCGACCGTCGGCGACATCGGCTACCTCGACGAGGACGGCTACCTCTACCTCACCGACCGCCGGCATCACATGATCATCAGCGGCGGTGTGAACATCTACCCGCAGGAAGCGGAGAACGTCCTCGTCACGCATCCCAAGGTGATGGACGCCGCGGTGTTCGGTATTCCGGATGCCGAGATGGGCCAGAGCGTGAAAGCGGTTGTGCAGACCGTGGATCCGGCCGACGGTACCGAGGAGTTCGGCGCGGAGCTGCTGACCTGGTTGCGGGACCGGCTGACGCACTACAAGTGCCCGCGGTCCATCTCGTTCGAAGCACAATTACCGCGGACCGACACGGGCAAGCTGTACAAGCAATCGCTGATCGAGAAGTACTCTGTGTGACGTGCCCACTGGTGGACCGTTTTTCGAGGACCTCAGCATAGGTCAGGTCTTCGACTGGGCGCCCGGCATGACGCTCACCGACGGTGCGGCGGCGGTACACCAGGCCATCGTCGGTGACCGGATGCGGCTGCCGTTGGACGCCGCTCTGGCTGCCGCGGTCACCGGATCACCGCGGGCGCTGGCGCACCCCGCGCTGGTGTGCGACATCGCGATCGGTCAGTCGACCCTGGTGACACGACGGGTCAAGGCGAATCTGTTCTACCGCGGGCTGCGGTTCCACCGCTTCCCGCACATCGGCGACACCATCACCACCCGCACTGAAGTCGTTGGGCTCAAACAGAATTCAGCCAAGCCAGGCCGGCCGCGTACGGGGTTGGCCGCACTGCGCATGATCACGATCGACCAGGACGGCCGCACGGTGCTCGATTTCCACCGGTGCGCCATGCTGCCGCTGCGCGACGACGCCGACGACACCGGCCACGCCGACGACCTCAGCACCATCGGCAGTGCCACGCCCGGGCTCCCGGACCCGACTTCGGAGTGGAATGCCGACGCGTGGCGCTCGGGGGCGCCCGGCGAGAATTTCGATCCGGAGCTCGCCGGCCAGGTGTTCACCAGCACGGCCGACGTCGTCAGCAGCGCCCCGGAACTGGCCCGCCTGACCCTCAACGTCGCTGCCACGCATCATGATTCGCGCGTGGCCGGCACTCGGCTGGTGTACGGCGGGCACACCATCGGCCTGGCGCTGGCCCAGGCCACCCGGCTCCTGCCGAACATCGTCACCGTCCTGGGCTGGGAGTCCTGCGACCACACCGGCCCCGTGCACGAGGGCGACACTCTCTACAGCGAGTTGCACGTCGAGGCCGCGCACGAGACGCCGGGCCGCGGCGGGACACTCGATCTGCGGTCCGTGGTGTTCGCGGTCGACGCCGACGGACCCGACCGGCAGGTGCTGGACTGGCGGTTCAGCGTCCTGCAGTTCTGAGCATTGTCAGAATGGCGGCGTGAGCGCGTTGCGGTTGTCCGATCTGGGCAGTGACCCGGAGTCGGTGCTGCGGCTGGTCCGGTTTTTCGACGATCTCGATGCCTCGGGTGTCGATGGGGTGCTGGAGGCGGCGCAGGTCGTCGCCGGGTGTCCCGTCCACGTGCGGTGGGACGGCTCGGCACCAGAAGTCTGGCTGGAGCGCGACGCCCCGGCGCACCCGTTGGACGGCGTCCTGCTCGACCGGGTGCGGCACACGCTGGGTGACATCGGCGCGCGGGTGCCGCCCAGCTTCGGTGACCCGGCGCTGGTCGAGGTGGTGCTGTCGAGCCGGGAGCGCCCCGAGGACCGGGCGCGGGCGATCAGGCTGCTCGGGCTCGACGAGTCCCGCGAGGTCAGGGTGCTGGCGGTGTCGGCACAGTCGTCGCCGGAAGCCTTGCGAGTCATCACGTCGGCCCTGACCGCGGTGTCGGTGCGGACCGCGGACCTGGGCACCGCGACGGCGGTGGTGTGCCAGGGCCGGACCAACACGCGTGCGCTGTCCGACGAGCTGGACCAGGCGATCGTCACGGCGTTCCCCGCGCCGTTACCGGTCGGCGCCGACCGGGGGCCGTGGGTCGGACTCGGGGCGGCCGGCGGCGTGTTCGCGGCGCCGACCTCGTGGTCTCAGGCGCTGCGGGCGCTGCGCTTCGCGTCGTCGACCGGTTTCGGGCGGCGTGCCGTCGCCTACGAGCGGTTGAGCGCGCTCGAGCTGCTGGCCGAGCTGCCGCCCGAGGCTACGCGCGGCAGTCACGCGCTGGCCCGCATCAACGAGATCGCAGCGACGCCCACCGGCCGGCTGCAGGTCGAGACGGCCGAGGCATTCTGCGTGTTCGGTTCGCTGCGGCGGACGGCCGAGGAACTGCACGTGCACCACAGCACCGTGGCCGCGCGGCTGGCGCACATCGAATCCCAGCTGGGGTGGGATATGGACGATCCGCTGGACCGGTTCTCGGCGACCCTCGTGCTGATGATCCGGCGGATCGCGCTGTCGTCGGCGGAGCTGACGGACTGAATGGCGCGCGAGCGTGCAGCTAGATCGCCGATTTTCGAGATCTCGCTCTCTGGCTGCACATTCGCGGGTAGTCGCCGCGCTCGGCCGACGATCGTCGGGAAATATCCCGGTAAGACGCGACGTATGTCGGATGACCGCGCACGCCCGGGTTCGTGATGATGGCCACACAAGCGTGAACAGCCCACGCTCAGTCACAGACTCAAGGAGTACCCACATGGCCGTCATCGACCCCACCAAGACCTGGGAACTGGTGGAGGAACGCCTGTCGCGCACCACGAACGAGCGCCACCGCCAGGTGCTGGGCATCGTGCTCGAACACATGAAGGCGGAGGCCGTGCCGGACATGGATCGTCTGATGGCCACGTTGTCCCCGAAACCGGATTACCACTTCTGGTACGCCAACACCGACATGGGCCCGAAGACCACCGAAGGCGTGCGCGCCTATTACGAGGCGTTCGTGGCCAGCGGCGCGAATCATCTCGTCTTCGAGGTCGATCGCCTCGCCGTCGACGATGATCTGGTGATGACCGAAGGCTGGATGAAGATGATCTACCCGGGCGCGTCCGCGCAGGCCATCGGTGTGGACGTCGACGACCCGAACGGCGACTACCTGCTGGTGTTCCGTCAGCTGATCAACTGGCCGATCGACGCCGACGGCCTGATCATCGGCGAGGACGCGTATCAGACCGGCCCGGTCAGCGTCACCAAGCTCGGTGTGGCAGACCTGCCGCAGGCGTACATCGACCAGAAGGCCGCCGCCGCCAATGCCTGAACGCCGCGAGGACATCGCAGCCCTGCTGCTCGACCGCCTCGGCGATGAGCGGCTGGGGCTGCGGACCCGGGACCAGGACTGGACCTGGGACGAGGTGGTCCGCGAGTCCGCTGCCCGCGGCGCGTACGCCGCCGAACTGCGGGCTGACGGGCCGTTTCACATCGGCGTCCTGCTGGACAACGTGCCCGACTTCATCTTCTGGCTGGGCGGCGCCGCGCTGTCCGGGGCGACGATCGTCGGCATCAACCCGACGCGCGGCAACACGGAACTGGCCGGCGAGGTCCGCCATGCGGACTGTCAGCTGATCGTCACGGATTCTGCTGGGCGGAAACGGCTTTCGGGCCTCGACCTCGGGCTGACGCCCGACCGCATCCTCGTCGTCGACGACCGCGCCTACCAAGAAGCGATTTGTGCACGAAAATCCGCGGCCGGCGCGGAAAATCGTGCGCAAATCGCTCCTGCGGAGGGCGTTGGCGCCGAAACGCTGATGCTGCTGCTGTTCACCTCCGGCACGACAGGCGCTTCGAAGGCCGTCAAGTGCAGCCAGGGCCGCCTGGCGTGGATCGCCTACTCGGCGGTGGACAAGTTCAACCACGTCCGCGAGGACGTCGACTACTGCTGCATGCCGCTGTTCCACGGCAACGCCATCATGGCGCTGTGGGCCCCGGCGCTGGCCGTCGGCGCGACCGTCTGCCTGACCCCGAGCTTCTCGGCGTCCGGCTTCCTGCCCGACGTGCGGTATTTCGGTGCGACGTTCTTCACCTACGTCGGCAAGGCACTCGGCTATCTGCTGGCCACCCCCGAACTGCCCGACGACGCCGACAACCCGCTCAACCGCGGGTTCGGCACCGAGGCCTCACCGGAGGACCAGGCCTACTTCAAGCGCCGGTTCGGCGCGGAGCTGTACGAGGGGTACGGCTCCAGCGAGGGCGGCGGCGCCGTCGTACTCGACCCGAACCAGCCCGAGGGAGCACTCGGCCGTCCCGCCCATCCTGGTGTCGCGATAGTCAACCCAGAAACGATGATCGAGTGCGTCCCAGCGGTTTTGGACCGACACGGCCGCATCCTCAATCCGGACGAAGCTGTCGGCGAGATCGTCGACAAGCTCGGCACCAAGAAGTTCGAGGGCTACTACAAGAACGACGCCGCCGACGCCGACCGCATCCGAAACGGCTGGTACTGGACCGGCGACCTGGGCTACCTCGACGAGAACGGCTTCATCTACTTCGCCGGCCGGCGCGGTGACTGGATTCGGGTCGACGGCGAGAACACCTCGGCCCTGTCGATCGAGCGTGTGCTGCGGCGCCATCCCGAGGTGATCGCCGCCGGGGTGTACGCGGTGCCGGACCCCCGCTCGGGCGATCAGGTGATGGCCGCGATCGAGGTCGCCGACCCCATCCTGTTCGACGTCGACAAGTTCGTGCAGTACCTGAACGACCAGGACGACCTCGGCAAGAAGGGCATGCCGCGGTTCCTGCGGATTTCGGATTCGTTGCCGGTCACCGGCTCCAACAAGGTGCTCAAGCGCGAACTGCAGGCGGACAAGTGGCACACCGACGAACTGGTGTACCGCTGGGTGGGTCGGGGCGTACCGGTTTACGGCCTGATGTCGGACGATGCCAAGCGCGCGTTGGACGATGAGTTCACGCAGTACGGACGGCAGCGATACCTATAGGGAGTTTGGGCATGACGGACTGGGACTCGACGGTTGACGTGCTGGTGGCGGGCTCTGGTGGCGGTGGCGTCACCGGCGCCTACACCGCCGCGCGTGAGGGACTCGAGGTGCTGCTGGTCGAGGCCACCGACAAGTTCGGCGGCACCACTGCCTACTCCGGTGGCGGTGGCGTGTGGTTCCCGTGCAACCCCGTGCTGCAGCGGGCCGGCACCGACGACACCATCGAGGATGCGCTCGAGTACTACCACGCCGTCGTCGGCGACCGGACGCCGCGCGAGCTGCAGGACACCTACGTCCGCGGCGGCGCGCCGCTGATGGAGTACCTGGAAGCCGATCCCAACATCAAGTTCGACATGCTGCCCTGGCCCGACTACTTCGGGAAGATGCCCAAGGCCCGGCTGGACGGTCAGCGGCACGTCGCGGCCCGTCCGCTGAAGATCGAAAAGGCGCCTGAATTCAAGGAATTGGTGCGCGGCCCGCTCGACAACGACCGGCTCAGCGTCCCGCAGCCCGACGACTACTTCATCGGCGGCCGGGCGCTGATCGCCCGCTTCCTGGTGGCGCTGAAGCAATACCCTTCGGCGACAACACAACTCAACACCGCACTGGTCGAGCTGGTCACCGAGGACGGCGCCGTCGTCGGAGCTGTTGTCGAGACCGACGGGGTCCGCAAGGCGATCAGGGCACGCAAGGGCGTGCTGCTCGCGGCCGGCGGCTTCGAGGGCAACGACGAGCTGCGGCACAAGTACGGCGTGCCCGGCGAGGCGCGAGACACCATGGGGCCCTGGGGAAATCTGGGTCAGGCGCATGAGGCGGGCATCGCCGTGGGCGCCGACACCGATCTGATGGAGCAGGCGTGGTGGTCACCCGGCCTGACCCATCCGGACGGTCGCAGCGCGTTCGCGCTGTGGTTCACCGGCGGCATTTTCGTCGACCAGGACGGCAAGCGGTTCGTCAACGAGTCCGCGGCGTACGACCGCATCGGCCGTGTCGTCGTGGACCGGCTGGCCAAGGGCGAGATGACGTTGCCATTCTGGATGATCTACGACGACACCGACGGCGGCGTGCCCCCGATCAAGGCCACCAACGTGTCCATGGTCGAGACCGAGAAGTACGTCGATGCCGGGCTGTGGCACACCGCGGACACCCTGGAGGAGCTGGCCGTCAAGATCGGTGTCCCGGCCGAGCAGCTCGCCGCGACCGTCAAACAGTTCAACGAATATGCCGACGCCGGCTCCGACCCCGACTTCGGCCGCGGCGACGAGGCCTACGACCGTGCCTTCTCCGGCGGCGCCTGCCCGATGGTCCGGATCGACAAGGCGCCGTTCCACGCCGCCAAGTTCGGCATCTCCGACCTGGGCACCAAGGGCGGCCTGCGCACCGACACCACCGGTCAGGTGCTCGACACCGCCGGCAACCCGATTCCCGGGCTGTACGCGGCGGGCAACACCATGGCCGCGCCGAGCGGCTACGCCTACCCGGGCGGTGGCAACCCGATCGGCACCAGCATGGTGTTCTCCCACCTGGCGGTGCTCGATATGGTCAAACGAGAGGCTTCGTAAGGGTCCTGGTTCCAGGGCTCGGCGAATTCGAAAGGGGCACAAGATGACTGAGGCCGAGGTCCGGCATATCGATGCCGGCGTCGAGATGACGCGGTTCGCGCGCGGCTGGCACTGCATCGGGCTGGCCGAGTCGTTCCGGGACGGAAAGCCGCACTCGGTGCAGGCGTTCGGGACCAAGCTCGTGGTGTTCGCCGACTCCACCGGCGCCATCAAGGTGCTCGACGGGTACTGCCGCCACATGGGTGGTGACCTGTCGCAGGGCACCGTGAAAGGCGACGCGGTGGCGTGCCCGTTCCATGACTGGCGTTGGGGCGGGGACGGCAAGTGTCAGTTGGTGCCGTACGCCAAGCGCACGCCGCGGCTGGCCCGCACCCGCGCCTGGCAGACCACCGAGGTCAACGGGCAGCTGCTGCTCTGGCACGACCCCGAGGGTTCGACGCCCGGGCCGGAGCTGACCCCGCCGACCATCGAGGGTTACGAGGAGGGCCAGTGGTCGCCGTGGCAGTGGAACTCGCTGCTGATCGAGGGGTCGCACTGCCGCGAGATCGTCGACAACAACGTCGACATGGCGCACTTCTTCTACATCCACCACGCCTACCCGACGTACTTCAAGAACGTCATCGAGGGCCACACCGCCAGCCAGTTCATGGAGTCCAAGCCGCGCCCGGACTACGCGACCCGTGAGCTGTGGGACGGCACGTATCTGCGTTCGGAGGCCACGTACTTCGGGCCCGCGTACATGATCAACTGGCTGCACAACGATCTCGCCCCGAACTTCACGGTCGAGATCGCCCTCATCAACTGCCACTACCCGGTGACGCACGACTCGTTCGTGCTGCAGTGGGGGGTTGCGGTGCAGAACAATCCGGCGCTGCCGGCGGACAAGACCGAGAAGCTGGCGGCGTCGTTGAGCCGCAGTTTCGGCGACGGCTTCATGGAAGACGTCGAGATCTGGAAGAACAAGACGCGCATCGAGAACCCGCTGCTGACCGAGGAAGACGGTCCGGTCTACCAGCACCGCCGTTGGTACGAGCAGTTCTATGTCGACGTCGCCGACATCAAGCCCGACATGGTCGCCCGCTTCGAGCAGGAAGTCGACACCACGCACGCCAACGACCTGTGGCACGAAGAGGTCGCCAGGAATCTGGCCAACCGCACTCCGGTCGGCAAGGCACACGCCGTCCAGTAGTCGCCGAAAAGCACTGAGCCGCCCTCGTTTTCGAGGGCGGCTCAGTGGTCAGATCGGGGTGTCGGACTCAGCGGGCGGGACTCAACGGGCTGGGTGCGCCTGCGGGCTCTGCACGATGGCGGCCAGCTGGCCCAGGTTCTGCAGCTTGTCCATGTCCGGAGCGGACGGGACGGGGACCGCGGAGAACGCGGGCAGCACCGGGTCGGCCGGCTTGTCCTGCAGCATGCCGAGGGCCATGTAGCCGGCCACGCCCAGACCTGCTGCCGTCAGCACCACCACAGCGGTGGAACGCCGGAACAGCTGCCGCAGGGGGCCGATGTTTTCGGTCGTCTGATGGGTCAGGGTGGTCATTGCCGTGCCTCTTCTCGGTGAAGATCACGACCGAGGTGGTCGTTGGTCTGTTCAACAACCATGCGCCCCGAAATGCTTCCCCGCAAGGGTTTATTTGATCGGCTAATATTTCAAAAACTATGCATGACCTGCATAAACATCAATTAGATAGTATAATCTAAGTAACGAAGATCACGTTCGCGCGGCACCTGGCGGGCGGGATCGTCAGTGCCGCAGCGGGTTGCGGCAGCCGCGTCAGCGGTGCCGGCGCGCGATGAGTTAGCCGTCGGGGCTAGCCGACGACCGCCGGGTTCAGCAGCGGCCGCAGGAACTCGACCTGGCTGGCAAAGAACGCCCGGGCCACCTGGGTCTTGGCGGCGACGCCGTCGAACCCGTGATAAGCGCCCGGCACCACTTCCAGTGCGCACGGCACGCCCGCCGCCCGCAGCCGCTCGGCGTACTCGACATCCTCGTCGTGGAAGACATCGAAGGTCCCGACCCCGACCCAGGCCGGCGGGAGACCGGACAGATCGGCGCGCCGGGCGGGGACGGCCACCGCGGGGTCGGCGCCGCCGAGATACGCGCGCCAGCCGAAGCGGTTCGACTTCTGGGTCCACAGCCGGTGCCCCGGATGGTCCAGCCCGGGCCGGCTGCCCGACCGGTCATCGATCATCGGATACACCAAAAGCTGTGCCGCCAAGGGTATTTCACCGCGGTCATGCGCCAGTTGGGCCAACGCCGCGCTCATGCCGCCGCCGGCGCTGGCGCCGCCGACCGCCACCCGTGCCGGGTCGACGGCCGGCAGGTCGACCAGCCAGCGCAGCGCCGTGTAGCAGTCCTCCAACCCGGCCGGATACGGATTGTCGGGCGCCAGCCGGTATTTGACCGCGGCCACGGTGATGCCCAGGGCGTCCGCGAAACGCCGGCAAAGCGCGTCGTCCTGCGCCGGGCTGCCGATGACGTAGCCGCCGCCGTGAATCCACAGCAGGGCGCCGCCCCGGTCCGCGCCGGTGGACGGACGGTGCAGCCGGATCCCGACGCCCGACGCCAGCGTCAGCACCTCGACGTTGTCGGGAGTGCGGCGTTCCTGCAGGTCGGACAGCACGCGGACGAAGCGGAGGTTCCACGGCGTGATGGGGCTGCGCGGCATGAACCGTGCGGCCCGCGCCAGCTCGGGGTGGAAGTCGACTGTTTGCGAGAGGCCCGGCATCCAACCGACATTACTTATCCGCGCGCGTCAGGTGGGGACACGCCTGCAGTTCACACACAGGAAACTCGTTGTCCTGCGCGAAACTGAGCATCAGTGTTCACTGAAACGCTATGACTTCCACGCCGCACAAGCATGCCGAGCCACCCGGTCTGACGGCCGAGGACGCGGGCTACCACCACACCCTCAAACCGCGTCAGCTGCAGATGATCGCGATCGGCGGCGCCATCGGCACCGGCCTGTTCCTGGGTGCCGGTGGACGGTTGCACAACGCGGGGCCCGGGCTGTTCCTTGTCTACCTGATCTGCGGCGGGTTCGTCTTCCTGATCCTGCGGGCCCTGGGCGAGCTGGTGTTGCACCGGCCGTCGTCGGGGTCGTTCGTGTCGTACGCGCGGGAGTTCCTCGGGGAGAAGGCGGCTTACGTCGCCGGCTGGATGTACTTCCTGAACTGGGCCATGACGTCGATCGTCGACTCGACCGCCATCGCCACCTACTTCCACTACTGGTCGGCGTTCGACGCGATCCCGCAGTGGCTGATCGCGCTGATCGCCCTGGCCATCGTGCTGAGCATGAACCTGATCTCGGTGACGCTGTTCGGCGAGCTCGAGTTCTGGGCGGCCCTGATCAAAGTCGTGGCGCTGGTGACCTTCCTGGTCGTCGGCACGGTGTTCCTCGCGGGCCGCTTCAAGGTCGACGGTCAGTCCACGGGCTTCAGCGTCATCGCGGACCACGGCGGCCTGTTCCCGACCGGCCTGCTACCACTGGTGGTGGTGACCTCGGGCGTCGTCTTCGCTTATGCCGCAGTCGAACTCGTCGGCACCGCGGCGGGTGAGACGGCCGAACCGCACAAGATCATGCCGCGCGCCATCAACTCGGTGATCTTCCGCATCGCGCTCTTCTACGTCGGCTCGCTGGTGCTGCTCGGCCTGCTGCTGCCGTACTCGGCGTACAAGCCGGGGGAGAGCCCGTTCGTCACGTTCTTCTCGAAGATCGGCTTCGAGGGCGCCGGCACCCTGATGAACGTCGTCGTGCTCACCGCGGCGTTCTCCAGCCTGAACGCCGGGCTGTACTCGACCGGCCGCATCCTGCGCTCCATGGCGATGAACGGCAGCGCCCCGAAGTTCACCGGCGTCATGTCGAAACGCGGTGTGCCCTATGGCGGTATCTGTCTTACCGCCAGCATCGGCCTGCTCGGTGTCGTGCTCAACGGCGTCGTGCCGGCGCAGGCCTTCGAGATCGTGCTGAACATGGCGGCGCTGGGCATCATCGCGTCGTGGGCCACCATCGTGATCTGTCAGTTGCAACTGTTCCGCTGGTCGCAGCGCGGTGAGATCGCCAGGCCGGCGTTCCGGATGTGGGGTGCGCCGTACACCGGATACGCCACGCTGGCGTTCCTGGCCGCGGTGCTGGTGCTGATGGCGTTCGACAAGCCGGTCGGCACCTGGACGGTGGCGACGCTGGTGCTCATCATCCCGGCGCTGATCCTGGGCTGGTACGCGGCGCGTGGCCGGGTCCTGGCGATCGCCAAGGAGCGCGAGGGCTTCACCGGCCAGTTCCCGGTGGTCGCCAACCCGCCGCCACCGGGCGAACGTCAACCTTGACGCGTTGAGGTTTACCGCCGGCCGATTAGGGGTTTACTTGGCTGGTGGAGATCATGTCGCCGACCGATGCCATGTTCCTGCTCGGCGAGTCGCGGGAACACCCGATGCACGTCGGCGGACTGCAGCTGTTCACCCCGCCGGAGGGCGCCGGGCCCGAGTTCATCCATGACCTGCACCGGGACATGTTGGCGCACACCAACTTCAACCCCACCTACCGCAAGCGCCCGGCGCGGATTCTCGGCGGCATCGCCAGCTTCGGCTGGACGTATGACGACGACATCGACGTCGACTACCACCTGCGTCGCTCCGCGCTGCCCACGCCGGGACGGATTCGTGAGCTGCTCGACCTGTGCGGGCGGCTGCACACCAGCCTGCTGGACCGGCACCGCCCGCTGTGGGAGACGTACCTCGTGGAAGGCCTTGACGACGGCCGGTTCGCGATCTATTCGAAGGCACACCACGCGCTGCTGGACGGGGTTTCCGCTCTCCGGATGGCGATGCGCACGCTGTCCGACGACCCGGCCGAGCAGGAGGTCCGGGTGCCGTGGGACCTACCGTCCCGCAAGCGTGCGTCGAAGCAGAGTCCATCCCTGATCGGTTCGGCGGTGGGCACCGTCGGCGCGGCGGCCGGTCTGGCGCCATCGGCGTTCCGGGTGGCTCGCGCGGTGTTGTTGGAGCAGAACCTGACCCGGACGTTCAGTGCGCCGAAGACGATGTTCAACGTCAAGATCGGTGGCGCCCGGCGGGTGGCGGCACAGTCCTGGCCGATCGCCCGGATCAAGGCCGTCAAGCAGGCCGCCGGCGGCGTCACCGTCAACGACGTCGTACTCGCCATGTGCGCCGGTGCGCTGCGGGCCTACCTGCTCGAGCAGAACGCCCTGCCCGACGCGCCGCTGATCGCGATGGTCCCCGTGAGCCTGCGGTCCGAGGCCGACGCCGATGCCGGCGGCAACCAGGTCGGCGCGCTCCTGTGCAACCTGGCCACCGACGTCAACGACCCGGCGACGCGGCTGCAGACCATCGCAGACTCGATGCGCGGCAACAAGCAGGTGTTCTCGGGTCTGTCGAAGACGGAGTCCATGGCACTGTCGGCGCTGCTGCTGTCCCCGATCGCGCTGTCCGCCGTGCCGGGTTTCGTCGACGCCACCCCGCCGCCGTTCAACATCGTCATCTCGAACGTGCCGGGGCCGCGGGTGCCGATGTACTGGAAGGGCGCCCGGCTCGACGGGAACTATCCGCTGTCGATCGCGCTCGACGGGCAGGCGCTCAACATCACGCTGGTCAACAACGGCGACAACCTCGACTTCGGGTTGGTCGGTTGTCGGCACAGCGTGCCGCACCTGCAGCGGCTGCTGGGCCACCTCGAAGACTCGTTGGCGGACTTGGAGGCGGCGGTCCGCTAGGCGCCACGCGCGCGGCTGCCGTCGCATCTTCGCGAAACTGACCGGCTGGCGGAAAACCCGCCTGGAAATCGCCCTGTGGTCAGTCTCGGCGCGGATCAGTCACGAGGCGGACCGCCAAGACGGCTCTGCCCAACCGATACGCAGGTCCACGGCGTCGTCCACCGCTCCTCGTGACTCGCGGGCACGGGCAATTCTGCGGAGCACCACACCGGCGGAATCACGCGAAGTGACGCGGATGACGAGCCAGCCCATCTCGATCATCTCCTCGATCCGGGCGATGTCCTTGCGGACCTGATCTGGGTCCATGTGGTGCCGGCCCTCATATTCGACCGCGACCTTCAGCTCCGGCCAGGCGAAATCGACAACTCCGATCAGCACGCCGAATTCGTTGCAGACCGGATGCTGACTCTCGGGCGGCGGAAATCCAGCGCGAACGATCAGTAGTCGCAAGGCGGTTTCCCGGGGTGACTCGGCTTTCGGGTCAACCAGCGCGATGGACTTCCGCGCCTGCCGGATCCCGCGTTGACCGGGTCGACGCTGCGCGGCCAGTTCGATATCAGGGACTGTCAGTTTCGTTGCGCGCGCCAGGGCATCGATGGCGGCGACCGCGACATCTTCAGGGAACTTGCGTGCCAAGTCGACCGCGGTGCGGGAGGGAGTGGTCAGTCGCAGGTCGCCGATACAGCACACCTCATCGGCATCGGTGCTGTCGGCCCACACCACGATGCTGCGCGTCGGTCGGCACGGACTGCCAATGATGTTGGCGGGCAAGGACGGATCGACATACCTGGCTCCGTGCATTGCCGCCGCTGAGAATCCCGCGAGAATTCCTGTACCGCGGGAGCGCAGCCATGCGGCCTTCGCTCGGATGATCGCGGTTGGTCGTGTTCCCCTCGGGACGTAAACATCCTTGTGGACTGCAACGAAATTCGTCCGCAGTTGATGACGCGTCAGGCGACCCGCCGCCACTGCTTCGCTGCCGATGAATGGCTCCCCCACGTCGGCAGTGTGCCCGGTGATTCCGCGGCGAAGCCAGCCTCAGTCGGAGCTCGCTGTGGATAACTCTCTCGAAACTGACTGGGTGGTGGAAAACCTGTCCGGAAATCGCCCTGTGGTCAGTCTCGGCGCGCGCCTTACAGCGGCGGCGGCGCCCAGGGCAGGGTGATCGGGGCCAGACCCGGGATCTCGAGCACGTGCGACGGCGGTGCCGGCTCGGCGGGGGCTGCCGGCTCGGCCGGGGCCAGCGGCGGATGCGCCGGGTTGTCGACGGGCGAGGCCGGCGGCGCCGGCGGCACGGTCGTGTCGGTGACCGCCGGACTCGGTGCTTCGGCGGTATGAGTCACCGCCGACGAGGACGACGACGAAGACGACGACGGCGCCACCGCTTCGGCACTCGGCGCGACTACCGGAGCCGCAGCGGTGGTCGGGGTGTTGCTCGTCGGGGCGACGGTCGTGGCGGTGGTGACGGGCGCCTGTGCCACCGGGCGCGGGGCCACCGGAGCCGGTACCGCGGTCGCGCCGCCGGGGGTCTTGATGCTGCCGGTCATCGGGCCGGGTGTCCGTGGTGCCAACGCGCAGAGCACCTGGTGGCTGCCGGCGGACCAGCTGGCCGGTCCGATGGGCCGGTGGTTGACGGTCAATGCGCTGGCGGACAAGGTCTTTGGTGCCAGATACGCGGCGGCCATCGTGAGGCAGGCGGGCCGCAGCACATCCTCCTGGTCGGCGTCCGAGGGCGGCGGGCCGTCGTGGAAGTGCGCGCCGAGGTCGATGGGGCCGACGACCTCGACCGAGTGCGGCTCGGCGCAGTCCACCGGTACGAGGCCCGTCTGACCGCCCTTCATGTCGGCGCCCAGGCAGGTGCCCGGCGGCCACACCCGGGACTGGTCCTGCTCGGCCACCAGCCCGCGGAACGGCAGCTGCTCGCCATTCGGGCCGGGCAGCTGCAATCCGCACAAGGAGATGTGTGATCCGGAACCCTCGGCACCCACCGAGCGCAGCAGGCCGTACGCGAACCGGCCGTTGGGGTCGTAGCGCGGTCCGAGGTACCGGCGGCCCGACACGGCGCAGGATTCCTGGTCGCCGTCGCCCTGGACCGAGTTGACGACCTCGAACAGGTGCGGGCTGCTGCACTGGACGAAGGCGGGGCGCTGTGGCGGCTCCGGTTGCCAGGTCAGGCAGCTGCCGGCATGCGCGCTGCGGAAGACGGCGTCGGTATGGTCGGCTTCGGTCGCGCCGCCGGCGGACGGGCCGACAGCGGCCACGGTGACCACGCCGGCGATCAGCTGGGCGCACAGCAAAGCCGCTAGCAAAGCGCGGCGTGGCGCCCAGAACTTGACCGATAGCACACTCATCGGTGCCTAGCGTGACATATTCGGCCGATCTACGCAGCTTGGCGGATCGATCTCCACCGAGTCTCTACCGTCTCGTGACGGGCGGAGGACTACTTGAGCAAAGGGTCGCGGGGCAGTCCGAGAATGCGTTCGGCGATGGTGTTCCGGGTGATCTCCGAGGTACCGCCGGCGATGGTCATGGCGCGGTAGCCCAGGTAGGCCTGGGTGAGTGTGGGAGTTTGCCCGGTCACGGCCGCGGGACCGGCCAGCTTCATGCCCAGCTCCGTCTGCCGCTGGCCCTGTTCCGCGACCACCAGTTTGGTGACATTGCCCTCGGGTCCCGGACCGGTGCCGGCGATCGCTCGGCTGATCCGTCGCAGATTCAGCAGCCGCAGGGTGTGTCCCTCGGCGATCACCGCGCCGGCGCGGTCGCGGAGCCCGGCCGCCTGCTCCGGCGGTGCCGCGTCCAACAGGGCGATCAGGTCGTCCGCACTGAAGCCGGATTGCGCGCCGGAGCCGCCGCCGATCGACAGGCGCTCGTTCCCCAGCGTGGCTCGCGCCACCAGCCAGCCCTTGTTGACGTCACCGATGACGTCGGCGTCCGGGACGAACACCTCGTCGAAGAACACCTCGTTGAAGTGGGCGTTGCCGGTCAGGCCCTTGAGGGGGTTGACGGTCACGCCGGGCGCCTTCATGTCGATCGCCATCATCGTGACGCCGGCGTGCTTGGGGGCATCGGGATCGGTGCGCACCGTGGCCAGACCCCACTGGCAGTACTGGGCCAGGCTGGTCCATACCTTCTGGCCGGTCACCAGCCAGCCGCCGTCGACCTTCTTGGCGCTGGTGCGCACGGCGGCCGCGTCCGAGCCGGCCTCGGGCTCGGAGAACAGCTGGCACCACATGATCTCGCCGCGCAGTACCGGGTACACCCAGCGCTCACGCTGGTCGTCGGTGCCGGCCTGGGCGATGGTCAGCGTCACCCAGCCGGTGATGCCGAGGTCGGGCCGCTCGACGTCGCGGAACTCCTCCTCGATGGCCAGCTGCTCCAGCACGCCCGCGTCCCGGCCCCACGGCTTGGGCCAGTGCGGCACCAGATAGCCGGAATCGACAAGGAAGTCCCGCTGCTCGTCCTCGGGCAGCGACCGCAGCGTGGCGACGGCATCGCGGGCGGCGGTGCGGTATTCGGCCGCTTCCTCGGGGAGGGCGAACGACGCGCCGTGGGCCCGGCCGGTGCGTTGTCCGTCGACCACATCGGCCAGCGGGTCGGCGCCGTCCGCGGTCAGCGCGGACAGCGTGAGGGCACGGCGCAGATACAGGTGTGCGTCGTGTTCCCAGGTGAAGCCGATGCCGCCGTGCAGCTGAATGTTGTTCTCGGCGTTGAAGACCTGGCTGTGGATCGCCTGGGTGGCGGCCACCGCGGCGCCGAACCAGGCGTCGTCCAGATCGTCGGCGCGGGCCGCATCCCACGCTGCGGCGGTGGTGAGTTCGGCCGCCACCAGCATGTTGGCGGCGTGGTGCTTGACGGCCTGGAAGGTGCCGATGGTGCGGCCGAACTGCTCCCGCACCTTGGCGTATTCGACGGCCATTTCCAGTGCCGCCCAACTGATCCCGACGGCCTCGGCAGCGGCCAGGATGCGAAAAGCGGTGTGCGCCTCGGTCGCCGCATCGCGGATGACGGCGATCGCCTCGGCCTGGTCCAGCGTCACCGAGCCGATGCTGCGCGTGGTGTCCGTGCTGTCGAGAGGGCTGACGGTGACGCCGGTGGCCTGCGCGTCGACGACCACCACGTCGTCACCGGCGACCAGGACCAGCAGCGCGGCATCAGGGGCGCCGAGCACCGTCGGGCTCTCGCCGAACACGGTGTGGGCAGTGCTGTGAACGTGGCCCGACAATCCCAGCGCGGCCACGGTGCTGCCATCGGCCATCCCGGGCAGCAGCGCGGCGCGCAGTTCGTCGGTTCCGCACCGGTCGATGACGACGGCGGCGGCGACGGTCGGCAGGAACGGCCCAGGACAGAGGTCGCGGCCTTGCGCCTCGAGTACGACCGCCAGCTCGGGCAGCCCGAACCCGGACCCGCCGAACTCCTCGGGGATGGCCAGGCCCTGCCAGCCCAGATCGGCGGCGGCTGTCCAGAAACCGGCCGGATGCGACGGTCCGCCCTCGAGCGTGGCGCGGGCGGCGGCCCGGCTGCCGAGCCGCCGCAGCAGTCCCGTCGCCGAGTCCGCGAGGTCGTTGTGGTCGTCGGTGATCGCCAGCGCAGAGGCACCCATGGCTCGACTGTAAGCACGACGGTACGGCTTCGAATAGGTCCTGACCAGCTGTGATGCACTTCACAAATGAACAGTCGCCGAACTGTGACCGCGAATGTGCTGTGGCCCCGAAACCCCGTGGTCAGGCCGGTGTACGCTCGCGAAATGACGGCTCGACCGAACAATGATGTTCACAGCCCTTCCCTGGCCACCCGGCTGCGCTGGTTCATGGCTGCCAAGCCCTCCGATCACCTGTTGGCGATGGCCACGGCCGCCGCGTCGCTGCCCGTGATCGGCAAGAGCCTCGAGCCACTCGGCGGCGCCACCGCGATGACCCTCTGGGGCATGCGGCACGTGCCCAGCTTCTGGGCGTCGACGTCGAAGGCTCTGTTCACTCCCAGCGTCGCCGAGATCCGCCGCGCCGAGCGGGACTGCACCAACGAGGTCGTCCGGGCCGCGCTGACGGGCGTCGTGCCCCCGGCCGAACTCGACATCGAATGGCCCGCACCGGAGCGCACGCCGCCGTTCTGGCGGGCACGCGAACACCGGCGCCAGGTGCACCGCACCTCGGTGCGCTACGGCGACAGCCCGTCGCAGCTGCTGGATGTCTGGCGCGCCGACGACCTGCCCGCCGAGCCGGCCCCGGTTCTGATCTACCTGCCCGGCGGGGCCTGGGTGCACGGCAGCCGGCTGCTGCAGGGCTACGCCCTGATGAGCCATCTGGCCCAGCAGGGCTGGGTCTGTCTGTCCATCGACTACCGCGTGGCCCCGAATCACCGTTGGCCGCAACACATCACCGACGTCAAGACCGCGATCGCCTGGGCCCGGGCCAACGTCGACAAGTTCGGCGGCGACCGCAATTTCATCGCGATCTCCGGCGGCTCGGCCGGTGGGCACCTCGCCGCGCTGGCCGGCCTGACCGCCAACGACCCCGAACTGCAGACCGAGCTGCCCGAGGGCGCCGACACCTCGGTCGACGCCGTCGTCGGTATCTACGGCAGATACGACTGGGAGGACCGGTCGACCAAGGAGCGCGAGGAATTCGTCGACTTCCTGGAGCGCGTCGTGGTCCGGCGCCGCATCGACAAGCATCCCGAGATCTACCGGCAGGCTTCGCCGATCGCGCGCGTGCACCGCGACGCACCGCCCTTCCTGGTCATTCACGGCAGCGGCGACAGCGTCATTCCGGTGGCGCAGGCGCGGGACTTCGTACACGAGCTGCGTGCGGTGTCCGCGTCGACGGTCAGTTATATCGAATTGCCCGGTGCCGGACACGGTTTCGACATGACGGACGGTGCCCGCACGGGATCGATGGCCACTGCCATAGGGTTGTTCCTCGATGAGGTTCGCCGGAACCAGAACCAGCACTGCGTCGAAGAGGTCGTCTAGACCGATCGACCGGCCGAGGTTCTGGCCCGAAGCGCAGGAGAGGTCGAGTGAAACGACTGAGTGGGTGGGACGCGTTCCTGCTGTATTCGGAAACGCCCAACGTGCACATGCACACCCTCAAGATCGCCGTCATCGATCTCGCCGGCCTGGGCGACCGCACGTTCGGCATCGACGAGTTCCGCCGCGTGCTCCGCGAACGCCTGCACAAGCTGGAGCCTTTCGGCTATCAACTCGTCGACATCCCGTTCAAGTTCCACCACCCCATGTGGCGAGAGCATGCCGAGGTCGACCTCGAGTATCACGTCCGGCCGTGGCGGGTGGCCGCCCCCGGTGGCCGCCGTGAACTCGACGAGGCGATCGGCGAAATCGCCAGTACCCCACTGGATCGCAGCCGTCCGCTGTGGGAGATGTACCTCGTCGAAGGCCTGGCCAACGGGCGGGTCGCCGTGGTCGGCAAGATCCATCACGCATTGGCCGACGGGGTGGCCTCGGCCAACCTGCTGGCGCTCGGCATGGACATCACCGAGGGTCCGCAGCGGGACAACGATCTGTACGTGACCGATCCGGCGCCGTCGCGCGGTCAGCTCGTCCGGTCCGCGTTCGCGGATCACCTCCGGCAGATCGCGCGGTTCCCCGGCGTCGTGAAGTACACCGCCGACGGCATGGCGCGGGTACGGAAGAGCAGCCGCAAGCTGTCGCCCGAACTGACCCGGCCGTTCACGCCGCCCCCGAGCTTCATGAACCACGTCATCACACCCCAACGGCGTTTCGCCACAGCGACTTTGGCGCTCGCGGACGTCAAGGAGACCAGCAAGAAGCTCGGCGTCACCATCAATGACCTGGTGCTGGCGATGTCGTCGGGGGCGCTGCGCGAGCTGCTGCTGAAATACGACGGCAAGGCCGACCACGCGCTGCTGGCGTCGGTGCCGATGAGCTACGACTTCTCTCCGGATCGTATCTCCGGCAACCGATTCAGCGGTGTGCTGATCGCGTTGCCCGTCGACGTCGACGATGCCGCGCAGCGCGTCCAGCAGGCCCGCGAGGCCGCCTTGCTGGCCAAGGAGAGTCATCAGCTGGTCGGCCCGGAGCTGGTCGCCCGCTGGGCGGCCTACATGCCGCCGGCGCCGATGGAATCGATGTTCCGCCGCCTGTCCAACAAGGACGGGCAGAACAAGGTGCTGAACCTCAACATCTCCAACGTGCCGGGGCCTCGCGAACGCGGCAAGGTCGGCGGCGCGACCGTCACCGAGATCTACTCTGTCGGACCGCTCACCGCGGGCAGCGGGCTGAACATCACGGTGTGGAGCTACGTCGACCAGCTCAACATCTCGGTGCTCGCCGACGGTGCCACCACCGACGATCCGCATGAGGTGACCGCCGGCATGGTCGCCGACTTCAAGCAGATCCGCAGGGCCGCAGGGCTTTCCGAGGAGCTGACGGTCGTCGAGACCGCCATGGCGCAGTAGATTTGCGCCCGGTGGTGCGTCAGTCCGCCGGGCGGTTGCGGAATCGTTTGTGGAGCACCTGGCGTGACACGCCCATGATCCGACCGATCTCGGCCCAGGTCCATCCGTTGGCGCGGGCCTGGCGGACGGCCTGCTCGTATTGCGTTTTGGCGCTGACGAGGTCGTCGCGAGCCTGAGCCAGCGCTCGTCGGCTGATGCCGCCGAATACATCCGCGGCTATTGGATCGGGTTCTGCGGGTTCGTCATCAAATGACCAATCGTCGTCGTCATCATCGACGTCAAGGCCATGTGCTTTTCGGAAGGCATCGCCGGCGGCATCGATCTCTTCGCGCGTCGGACGGCGTTGTTGTGGTTCCCACCAGAGCCGCTCGGTTGGGTAGGTCATGGCTGTACCTTCCGGGGTCGATCACTGGGGAAAGTATGTGCCGACGGACCGACACGTTTCGTGTGACCGAGACCGGTGCGACCCGTCTCCAAGTGTGTTCGGGCTGGGAGCCGTCACCCTGGGCTGACAGTGTCAACCCAAGGTGACAATGTCAGCCCAAGGTGACGGGTCCAGATCGGACATGTTGATGAGAGCGCCGGGCCGGCCGGACCGCTGGTTAGCCGACACTCTCGGAGTCGACGGCCTTCACCTTCTCCGCCCGCACCCACTCCAGGAACCGCGTGATCGCCTCGGCGGTGTAGCGGCCGTGCGCCGAGCCGAAGACATCGAATGCGTGCTGCGCGTTGGGGATCTCGGCGTATGCCACCGGTGCCGGCGACTCCTCGCGCAGCGCGGCGACGAAGTCCCGTCCCTCCTGGACGTCGATCAACGTGTCGTTGGTGCCGTGCAGCACGAAGAACGGTGGCGCGTCGGGACCGATCCGCTTGATGGGCGAAGCGTCGAGGAACACCTGCGAGTCGTTGGCGTACCGCTTCTTGATGATCAGCTGCTCGAGGGCCCGCATCATCTCGGCGCGGCCAGGGCCTTCGAAGCCGAACCAGTCGTACCGGCCGTAGACCGGGACTGCGGCCACCACCGAGGTGTCGGCATCTTCGAAACCGGGCTGCCACTGGGGATCTCCGGGAGTCAGGGCTGCGAGCGAGGACAGGTGACCGCCCGCCGAGCCGCCGCTGATCGCGACGAAATCCGGATCGCCGCCGTACTCGGCGATGTGCTCCTTGACCCAGGCCAGGGCCTGCTTCACGTCGATGATGTGCGCCGGCCACTGATGTTTCGGGCTGACGCGGTAGCCGATGGACACGCAGATCCAGCCGCGGTCGGCCAGGGCGCCCATCAGCGGGTACGCCTGCGGCCGACGGTCGCCGAGCATCCAGCCACCACCCGGAACCTGAAGCAGCACAGGGGCTTTACCGTCACGCGGCAGGTCCGGGCGGCGCCAGATGTCGGCCAGGTTGGCGCGGTGCGGGCCGTACTTGACGGTGTCCTTGTTGTACTTGCGGCGCGACAGCATGGTGCGCCCGATGCCGGGCAGGCGCGGGACGCCGGGATCGGCCGGGTTGCGCGGACCGATCACGTCATCCAGCGGCTCCTCGAACGCGGGCCGCGAGCTCCGGCTCCGGATGAGGATGTAGCCCAGGATGGACCACGTGATCACGTTGATGGCCAACGCGATTCGGCCGCTGGTGCCCGAGAAGGCGCCACGCCGGCCCCGGCGGATCGCGGACAGCACCGAGGAACTGAGCACGAAGCCGGCCGCTTCACTGGACGGCCAGCCGTACGCGAACGCGACGATGCCGGGGTTCCCGGACCGGGCCAGCGGGCGCGCCGCGTTGGTGGCGTTGACGAGACCGAGGACGGCCCGTAGCAGGGTCACCGTTTTACGCGCCATCGGCCAGCGCCTTCAGCTCGCGGCGGTCGATCTTGCCGGTACTGTTGCGCGGCAGCTCCGTGAGCACCGTAATCGACCGTGGCACTTTGTAATTGGCGAGAGTGTCGCGCACGTGCTGCTTGAGGACGTCCTCGGTAGCCGTTGCCCCGTCGGCCAGCACGACGAACGCGGCCAGGCGCTGGCCGTACTGCTCGTCCTCGACGCCCAGCACCGTGGCCTCGGCGACGTCCGGGTGGGTGGACAGCGTCTTCTCCACCTCGATGGGGTAGACGTTCTCGCCGCCCGACACGATCATCTCGTCGTCGCGGCCCACCACAAAGAGCCGGCCCGCGGCATCGAGATATCCGACGTCACCCGAGGACATGTAGTCCTGGTGGAAATCCTTTGTGGCACCGGAGGTATAGCCGTCGAATTGGGTCGAGTTGCGCACGTAGATGGTGCCCACCTCGCCTGTCGGCAACTCGTTGAAGTCGGCGTCCAGGATCTTGATCTCGGTGCCCTCGGCCGGGCGGCCGGCGGTGTCGGGGGCGGCGCGCAGATCGGCCGGCGTCGCGGTGGCGATCATGCCGGCCTCGGTGGCGTTGTAGTTGTTGTAGATGACGTCACCGAACTGGTCCATGAACGAAGTGACGACGTCGGGCCGCATGCGCGAACCCGAGGCCGCGGCGAACCGCAGCGAGCGGCCGCTGTACCGGTTGCGGATGTGGTCCGGCAGCTCCATGATGCGGTCGAACATCACTGGGACGACACACAATCCGGTCGCCTGGTACTTGTCGACCAGCGCCAGCGTGGCCTGCGGGTCGAACTTGCGGCGGGTGACGACGGTGCAGGCCATCGATGCCGCGAACACCAGTTGCGAGAAGCCCCAGGCGTGGAACATCGGCGCGACGACGACGGTCGTCTCCTCCGTGCGCCACGGCGTCCGATCCAGGATGGCCTTCAGTGCGTCCAGCCCACCGTCGGAATGCTTGGCGCCCTTGGGAGTTCCCGTGGTTCCGGAGGTCAGCAGGATCACGCGGCTCTTCTCGCCGGTGCGTCGCGGCTGCAGCCCCAGGTGGTCGATGATGAGCGACTCGACGGTCAGCGGGTGGTCGTCGGTATCGGTCCACGCCACGATTCGCGTGGTGCCGGTCCGGCCCTCGAGCGCACGATCGACCGTCGCGGTGAACTCTTCGTCGTAGATGATGACGTCGACGTTCTCGCGGGCGACGACCTCGGCCATCGCCGGGCCGGCGAACGAAGTGTTGAGCAGCAACACATCTGCGCCGATGCGGTTGGCCGCGATCAGGGAGTCGACGAAGCCGCGGTGGTTGCGTGCCATGATACCCACGACCTTGGCCGAGGGCAGCGTCTGCAGGGCGGCGGCAAAGGCGTCGCCGCGCTTGTCGAGCTCACTGAAGGTCAGCGTGCCCAGCTCGTCGATGAGACCGGGGCGGTTCCCGCAGCGTTGCGCGGAACTCGCGAAACCCGAAGTGACGCTCATGTTTTCGCGCGCCATGGCACCGGCGATCCGCACGTACTTGTCCGGGCGGAGCGGGGCGATGACACCGGCCCGCACCATGGTGTTGACCAGGCCCGCTGTCGCCGTCAGCTTGTCGGTGATTCCCACGGCCGGTCAGCCTATTACCGGGAAGCGGCGCTCTTCGGCGAGTTCGTCGAGAGCGTCCTGCATGACCTTGCGGACGTGCGCGTCGACGGCATCGACGTCGGGCTCATCGCCGGACTGGAACGCGATCGCCGTGGGATCGACGGGCGGCAGCACCTGCATGACGATCTTCGACGGCAGCGGCAGGTTCAGCGGCAGTACGGCGGACAACCCGAACGGCAGCCCGATGGACAGCGGCACCACCTTGGCGCGCGCGGCGCGGGCGATGGGACCGAGCGCCTTGGCGATCTTCTCGCCGCGGGTCAGGAACAGCTGGGTCTCCTGGCCGCCGATGCCGACCATCGGCACGATCGGGACGCCGGCGTTGATCGCGGCCTTCACGTAACCCTTGCGGCCGTCGAAGTCGATCTTGTTGGCGTCGGTCGACGGCCGGTAGACGTCGTAGTCCCCGCCGGGGAACACCACGACGAGGCCGCCGGAGCGCAGTGCCTCGTCGGCGTTCTCGTGGCTCGCCAGGATGTAGCCGGTCTTCTTGAAGAAGTCCGCGGTCGGGCCGACCATCAGCATGGCGTGGCTGAGGGTGTAGACGGGGCGGTCGTAGCCGTATTTCTCGTAGAAGTGCGACGAGAAGATCGGCACGTCCATGGGCAGCATGCCGCCCGAGTGGTTGCTCACCACGAGTGCGCCGCCGAGGGGAATGTTCTCCAATCCGCGGACCTCGGACCGGTGATAGACCTTCAGCAGCGGTCGGAGAATCCCCATGACCTTCTCGGTCAGCTCCGGGTCGAATTTGGTGATTTCGGGCAGCTTGGCCACGGTTTCTCCTCTGACTGCGGCAAAAACTAGAACATGTTCTAATTTTCGATTATTCACTGGTTGACCGCCGGACGCCAATCCCCTGTGGCTAGCATCACCGTCGTGACCGAAGAAGCCACCAGCGAAGATGCTGTCCTCGTCGAACAGCGCGACCGCATACTGATCATCACCATCAATCGGCCCCAGGCCAAGAACGCTGTCAACTCAGCGGTCAGCAAGGGCTTGGCGGCCGCCGCGGACCGCCTCGACGAAGACCCGGGACTGTCCGTCGCGGTGCTGACGGGAGCCGGCGGCTCGTTCTGTGCGGGCATGGATCTGAAGGCGTTTGCCAAAGGCGAGAACATCCTCTCGGATCGCGGCCTCGGCTTCACCCAGCGTCCGCCGGCCAAGCCGCTGATCGCGGCTGTCGAGGGCTACGCCCTGGCGGGTGGCACCGAGTTGGCGCTGTCGGCCGACCTGATCGTCGCCTCCAATGCGGCGGCCTTCGGCATCCCCGAGGTCAAGCGCGGCCTGGTCGCCGGTGCCGGCGGGTTGCTGCGGCTGCCGCAGCGCATCCCGTACGCCATCGCCATGGAACTCGCCCTCACCGGTGACAACCTGACCGCGACGCGGGCGCACGAACTGGGCCTGGTCAACGAGCTGACCGAGCCCGGTGGCGCACTGGATGCCGCCCTCGCGCTGGCTGAGCGCATCACCGCGAACGGCCCGCTGGCGGTCGCCGCCACCAAGCGGATCATCGTCGAGTCGGCCGACTGGTCCGACGCCGAGAAGTGGGACAAGCAGGCCGCCATCCTGGGGCCGGTCTTCATGTCGAAGGACGCGCGCGAGGGCGCGGTGGCCTTCGCCGAGAAGCGCGCGCCGCAGTGGACCGGTAGCTGAGGCTGCCGACCATCGGCTCAGCCGATGCTGCTACCTCGGTTTCTTTTCCGGCTGCTGCACGGGGCACTGCTGCTCAACCCAGTTGTTGAGCGTGCGGCTGAACTGGCTGCGGTCGGGATCGCTGCTGTGCAGGCCGTTGGTCTTGACGAAATGCGTCACGGCGGCCTGCACATCGGCCGGCGGGTGGAAACCGTTGATGGTGTCCCCGGCGGCCTTCGAGTCCTCGGGGGACGCGCCGGACATCAGGTTCACCACCGCGCCGGTGAGTTGCAGGCACGTCCCGCCGTCGAGCTGACGGCTGGTGGGTGACGGCGGCGCTTCCGCCGCGGGCGTGCTCGGGGCGGCCGAGGAACTCTGCGCCGGAGCGCTCGATGCCGAGGTGGTCGGCTGCGCCGGCTGCTTGTCGCCCGAACATCCGGCCAGCAGCAGGGCGGCTGCCAGTACGGCCGCCTGGCCGCCGTTGAGTCGCCGCGACGTCATGTTCTCCCGGTAGCGCATGTGTTTGTTCTACCGGGAGACGGCTGTCGTCGGCCAGTGGGGTCAGACCGAGGCGACGAAGTCGCTGCTGTAGAACTCGGCCGGGCTCTGCGAATGCGGCTGGGGCAGATCGACCGCGACCCAGACGCCGGTGGTGCCGGGGGCGACGGGCAGCTGGACGGTGGCGCTGCCGTTGCCCCAGCCGTCGGTGCTCAGCGGGGCGGTGCCGATGCTCGGGTCGCCGGGCAGGCAGCCGAGGGTGGCATGCGGTGCCGGGATCACGCGGACCGTGTACTGCGCGTTGCGCGCACCGTCGAGCATCTCGATGTGGGCGCTGGCGGTGCGCCCGTCGGAGGTGATCTCCGCCGTCGGGACTGCCGGGAAGCGGAACTTCATGTAGTTGATCGGCTGCCGATCGCAGGTGTAGGCCCGCGACATCAGGGTCTGACGGGCCGTGCCCGCGGCCTGGGCGGGCGCCGCGACGACGGTCGCGGCGGGCAGGGCGGCACAGACGGCCAACGCGGCGAAAGCGCCACTCTTCTTGGACATGTGTCGAGTTTTTACCGAGACCGCCGGTAGCGCAGTGGTGGCCGTCACAAGCGGACGGAACGCACTTTCCGCGCGGATGTTGACTTAGGTCACAACGGGTTTCCGCTGCGGCCCACCGTCACATCCCAGGCGTCCGTCGCCGCAGTGCGGTCGGCCAGTCGCCGGGCGTGCCGGCCGGTGCTACCGAACTCATCGGCCCAACTGCGTGCGCGCAGGGTGGCGCGCCACAGCGGATGTTCCGCCGTGGTGCCGATGGCGCCGTGCAGCTGATGGGCGATGGTCGTCACCGGGGCGACGGCCCGGCCGACGGCGACCTTGGCCACCGTGGTGGCGTAGGCGGTGCGGTCGTCGCCGAAGCCGTACCGAGCGGCGGCGGTGATCGCCAGAACGGTTGCCGCCCTGGCACGCTCGATCTCCCCGAGCATCGCGGCCAGCGAGTGTTGCACGGCCTGGAACGCCGCGAGTGGGCGGCCGAACTGCATGCGCGTCTCGGTATGTGCGACGGTCAGTTGTGCGGCCGCATCGAAGGCGCCGACGATCTGCACGCAGCGACACCAGGCGCCGCGGATGGTCAGCGCGTCGGCGACCGCGAGCGGCAGCTGGACGACATCGGCTGCCGCGGTGTCGAATTCGACGATGGCGCGAGGCTCGCCGGCGAGGTTGTGTCCGTCGTCGACGAGTGTCGGTGCGTCGCGCAGCGCGACGTACAGGGCGTCGGCACCTCGGGTGGCCACCACGACGGGCCCGCATTGTGGCCAGGTGGCGACGCCGTCCACTGCCAGTGTGAGCGGCCCCGATTCCGGCACACTCAAGCCGGCTTCGGCGGCCAACCATGTTGCCAGCACATCGGTTTCGGCGATCGGTACCGCGGCCCCGTGGCGGGCCAGAGCGCCCAGCACGACGGCCGTGGCGGCGGGCCCGGCGTCGGCGTCACTGCTGAGCCGGGTCAGTCCCGAACCCTCGGTGGTGCGCCACAGGGCGTCGTCGAACGTCAGCGGCAAAGTCCGCGCGGGCGCGGCCGTCCGGCCGATCTGCTCGGCCAGCTCGCGCAACTCCGCATATTCGTCCGAATGCTGTTCGGCAGCAGCCTGTTTGGTCCAGTTCTTGGCGACGATGCCGCGCAGGACCTCATTCGTGCCGCCGCGCAGCGTGAACAGCGGTGCGTGCACGCGGGCGGTGTCCAGCATCGTCTGCAGCCGCCGGCGGTCGGGGCCGTCGTAGCGGTCCAGCAGCTCCGCGGCGATCTCGACGGAATCCTGTTCGAAGCGGGTGCCGAGGTCCTTCACCAGCGCGGCGGACACCGCGGCGTCCTGGCCGGCCGTCAGCGCCCGGGCGACCGATATCGACAGTTGGCGCAACGAGATCATCCGTGCCATCAGGTCGCCGACGTCGGCGCGGGGTTCGTCCCGCAGTGCCCCGACGAGGGCGAAAAGCAGTGTGGCCGTGGACAGGAAGCGCTCCGGCCCGCTGCGCTCGAAACCCAGTTCGGAGGTCACCTGATGCCAGCCGGCGCCGACCGTGCCCAGCACGTCGGCGTCGGTCAGCGCGACGTCGTCGAACAGCACCTCGTTGAAATGGTGCTCACCGTTCATCTGGACGATGGGCTCGATGGTGACGCCCGGAGCGTCGGTGGGGACGATGAACTGACTGAATCCCGCGTGCCGATGTTTCGGGTCCAGGGGGCTGGTGCGGGCGAGCACCACGATCTGGTGGGCCAGATGCGCACCGCTGGTCCAGACCTTGCTGCCGCTCAGCAGCCAGCCGCCGTCGGTGCGGGTGGCCCTGGTGGTGACGGCGGCCAGGTCGGAACCCGCCTCGTGCTCACTCATGCCGATGGCCGAATACAAAGTGCCGGAAGCAATTCGGGGCAGGAGCCGGCGCCGTTGCTCTTCGCTGCCGTAGCTCAGGAGGGCGGGCGCCACCTGTCGGTCGGCGATCCAGTGCGCGGCCACCGGGGCGCCGTGGGCCAGGAGTTCCTCGGTGACGACGTACCGGTGCATGTGGCTGCGCCCGCGGCCGCCGTACTCGACGGGGATCGTCAGCCCGACGAAGCCGGCCGCCGCCAGCCGCCTGCTGAAGTCGGCGTCCCACTTCGACAGCCAGCAGTCGACACCGGGCTGCCAGCCGAACTGCGCCGCGTCCTCGGCCAGGAACCGGCGCAGGTCGTTACGCAGTTCCGCCAGGTCACCATCGTCGGCGCGGAGCGCGTCGAAATCGTCCATCGGGCAACAGTAATCATGGCGCCGCAGATTGTCGGCGGGTCACGGCATACTCGGCGAGATGGCGACCATCTACTACACCGCATCCAGCTTGGACGGCTTCATCGTCGATTCTGCGGGCAGCCTGGACTGGCTGCTCTCGCGTGACATCGACGTCGACGGGCCGTTCGGCTACAAGGCGTTCGAGAAGTCCGTCGGTGCGCTGGTCCTGGGGTCGACGACGTACCAGTGGGTCGTCGAGCACGAGCCGGGCGACTGGCCGTATCCCCAGCCGACGTGGGTGCTCACGTCCCGGCCCGGCATCATCGTCGACGGCCATCCGGTGCAGGCGGTGAGCGGTGATGTGGCGCAACTGCATCCGACGCTGGTCGAGGCGGCGGGCGACCGCGACGTGTGGATTCTCGGAGGCGGGGACGTTGCGGCGCAGTTCGTGAAGGCCGGCCTGGTCGATGAACTGGTGGTGTCGTACGCGCCGTGCTCGCTGGGCGAGGGCGCGCCGGTGCTGCCGGTGCGCTCGGAGTGGCGGCTGGTGGAATCCGCCGTCAACAGGGACTTCGTGTGTGCACGCTGGGCTCGCGCGGAAGGCTAACTGCCGGCGGTCGGCAGGCCGTTGTTTTTGACGAAAGCCTTTGCCTTGATCAGGAATTCGAGCTGACTGGCAACATCGTGCAACGGCTCGACGCTGCGTGACGAGCGGCTCAGGATCACGGCGCCCTCGAGCGCGGCCAGGCAGGTGACGGCCAGGGTTGACGCGTCGGTGTCGCTGAAGCCTTCGGCGGTGAAGGCGTGTCCGAGCGCGGTGCGCCACCGGTCGAAGATCCCGGCGGCGATGGGGGTCAGGGTCGGCGCTTCGTCGCCCGACCCGACCGCCGCGGCGACCACCGGACACCCGGCGGTGAAGTCACTGTCGGCGAGGATGCGATCCCAGAACGTGACGAATCCGCGGACGAGGGCGATGCCGCCGTAGGCGGCGGAACCGTCGATATGGGCGGCAATCGCATCGCCGGCGAACTGCAGGGCCTCGATCAGCAGCTGGCTGCGGCCCTCGGGAAAGTGGTGGTAGACCGAGCCGCGCGGGGCACCGCTACGGACCAACACCTCGTCGATGGTCAGGCCCGCGGCGCCGCGTTCACGCAGCACGGCGGCGGCGCTGCGCACCATCCGTTCCCGAGTGGCGCCTCGCTTGTTGACCGTCTTGGTGACGGGCTCAGCTGACGTCAATGCGTGACCCGGTTCCGCAGCTGCGTCATCCGATCCTGCACGCCCCGCGCCGCTTCACGCAGCCGCTCGTTGGCACCCAGGACGGTGTGCGTGAAGCGATGGCCCTTCACGTTGACCTCGACGACCCACATGGCGCCCTCCTCGATATGGGTCTCAGCATAAAACGTCGGACACATCGGGCCAAAGAATGTATTCCAGGTCACTATTGGGCGGCCGCAGCGGCCAAATGGCGTCGAAATTATGGCCGGTTACATAGTTCTGTGATCAAGAATTCACTTCTGGGTGGACGTCCGAACTCGATGTGCAGACCGTCATCAGGGGTCTTCCGCAGGGGCGTTGTGGGTTCGCCTCCGAGCGTGCGCTCAGATCGGGGATCTGGCCTGCAGGACGATCTGTCCGCACATTGGCGAAGATGTACGGCCGCGTTGATCACGAGCGTGCAGCCAGATCGAAGATCGGGCGAGAGGTGCGATCTGAGTGCACCCTCGTGGCGGGCAACGAGACGAGCAGACACAAAACTGCCCCCACTCCGAGGAGTAGGGGCAGTTTTGTGTCTGCTCGCGGAGAAAATTAGCCGGCGTTCTCCAGCGCGACGAGCGCGGCCGCGACGGCGAAGTACTTGTTGGAGCCGAGCTGGCGCACGGTCTTGATGTTGAATGCCGCGGCGAGGTGCTCGGCGTCGGAGTCACTGACCCCGGCCAGCGCGGCGGGCGATGCGTCGAGGATGTTCTTGAGGGACTTGTCCTCATATGCCTTGTCGAGCGACTTGTCGAGATCCACAGAGACAGCCATACGTTTCCTCCCAGATTGTTTGCCAGACCTTCGGACGGGCGTGACGCTATCAGCGTTCGCTGGGCGCCGCCTGGGATAAAACACCTGTGCTGAAAAGCCGAATGGCCACCCGGCCGAGTCCCCCGAGGGGCGAAGGACAAGGCGCGGATGGCCATCCGGACGAAGGCAGTACTGCTTACTCCGGGGTGTAGCCGAACGGCATGAGCACGCTCTTGGCCTGGCAGTAGGCCTCGATGCCCTCGGGGCCGTTCTCGCGGCCGATGCCCGAGTTCTTGTAGCCGCCGAACGGCGCGCCCGGATCGAAGGCGTACATGTTGACCGCGTAGGTGCCGGTGCGAATCTGCGAGGCGATCTTCATGGCCCGCGGGATGTCGGTGGTGTAGACGCTGCCGGCCAGACCGTAGGCCGAGTCGTTGGCGATCCGGATGGCGTCCTCTTCGGTGTCGAAGGGGATGATCGCCAGCACCGGGCCGAAGATCTCCTCCTGGGCGATGGTCATCGAGTTGTCGACGTCGGCGAACACCGTCGGCTGCACGAACCAACCGGAGTCCAGGCCCTCGGGACGGCCGCCGCCGGTGGCGATGCGGGCGCCTTCTTCGACGCCCTTCTTGATGTAGCTCTCGACGCGCTCGCGCTGCTTCTCGCTGATCAGCGGGCCGATCATCGCGGCCGGGTTGTCCGGCAGGCCGACCTGCATGGCGGCCGCGCCGGCGGCCACCTTCTCGACGACCTCGTCGTACCGCGATCGCGGGGCCAGGATGCGGGTCTGTCCGACGCAGGCCTGGCCGGTGTTCATCAGGCCCGAGAACAGCAGCATCGGGAGGGTGGAGTCCAGGTCGGCGTCTTCGAGGATGATCGCCGCGGACTTGCCGCCGAGTTCCAGGGTGCAGGGCTTGAGCCGCTCGGCGGCGACCTTGCCGATCTCCTTGCCGACGGCCGAGCTGCCGGTGAAGGTGAACTTGTCGATCTCGGGGTTGGCGGTCAGCGCGCGGCCGGTCTCGGGGCCGCCGGGCACGATCGACAGCACGCCCTCGGGCAGGCCGGCGTCGGCGAAGGCCTGCGCCATGGCGAAGACCGACAACGGCGTCTCGGCGGCGGGCTTGAGCACGACGGTGCAGCCGGCCAGCAGTGCCGGGCCCAGCTTGTTGGCGGCCAGGAAGAACGGCACGTTCCACGCGGCGACGGCGGCGACGACGCCGATGGGCTCGCGGGTCACCAGGGTCTGGCCGTAGATGCCATCGCGGATGTCGCTCCACTGGAATTTGTCCGCGGCACCGGCGTAGTAGTTGAACGACGACATGGCCGCGCCGTACTGCATCATGTCGACGATGCTCGGCGGCTGGCCGGTCTCGGCGGAGAGCAGGAACTTCAGCTCGTCGGCGCGCTCGGTCATGATGCGCGACGCCTCGGCGATCACCACGGCGCGCTCGGCCGGGGACATCTTGGGCCACGGGCCCTCGTCGAACGCCTTGCGTGCGGCGGCACAAGCGGCATCCACGTCGGCCTTCGAGGCCAGCGGCACCTTGCCGACGAGCTCGCCGGTGGCCGGGGAGTGCACCTCGATGACGTCCGACGTCGAGGGTGCGGTCCACTGACCGCCGATGAACAGCTGATCCCACTCGGTTTTGAATGCCGTGCTCTGTGTCATGGCCGTCACACTACCCAGTTTTCGGCCAAACGAGAACATGTTCCAATTAGGTCATTCAGCTGGGCTGGAGCACCAACACCAGGTTGCTCGTCAAGAACTCCTGTAACACCGGTACAGAAGTCGCACGCCAGGCCCATCGCGGGTGGTAGCGGGGGAATGCGGCGACCAGCGCCCCAGTGCTGCGCGCCCACTCCAGGCCAGCCGCGGCCGATACCGCGAACAACGACGATCCGTAGTCGTTCTTCGGCCGGTGGCCGTGTTTGCGGGTGTACATCTCGGCGGCCCGCCGGCCGCCGAGGTAGTGCGTCAGCCCCATCTCGTGGCCGCCGAAGGGACCCAGCCACACCGTGTACGACAGGATCACCAGCCCGCCCGGCCGGGTCACCCGCAACATCTCCCGGCCCATCAGCCACGGTTCGCGGACATGCTCGACGACGTTCGACGACAGGCAGACGTCGACGCTGCCGTCGGCGAACGGCAGGGCCATGCCCGAGGCCCGCACGAAGGTGCCGGCGCCGTCGGGTTGGGCGGCCGGGCCGGCATGCATCTCCCGGGGGTCGGGCTCGACACCGATGTATGTCATTCCGGCGCTGGAGAATTCGGTGGCGAAGTAGCCGGGACCGCCGCCGACGTCGAGCACCGTGGCGCCGTCGGGTGCGGCTCCGTTGAGATCGCGCCACAGGCCGTCCACCAGGGCGACGGTGTCCCGGGCGAGGCCGCCGTAGAAGCGGGCCGGGTCGCTCTGCTCGAAACGGAACTCGCTGAGCAGGCGGATCGAGCGGGCGAGGGTGGCCCGCTCACGCGTGATGACCAGTCGTTTGGCTGCCCAGCGATTCACTCCGCAACCCTACTGACCGGTACCCTTCATTCGATGCCAGACCACCCCCAGCAACCCGCTGGATCTCCTGACGAGATCCGGTCGGTGCTGCTGCTCTGCTGGCGGGACACCGGCCATCCCCAGGGCGGCGGTAGCGAGACGTATCTGCAGCGCATCGGCGCGCAACTGGCCGAGTCCGGGGTGCGGGTGACGCTGCGGACGGCGCGCTATCGCGGGGCGTCGCGCACCGAGGTCGTCGACGGCATTCGGATCAGTCGCGGCGGCGGCCGGCTGTCGGTCTACATCTGGGCCGGGCTGGCCATGGTGCTGGCCCGTGTCGGGCTGGGTCCGCTGCGCGGCGTCCGGCCGGATGTGGTGATCGATTCGCAGAACGGCATCCCCTTCCTGGCTCGCTTGGCCTACGGCCGGCGCGCGATGGTGCTGGTGCATCACTGCCACCGCGACCAGTGGCCGGTAGCTGGGCGGTTCATGAGCAAGTTCGGCTGGTTCGTGGAGTCGCGGCTCTCGCCCCGGCTGCACCGCAACAACCAGTACGTGACGGTGTCACTGCCGTCGGCCCGGGACCTGGTGGACCTGGGTGTCGACGCTTCGCGGATCGCCGTCGTCCGCAACGGGGTCGACCTCGCTCCGGCGGCGTCCCTCGCGCTGCCCCGCGCTGCCGAGCCGCGCATCGTGGTGCTGTCGAGACTGGTGCCGCACAAGCAGATCGAGGACGTGCTCGACGCCGTCGCGCTGCTGGCGCCGGTGGTGCCGGGACTGCGCCTGGACGTCGTCGGCGGCGGCTGGTGGGACGAGCGGCTGGTCGCCCACGCTCGCCGGCTCGGTATCAGCTCGGCGGTCACGTTCCACGGCCACGTCGACGAGGCCACCAAACACGAAGTGCTGCAACAGGCTTGGGTCCACGCGCTGCCGTCGCGCAAGGAAGGCTGGGCGCTGGCCGTCATCGAGGCCGCCCAGCACGGTGTGCCGACGGTCGGCTACCGGTCCTCGGGCGGCCTGACCGACTCGATCGTCGATGGGGTGACGGGCCTGCTGGTCGATGACCATCGCGGTCTGGTCACGGCGCTCGAGACTCTGCTGACCGACGCCGTCCTGCGCGACGAGCTGGGTGCCAAGGCGCAGGTGCGGGCGGCCGAATTCTCGTGGCCGCAAAGCGCTTCCGCGTTGCGGACCGTTGCCGAAGCGGTCCGGGACGGCAAGTTCGTCAACGGGATCGTCTGACGTCGCATCCGGGCCGCGCAGTACTGCCGCCGGGCGTCCACGCCCACCCCGGAAATTCTGCGTGACGGCCAGCCAAATCTGCCGTTTTGCTGTTGGACACCGCTGGGCCGCATAAACTGACGGCCAAGTCAAATTTAATAGCAATGAGGGCCGCCTGCGGGTTCCGGCTTTTGTGGTGTCCCTCGAATTTTGCGGATCCAGGCAACTGGGCCCGGTGATGCAGTGCGTTCGAACTCCGTTCTCATTCAATGTAATTGGATATACCGCTCCATCGAAGTACCACCGGGTCTGAGGAGTTGAGCATGTGGAGTTGCCGATGACGCTTTCGACGTTCGGGCTCACGCGGCTGGCGAGTTCACGCACGGTCTGGCAGCCGCATTACGCGCGTCGTGTGCTGCTCACCGACGCCGCGACCATCGTCCTCGCGATGCTGTTCGCACAATGGGTCCGATTCGGCGGAGTGGGCTACGGCCCGTCGGCCTCCATGCTCTACACCGGGTACTCGCTGGTGCTGGCCTGCCTGTGGCTGGGCGTGCTGACGCTTCATCACGCCCGATCGGCGTCGATCCTCGGCTGCGGCATCGAGGAATATCGCCGCGTCGTCGCCGCCTCCTTCTGGACGTTCGGGGTCATCGCGATCGTGGCTCTGCTGGCCCGCCTCGAGATCGCGCGTGGCTACCTGGCCCTCGCGTTCCCGTTGGGCACCATCGGACTGCTCATCGGACGCAAGCTGTGGCGGCGGCGGGTGCGGGCGCGCCGACAGGCGGGCGAATGCCTGACATCCGTTCTCGCCATTGGTGATCGGGACGCCATCGCCGTCCTGGCAACCGAACTCATGAACGATCCCGGCGACGGTTATGTAGTGGTAGGGGCCGGCATCCCGGGAGACCCGGGCGCGCGCGGTGACGTCATCAGGATCGGTGACCGGGTGATCCCGATCTTCGGCGACGAGAACGACGCCCTCGGCGCGCTCGGCGACCGCTGTGCGGCCGACACCGTGGCGCTGACCGACGCCGAACATTTCGGTGTCGCCGGAATCCAGCGGCTCACCTGGCGTCTGGAGGCCTCCGACGTCGACCTGGTGGTGTCGCCGGGCCTGCTCGACGTGGCCGGCGCGCGGCTCGCGATGCGGCCGGTGGCCGGCATGCCGCTGCTGCACGTGGAGAAGCCGCAGTACCACGGCGCCAAGAGTTTCCTGAAGAAGGCGTTCGACTTCGGATTCGCGCTGGCGGCGCTGATCGGGACGGCGCCGCTGCTCGTACTTGCCGCCATCGCCATCAAGATGACGAGCCGCGGACCGGTGTTCTACCGCTCGGAACGTATCGGGTTGGACGGTGAGCCGTTCACCATGATCAAGTTCCGCAGCATGGTGGTCGACGCGGAGGAGCGCCTCGATGAACTGCTGCCGTCGAACGAGATGGCCGGCGGCGTCATGTTCAAGATGCGTGAGGACCCGCGGGTGACGATGGTCGGAAAGCTCCTGCGCCGCTACAGCATCGACGAACTCCCGCAGTTCATCAACGTGCTGAAACAGGACATGAGCGTCGTCGGCCCCCGGCCGCCGCTGCGCCGGGAGGTCGAGACCTACAACGGTGACATCAGGCGCAAACTGCTCGTGAAACCGGGTGTGACGGGGCTGTGGCAGATCAGCGGACGTTCCGACCTCACGTGGGACAAGGCTGTGCGCCTTGATCTTTCGTACGTCGACAACTGGTCGATGCTCACCGACGTCGGGATCATCCTGAAGACCATCAGCGTGGTGGCACGCGGCGAAGGGGCGTACTGAGTCCCCGCCACCGCTGAATCACCATCGCAGCGAGCCCGCCGATCAGTAGGCCCAGCCACACCACGTGCGCGGCGATCAACGATGCCCGTCCCGATGCCGCAGGTGTCGTCCCACCCACTCGGTACAACGCAATGTCGTTGTCCCGATAGGCAATCGGTAGGGACAGCGGGGGAGCAGTGCCCTCCACGACCACCCAGCCGACTCCGGCCGCGGCGAGCTGATGCACGTCGGCGCCCCGCAACAGCAGGTCCTGCACGCGCCGCGCCCGCATGCCCTCACCGGGCACGGTCCGGCCGCCAATGACCAGGTCCCCGGTCGCCAGCACGTCGGCGGAAACCCACCGGGGCAACGGGTCCAGCACCGCCGAGGGGCCGGCCCAGGGGAACTGCCGGATGACGTCGGGCGGCAGTACCGCGACCGGCTTGGGGTCCGAGTTGATCTGCGCGGCAACCGAATACCAACCGGCCGGGTACTGCACCGACCGCAGCTGGCCGCCGACGCCCCAGGCCAGGTCGGGCAACGCGGCCACGACCACCAGGCAGCATCCTGCCGCCGCGAATGCCGTCGGCAGCCAGCGCCGAAGTACCGCCACCGCGGCGGCACCGGCCAGGGCGTAGCCCGGCATCGCCAGCGCCACCCACTTCTGGCCATCGCGCAGCACACCGGTGCTGGGCACAGTCCGGATCAGCCAATCGAGGAACGCCGACCCGGCGTCGGTCGCCAGTAGCGCGGGCACCACCACGGCGACGGCCGCGAGCACCAGCAGCGGCCGCGCCGCGGCCACGGACCACACCTTCCGCGCGCCGCAGGCCACCACAGCCAACAGCGCCACGGACCCGACCAGGGCCCACAGCGTCGTGCGGGACACCGGCACCGCGGATGCGTTCCAGATGCCACCGAGCCCGGCCAGGCTGCCCAGCGTTCCGAGCCCCGGCTCCGCGCGCGCTGCGAACGCCGGCACGCCGGCACTGGCCACCGGAAGCACCGCGCGGGCGACGACCGTCGCCACCAACCACGGCAGCGCGGCTCCGACCGCGGCGGCCAGCGCCACCCACACGCCGCGCCACGTCCGCGAACACACCAGCGCCACCACCAACGCGAGCAGCAGACCCGTCGGCGTCAGTCCGGCCAGCGCGATCCAAAACGCCAGGCCCCAGCGATTTGTGCACGATTGTTCGCGCTCACCGCGGAAAATCGTGCACAAATCGCTGGAGAGGGCGACCCACGGCAGGCAGCCGTAGCCGACCAGCAGGCTCCAGTGCCCCTGCAGCAGCCGCTCGGCGACGTACGGATTCCACACCGCGACGGTGACGGCCACCAGCTGCCCGCCGAGGCCGGCGTCGAGAACGGCAGCGGCCAGCCGCGCCGCGCCCCAGCCGGCGAACCACAGCCCCAGGATCAGCAGCGCCTTGACCAGCACGCCGCCGTCGATGACGGGTGAGAGGACGGCCAGGAAGAAGTCCTGCGGCAGGGCCCGCGGCGCGGCCTCGGACAGGCCCAGGGCGGCGTCGGACAGATACGACCGCGGCGTCGAGACTGCGTCACGCAGCAGCAGATAACCGGGCGCCAGCAGCGGCGCGGTGACAGCGAGCGTCAGCCCCAGCGCGTAGAGCGCCGGTAGGGATTCAGGGCGAGCGAAGCGACGGGTGATGTGCGGACGAAAAGCGATCAGATCCGGTCCGGCGGCAGATCGGTCGGCCGCTGGGTGGGCAGCTTCTCGGTCATGGCCTCAGCGGCGGGCATCGGGCCGGAATCGGTGTCGCGCCGGCCGAAGAAGCCGTGCCCGGCAGCGTCGAGGCCCGGATCGATCAACGCGGCCTGCGACCGCAGGCTGTATCCGGCGAGCAGCACGCCACCGACCAGGAACACCAGTCCCAGGCCACCGAAGGTGATGGGCAGGATGCGGTCCCATAGGGCCAGCTTGTCGCGCTCGTCGTGGGCCGCGGCGACCTGCGACTCGACCGACTGCTCATTGGAGGTGACGGTGTAGTCGGCGAACGTCACCTCAGGCTTGAGGGCGTCGCGCGAGTAGTAGTGGAAGCCGCGGTCCTTCTCCTTGACGATGGTCCCGGAGACCGGGTCCACCCAGAAGGTGCGCGCGGCGGCGTAGTAGCGCTGCATGGTGATCGGGTCGGTCGGCTCGGCCGACGGCACGCCCCACAGTTCGGCGCGCGCGGTCACCGAGCCGTCTTCGTCCTTGTCGTACAGCGACGAGTACTTGATCGGCTCGACCAGCTTGCCGTCGGCGTCGAAGCCGACGTTCTGCGTGAACTTGTAGACCGACAGCCCGTTGACGTCTTCTTCGCCCTCGTAGTTGGCGTCGTACGCCTTCTGCGCGATCGGGTCGAACACCTGGTAGGTCTTCTTCTCCGTGCTGAACGGGAAGCGGTAGCTCAGCCCGGTGTGGGGCAGCGCGATGTTGGTCGGCGGGTTCTGGTCCTCGATGGTGCGCGGCTTCTGCACCGAGCCGGCCGCACCCGTCACCGCCGCGGCGGTGGTGCGGTTGAGCGTCACGGTGTCGACGAGCGCGAGCAGCAGGCCGTTGTCCTGTTGCTTGTCGGTGCGGCGCACCGTGCTGCCGACCTGCAGCGTCACCACATCGGCGTTCGCCGGGTTCTCGACACTGATCTGGCGCTGCAGCACCAGCGGCACGTTCTTGTTGACGACGAACTTCTCGCCCAGCAGCGACGCGGGGTCCAGTGCGGTCCCGGTGCCGTTGCTCACCAGCGTGGTGTCGATGTCGAGCGGGATCTTGGAAATCTTGCCCGACGTATAGGTACTCAAGAGCAGAGCAGCAATCAGCAGGGCGGCGCCGAGCCCCATCAAGACGCATGCCGCGATTCGCAACCCCACAGCGCGGTTCAACCCGTGCTCCTTACTTTGTCTGCCAGCCACACAGCAACCCGACTGACCCTAACAGCCCTTACTAAGGCACACCCTCAGAGTGGTGTGCGGGTGTCGGTGAGATTCGCCGCCGAGACCGGGCACCCGGCACACTGGGGTCGTGGGCGACCAGGGACACGACACCGCGGACAGCGCTGAGGTGAGCGGCACCCGCAGTTTCCTGCCCGCTGTCGAGGGCATGCGGGCCTGTGCGGCCATGGGTGTCGTCCTCACTCACGTGGCGTTCCAGACGGCCAACAGCAGCGGCTGGTACGGCCGCTTGTTCACCCGGTTCGACCTGGCGGTCGCCGTGTTCTTCGCGCTGTCGGGCTTCCTGTTGTGGCGCGGGCACGCCGCCGCCGCGCGCGGCCTGCGGCACCGGCCGCCGACGGGCCACTACCTGCGCTCGCGCATCGTCCGCATCATGCCGGGCTATCTGGTGGCCGTCGTGGTGATCCTGGCGCTGCTGCCCGAGGCGCACGCCGACCTGACGGTGTGGCTCGCCAACCTCACGCTCACCCAGGTCTATGTACCGCTGACGCTGACCGCCGGGCTGACGCAGATGTGGAGCCTGGCCGTCGAGGTCAGCTTCTATCTGGTCCTGCCGCTGCTGGCGCTGTTGGCCCGCCGGTTGCCGGTGGACTGGCGGGTGCCCGCCATCTCGGCACTGGCGGTGGCGAGCTTCGCGTGGCCCGCGCTGCCGTGGCACCTGCCGTTCGGCGTCAACCAGATGAACTGGCTGCCGGCGCTGTTCTCGTGGTTCGCCGCCGGCATGCTGCTGGCCGAACTGACCGTCATGCCCGTCGGCCGCATGCACCAGCTGGCCCGGCGCCGCTGGGTGATGGCGGCCATCGCCGGGGTCGCGTTCGTCATCGCGGCGACGCCGCTGGCCGGCAACATCGGACTCGCACCGGGCGCCGTCAGCCAGGTCGTGGTCAAGACGGCGATGGGCGCCGTGGTCGCCGGGGCACTGCTGGCGCCGCTGGTGCTGGACGCACCCGGGACGCCGCACCGGATCCTCGGCAGCACCACGATGGTGACGTTGGGCCGCTGGTCCTACGGCCTGTTCATCTGGCACCTCGCGGCGCTGGCCATGGTGTTCCCGGTGATCGGTGAGTTCCCGTTCAACGGCCACATGCCGATCGTGCTGATCCTGACCTGGGTTTTCGGTTTCGCGATCGCCGCCGTGAGCTACGGGTTGATCGAGTCGCCCTGCCGCGAGTTGCTGCGCCGCTGGGAATCCCGGCATGCCCCGTCACCGCGGGACAGCGCGATCACGGACGCTCCGGAGCCGGCCGCGGTCGGATAGCCGTGTTTCAGGCACCACCGGAGCGCGTCTGGTGGCGAAGGTGCCGGCGCACCACCGTGCGCACGACGCGGCGTCGGGTGCGGGCCATCGGCCCGGTCGCGCGGATCTTGTGTGCGAATCGTTCGCCGGACTCCTTCAGCCGGTCTTTGACAGTGTCGATGTCGGTGTCCACCAGGGCATGGTGGCGCTTGCGCCAGGTGCCGGCGATCATGACTGCCTCGATGTTGGCGATGTCGGCTTGCAGTGCCGCGGCGATCGGGTCGTGCGCGGGCCACAGGTTCAATGCCCGGGCGTCGATGACGACCAGATCGGCCTGCATGCCAGGGGCGAGGTGGCCGACCCGGTCGGACAGGCCCAGGGCGCGGGCACCGTGGACGGTCGCCCAGGACAGTGCCTGCTTACTGGTTGGCGCCGCGGTCGGTGCGCTCAGTCCGGTGCGGCGTAATTCCAGGTCGTGGGTCAGTCCGCGCTGGCGGGCCAGGGTTATCCGGGCGGCGGTGAGAACTTGGCCGGAGACAGCGGTTTCGGTGTCGGTACCCAGTGACGGGGCTGCTTGCACACGCAGCAGTTGTTCGGTGATTGACGTGCAATGTCCTTGCCCCAGTTCATTTTCCGGGGTGGAGGTGAAGCTGGCTCCCGCGTCGACGAGGCGCTTGACCCAATCGTCGGTCAGGCCGGTGCCGTGCACGATGTTGGCGTGTGGCCCCCACAGGCCCGCAGCGCCGACAGCTGCCCAGCCCTTGGCGGGGGCTCCCGCGCTCTGGTGCATCGAGGCGATCACGCCGCGTTCAAGGGCGGCCCGCAAGTCCCCGATCGCCACATCGGGTGTCGACAATTGCGGGCCCTTGATGGCCATTCCCAGCGTGAGCAGTGTGCTGTTGGCGGCCGGCCCGTCGAGGAGCCGGTCGACCTCGCGCACGTCATGCGGTTTGGTCGGGCCGCCGTGCGGGGTGCCGTGCAAGAAGACCGCGCGAATGCCGGCGGCGTTCAGTGCGTCGATGGCGGCATCGGCGTGCTCCGGAGTCAGGCAGTTGTGACACCAGTCGCCCAAGGTGGTTGTCCCGCAATTGATCTGGTTCAACGCGCCGGCCAAGGTGCCGATGTACATGTCTTCGGGTCGGTATCTGCGGGCGACGTGGCCGTGGGTGTGGGCGAGGTATTCCAGCAATGACCAGTCCGCGCCGGCGAACCGTAGCGCGGTCTGCCAGGTGTGCAGGTGGGCATTGACGAGCCCCGGGATGACGATGCGGTCGGTGAGGTCGACGACGTCGGCGCCGGTGGGGTCGAGGCGGTCGCCCATCGTCGCGATTCGATCGTCCTCGATGAGGATGTCGGTGTGTTCCGTGTCGGGTCGATTCGGAGCCATGGTCACTACATGCGCGCCGCGCAACAGAATTCGGGTCACTCGTGATCTCCTGTACGGCCTTCGTGGGGCGCAGTAATAACGGATACAGTGTGTCCGATAATACTGGGAGGTGTCAACCACGCATCGACCGGGCGACTGATGGCGCTAGTGGGTGGTGAGCGCGCTCAGGTCGGTGGTGAGGGCGCCGTTGCGGATGGGCACGCACGCGTCGGGGAAGCCCTGAACAATTTCGGCACCGAGCCGGTCGAGCTCGTCGAGGAAGGCCGGCAGGTGACGCATCGCGCCTGTGGGCAGGTCGTGGATGACCACGACGCTCCAGTTCTGCTGGACGACATCGTGGAGGCAGCGCTGAACCCACTGTTCGGGTGAATCCCAGTCGTGGGGCACCGACGTCCACAGAACGCAGGTGTAGCGGTGCCGTTGCAGGTAATCGATTGTCGCCGAGTTGAACACGCGGCGGTCCAGCACGCCGCCACCGGCATAAGGGCGGAACAGCTTGTCGGGGTGCGCCAATGGGCCGATGGCATCTTGGGCTGCGCCGATCTCGCGGTCGGGCAGCTCGGGGTCGTCGTGGTCACCGAACTGCACCGAATGAGTCATGGTGTGGTTGCCGATCCAGTGCCCGTCTGCCTTGGCGCGCTCGGCCAATGCGCGGGTGCCTGGTCGGGTGAGTTGTTCACCCACCACGAAGAACGTGGCCTTGATGCCGCGGTCGGCGAGCACGTCGAGCACTTCGGCGGTCGTCTCGGTCGGGCCGTTGTCGAAGCTGAGGGTGACTTTCATTGGCATCTCATGGTTTTCACGCTCCGCGAGCCCGCAGCCCGGCCACGACGAGGTCGGCGACGAATTCCGCGTGCCGGCGCACCGCGGTCGGGTCAAGGGGGTCGACGGGCTCGAGCATCGTCGCCAACGGGGCCAAGCTGAAGGGTGACGTAGCGCCGTGGGCCACGAGGAAGTGCAGGCTGCGCACATCGACGTCCGTCAGTACCCCGCGATCAACCAACGTCTTCAGTGGGGTGGTCAGCCGCGCATACAGCGGATGGATGTGCGCGTCGAACAGATACGTCAACCGCGGGCCGGGGTGTGCGCCTTCCACGGTGACCATCCGCAGTATCTCGGGATGGCGCGCGTGGACCTCGAGGAGCTGGATCAGGCCACGCCGCAGGGCCTCCATCAGATCACTGTCGGCGAGCTGGGGGTCGATGGTGATCTCGTCCTCGATTTCGCCGAACGCCCAATCCACCGCCGCGTACCAGAGGTCTTCCTTGGATCCGAACCGCTGATGAATGAGGTTGTGGCTCACGCCGAGTTCGCGATTGAGTGCGGCGGCCGAGGTGCCGTCGTAACCGTTCTCGGCGAACGTCTTCAGCGCCGCCGACAAGATGTCCGTCAGCGCGGCCGGTGACTCGGTGGCCGGCGGCCGGCCGCGGCGCTTGGCAGTGCTCATTTCGGAAGTTTAGAACAAGATGTTGACGACCATCAACTTTTCTGGATAACCTGCATCACATCACTTAGTTGATGACCATCAATTTAATGCGGGTGCGCCCGCGGGCGTCGCGTCTGGGCGCGGCGAGTGCGAAGAACCCCTCTCGATTCCGAATTCCCTACCCCGGCAAGGAAATAGTTGATGCAACGCGAAGAACACATGATCGGCGACACGTTCGCCTACCGGTTCACCGACCCGTCGGCCGACCACGTGCTGTTGGTACAACACGGCACTGGCGGCCACGGCGGGATCTACGACAAATTCGGCGCGCACTATGCCGGCCTGGGTGCCGAGGTGTGGTGCATGGACGCCCCCGGCCATGGCCGGTCCTGCGTCGACCGTCGCGCCGGGCAGTTCACCCTGCAGGAATGGGTCGACGCGGCAATGGCCGTCACCGACCACATCGTCGCCCACACCGGGTTGCCGGTGTTCATCAAAGGTTCCTCGCTGGGTACGGCGGCCGCCTATTGCGCCTACGCCGCGTCCGATGACTACGCCGGCGCGATCCTGATGGGACTCGCAATCCCGTCCTCGCCGCTGATTCCGGCCGAAAATCCTTTCCGCACTGCAGCATTCGAGCAGATGACCAGTTTCTTCGGTCCGGCGCTGCGCTTCGACATCGAGCAGTACATCGATTTCGACGAGGACTACGGCTTCCACGGCGCGGGTCGGCAGAAACACGCCGACCCGCTCAACACCTGGAGCTATGACCTGGCCGCGTGGGGCTCGATCATGCGGTACGACCCGGCTGTTCCGTTGGCCGACAACACCAAACCCATCCTGTTCGCCGTGGGCGAGAAGGACCCGATCTTCACGCCGGATATGGCCAGGGCGGTAGCCGGCGCGGCCGGTGGACCCGTGGATCTGCACATCCACCCCGACGCTGTGCACCAACTCATGTTGTTCCACACCAGCGGTTACTCGCAGGTCGTGCACGAGTGGTGTCAGCGACAACTGAAGAGCAGTCAGCACCAAGGACAGGAGTGAACACCGCCATGTCGACCGTCATCCATCCGTCAGCAGTCAATCACCTGGCCATCGCGACCCGCGACATCAAAGGCCAGATCGAGTTCTTCAGCACCGTATTGGGGTGTGCGCTCAAGGCGTTGTATCCGATGCACGGCGCTGAAGGCTGCTGGCATGGCTTTGTCGAGCTGAATCCCAAGTCCTACATCGCATTTGTCTATCACCCCGGCAATCCCGATACGAAGCAGTACGGGGTCACCCACGCCGCCGATCCGACCGCCCCTGTCGCGCCGGGCGCCATGCAGCATGTCGCGCTGTGGGTGGACACCGATGACGAACTGCTTGCTCTGCGCGACCGGATCCGCAGTCACGGTGTCCCCGTCCTGGGGCCCATCGACCACGGGTTCTGCCGGTCGATGTATTTCGGCGGGCCGGAGGGAATCGTGCTCGAGCTGACCACCGGCGATGCGATCGATCCCGCGGCGTGGATCGATCCTGAAACCGTGGCGATCAACGGCATCAGCGCAGAGGAGTTGGAAACCTACAAGAACCCGGCACCGTTCGACCGGACCGAAACCCCGGTCGCCCAGCCGGCCTACGACCCTGCCAAACCGCACATGGCCTACCCGGACGAGGTCTACCAGCTGATCCTCGCCATGACCGACGAACAGGTGTCGGCGATGGTCAGTTACCCCGACCCGCCCGTGCGGCTGGACTGACCGCCATGACCATCCACATCGAAACCCAGACGAAGAGACGCTCATGAAACTCGCCAATTACGACGGACGTGCAGTCATCATCACCGACGGCGGCCTCGTCGACATCGGGAAGGCCTCCGGCGGGTACCTACCCAGTCATCCCGACCACGCTGTCGCTGCCATTGACGCCGTGCAGGGCTGGTTGGCGGAGCGACAGCCCGAACCGGATATCCAGCTGAACGCCGCCGACCTGCTCGCGGATCTGAGCGTGCTCGGCCCGCCGGTCATCGCGCCGCGCCAAATCTTCGCCGTCGGGCTGAATTACGCCGACCACGGGGCGGAAACCGGATTGGCGGTGCCTGACGAACCGCTGATCTTCACCAAGTTCGCGTCCTCGATCACCGGACCGGGCGGGCCGATCCCCCTGCCCACCGCAACGTGTGACTGGGAGGTCGAACTGGTTGTCGTGATCGGCCGCGGTGGGCGCAACATCGGCGTCACCGATGCGTTGCGGCACGTCGCCGGATATTGCATCGGCCAGGACATCTCTGAACGGCAGTCACAAATGGCCGGTGCGCCACCACAGTTCAGCTTGGCCAAGAGCTACCAAGGATTCAGCCCCGTCGGCCCGTGGATCACAACGCTCGACGAGCTACCCGACGTCCATGATTTGGCGATTGCCACGGCACTCGACGATGAAGTCGTCCAGCAGGCCCGCACCAGCGACATGATCTTCGGCGTCGAAGCGCTCATCAGTCACCTCTCGACGGTGTGCGCGCTGCTACCGGGCGACCTCATCTTCACCGGTACCCCGGCCGGGGTCGGGTACTCGCGCACACCGGCGCGCTACCTCACCCCCGGCACGGTGGTGCGCTCAGCTGTCGAGGCGTTGGGCGAATTGCGTAACCCCTGCGTGGGGGTGCCGCCCTCTACCACCGGCGGGACCGCGACCCGCTGACCGCGATGGCTCCGGCCGCGACGACCGCAGCCGCGGCGGTCGCTGTCGTGGCGCTCAGCGTCCTGCTCGCTTGATTGCTCCCATCTCAGTTTCCTTGGTGCGCAACCTGACTCAAGCCATTGATGAGCAGTTCCAGGCCGAAGGCGAACTCCTGCTCCAGCGGCACGGGCAGATGATCGGCGACGCTGACGGTGGCCGGAAACGCCTGGGGATCCAGGGTCTGCCAGACCTCGACCTGGTCCGCGGCGCCTGCATCCGGTGGGGTCAACTGGGTCGCGAACCCCAGCACATAGCGCGCCAGTGTGGCGCACGCCTGTGCGGCCAGGGGGGCCGCGAAGCCTGATTTGAGCAGCAGTGCGATGGTCTGTTCGCGCTGGGTCATTGCATTGGGCCCGGTGGGGATCTTCTCAACCAGTAGTGGTGCCACGTGCGGGTGGCGCCGGAACACGTCGAACAGGCTGTGCGCCAACGTTTTGCAGGCATGCTGCCATGTCATGGCGTCGAGCGCCTCGTCGTCGATATGTGCCTCGGCCAACACGCTGTCGATCACCTGAGCGACCAGCTGGGCTCGGCCGGTGAAGTGTCGATACAACGTCGCGGTACCGGAGTCCAGGCGCTGGGCCAGATTGCGCATCGACAGCGCGTCGGCGCCCTCCTCGTCCAGGAGCGCAATGGCCGTCGCGATGATCCGGTCCAGCGGCACTCGCGGGCGGCCGCGCGATCGCCGCGGGCTCTGCTCCAACTCGGTGCTGGTACCTGACGTGCTCACGCCGCCAGTATGCCCACCCTTGACAGCCATTGCAATAACGGCAACACTGTATCCATTATGAATCTTCGCGATATCGATGTTCACGCGGACTCGCGGTTTGCCACCGTCGACGGCATGCGCATCCATTACCGGCGGTCAGGCAAGGGCCCGACGGTGGTGCTGCTGCACGGCAGCGCGTCGTCGCTGTACGGGGTGGAGGCCGTAGCCCAACGGCTGTGCGGGTCCTTCGATGTGATTCGCCTGGATCTGCCTGGTTTCGGGGTGACGGGGCCGCGTCCCGACGGCGACTATCGCGTCACCACGTACGCCGGGACGCTTGCCCGCATCTTCGACGCCATCGGCGTCGAGCGATGCGCCGTGGTGGGTAACTCGTTGGGCGGCAACATCGCCTGGAACCTCGCGCTCGATCATCCCGAGAACCTGCAGCTGACCGGTTTGGTGTTGATCAATGCCACCGGCTATCCCGACAAGGAACTGCCGGCCGCGATGGCACTGGCGCGCAATCCCATTGCGGGCCAACTGTTGCGGCGGTTCATGCCGCGCCGTGCCGTCGAGCGCAGTCTGCGCCAGGCCGTCGGGCCGAACTCCGACGTCGTCGATGCCGCGATGGTGGAGCGCGCGCACCGGTTATGGAACCGGCCCGGTAACCGCTCGGCGTTCATCGATTTCCTGTGCACCGACCAGGCCGACCGCAGCGGCGAGATCCCTAACATCGACGTGCCGACCCTGGTGCTGCGCAGCGCCGGCATGGACGGCCAGCACTTCACGCGCGACATCGCCGGCAGCATCGAAAAAGTCCATCCCAATGGCGGGCACCTGCTCCCCGAAGAAGACCCCGCCTGGGTAGCCGATGCGATCGCCGAATTCCTGAAGTCCGTCTCAGCCTAGGAACACCGAATGAAGTACTTCGTCGCGGCAGGAGAAGACCGCAGACTCGATGCTGCCACGCGGCGCACCTTGCGGGGCAACTACATCCGATTGTCAGATGGCATAACGCATTACGAGCTGGCCGGGCCTGACGGCGGCGACGTCGTCGTACTGGCGGGCGGGCTGACGATCCCGCTGTTCTACTGGGACGATCTGGCTGCCGAGCTCCACGCCCGCGGACTGCGGACCCTGGCCTACAGCGGCTATGGCCGCGGCTACTCCGATCGCGTCGTCGCCCCTTACGACGAGGCGCTGTTCGTCCGCCAACTCCGTGAGCTCGTCGAGTACCTCGACCTGCCCGCCACGCGCCACATGGTGGGCACGTCGATGGGAGCGCTTATTGCCATGGCGTACGTGGGTCAGCACGCCGGCAGCATGGCCACGCTGACGCTGGTGGGTCCTGCCGGGCTGAGCCGTCAACCTCTTGCACAGAAGCTGTTGGTGGGCAACGACATCACGGCCGGCTTCATCGCCAAGCGATTCGGGCGGCGTGTCCTCGATCGGCATCTGGGACACAATGTGGCAGACCCCTACCGCGCCGCCGTGCTGGCGGCGATGGTCGGCGACGCCGCGCGGTACGAAGGATCCATCTACGCGCTTTTCGAGACGCTGCAACACTTTCCGCTATTCGACCGCGCCGAGCTCTACCGGCGCACGGGCACGCTTGATCTGCCCACCCAGCTGATCTGGGGCCGTGAGGACCACGTCACGCCGATCAGCAGCCTGGACCGGGTCCGCGAACTGCTTCGGCCCAGCCAATGCCACGTCATCGATGACTGCGGCCACATGGCTCCTTTCGAACGTCCCCTCGTCGTCGCCGACCAATTGGCGACCTTCTACAGATCGGCTTGACCCATGACGACAACAAGCAGCACCACCGACGTCTTGATCATCGGCGCGGGGCCGGCCGGCACCGCGCTCGCGATCGACCTCGCCCGCCGCGGCGTGGCGGTACGCCTCATCGACAAGGCACCACACGCCTTCGACGGTTCGCGTGCCAAAGGCGTCCAACCGCGCACCCTCGAGGTCCTCGAGGATTTGGGTGCACTATCCGACGTCCTCAATCAGGGCACCCTGTACCCGCCGATGGGCATCCACCTCGGCCCCCTCACCATCCCGTACCGCGCGATGGCCAAAGGCAAGCGCAGTGCCGACGTCCCCTACCCCGACACCTGGCTGATCCCCCAGCACCAAACCGACCGCGCACTGCATGCCCGGTTCGAAACCCTTGGTGGCCGTGTCGAATTCGGAACCGAGTTGACGGAATTCACCGACCACGGCACGCATGTCACCGCGCGCGTCACGACCGCCGATGGTGGCGAGGACATCACCGCGCGCTACCTCGTCGGCGCTGACGGCGGCGCCAGCCGGGTCCGCAAGATCGTCGGCGTCGAATTCAGCGGTTCCACCGACGAGGCCGACCGCATCCTCATCGTCGACGCCGCGGTCTCCGGTGGGCTGTCGCGCAAGTACTGGCACGTCTGGCCTGGCGTCAAGGGTCGCTTCGTGGGCGCCTGCCCGCTGCCGCACAGCGACACCTTCCAGTGGATGATCCGACTTGCGCCCGACGAGCAACCGCCGCAAGACCTGGCTCAGATCAACGCGCGCATCCAGGCGCATACCCGCAACAAGCAGCTCGCGTTGCGAGACATCCAGTGGCAGTCGGTTTTTCGGCCCAACATCCGGCTGGCCGAGAACTACCGACGCGGCCGCGTCCTGCTGGTCGGTGATGCCGCGCATGTGCACACCCCCGCCGGCGCCCAGGGCCTCAACACCGGGATCGGCGACGCCTACAACCTGGGCTGGAAACTCGGCCAGGTCCTGGCCGGAGCCGACGATCGGCTCCTCGACACCTATGAACAGGAACGCCGGCCCATTGCTGCCGGCGTGCTCGGGCTCTCCACGAAGAAGTACGAGGGGATCGCCAAGCTCGACCCGTCGAGCCTGCGGCGCGGAAAGGACGAGAAACAACTCGCCCTGACCTACCGCGGCGGGCCGCTGGCGCCGCCGGGCGCCGACGACACCGCGACGCTGCGCGTCGGTGACCGCGCGCCGGACGCCGACCTCGTCACCGCGGACGGGCGCCGCGTGCGACTGTTCGACGCTTACCGCGGATCGCATTTCACCGCGCTGGCCTACGGTCGGCACGCCGCCGCCGCGCTGGCAGCACTCGAGTGGCCCACCGCGGGCGCGTCACTCGACCGCCTCGTCGTCGATGCAGGCCGCGGCGGCCCCGACGGCGTGTTCGGCGACCCGACCGGAGAATTCGCCAAGATCTACGGCTTGACGCGGGACACGCTGGTGCTCGTCCGCCCCGACGGTTACATCGGCCACATCGCCGTCCACGACCTCGCCGGAACAACGCGGGCCGCCGTGCAGGCCATGACTCCGCTGTCCTCCGTATCAGCGCCGTCGAAGCAGTTATGACGGTCGGCGCCGAGGCACGCACGTCGAGCAGTCGAAACCGAAGGGCCAGTGGCCCAGTGGCCACCGGGCTGCTGGCGTACGCGTTCGCCGTGATCATGGCCGGCACGACATTGCCCACCCCGATGTATGCGCTCTACGCCGGCACCATGGGCTTCACCGTTCTCACCGGCACGGTGATCTACGCGGCCTACGCCGGTGGGGTGCTGGCGGCGCTGGTGCTGTTCGGACGCTGGTCCGACGCCATCGGTCGACGACCGGTCCTGCTCGCCGGGGTCGCCCTCGCGGTCGCCAGCGCCGCGACGTTCCTGATGGCCGGCGATGTGACGACCCTGGTGGCCGCTCGGGTGCTGTCGGGACTGTCCGCCGGCATATTCACCGGCACGGCCACCGCAGCGATCATCGAAGCCGCACCACCGAAATGGCGTACCAGGGCCGCCGCCATCGCAACCGTCGCCAACATCGGCGGCCTGGGTGCGGGTCCCTTCCTGGCCGGTGTTCTCGTCCAATACTGCCCGGCACCGCTGCAGCTGGCCTTCGCGCTGCACATCGTGCTGGCGGTGGCGGCGGGCCTTGCGGTCGTCGCGATTCCCGAAACATCAGCCCGGACTGGGCAACTCGGTATACAACGGCTGCAGCTTCCCGCGGAGGTACGCGGCACTTTCACCCTCGCCGCGATCGGGACGTTCGCGGGATTCGCCTGCATGGGGCTGTTTGCCGCGCTGGCACCGTCGTTCCTGTCCACCATGATCGGCATTCACAACCACGCCGCGGCCGGGCTGGTCGCCAGCTGCACCTTCCTCGCCTCGGCGATCGCCCAGGTGGCGGCCAACCAGACGCAGCCGCACCGCGCGATGGCCGTGGGTTGCGCGATGCTGGTGCTCGGCATGATCGCCTTGGCGGCGGCGCTGATCACCAGCTCACTGGCCGGAGTCGTCGCTGCCGCCGTCATTTCCGGTGCGGGACAAGGCATCAGCTTCAGCCGCGGCCTGGCCGCCATCACCGAGGCCACACCAATCGAGCGGCGCGCTGAAGTCAGCTCGACGCTGTTCGTGGTGGCCTACCTGGCCATCTCGCTGCCCGTCATCGGCGAAGGCCTGGCCGCACAGCACTGGGGGCTGCGCAGCGCCGGCATCGGTTTCGCCATCGGAGTCGGCGTGCTCGCGGCCACCTGCCTGATCGCGTTGCCGGCCCTGCGCCGCCGAGGCTGACGGCTATCCGCTTTTCGCCCGCGGCGCGTCCCACAACGACGCCGCCAGCGCGGCCACCGAGGTGAGCGCCAGGAACTGCACCCACGGCGAATGGCCGATGTAGCCGTCCACCGACCGCCAGGGGTAGGCGCTGAGCATCGCCCCCGCGCCGATCAGGCCGCCCGCCGAGGCGACGACGGTCCACCCGTCGAGCCACCGGACCCGCGACCTCAGCAGGTACCGGATGCCGATGGCGGCCGCCATGGTCGCCAGGCCCGCCGAGCCGGCCACCAGGAATCCGAAGCCGATGAGGACCACACCGACGATCGCCGGACGCGGCTGCCAGGTGTCCGTCGGCTCGTCATCGACGGGGCGCCGCATCGGCAATAGCGCCAACAACGCCAGGAGCGGCAGCAGCGCGAGCCCGCCGAACAGCCCGACCCGGTAGGGAGTGTTCAGCGCGAACGTCAGCGTGACGATGCCGGCCGTGCCGGCCGGCAGCACCCAGCCTTGTTGCCAGCCGTTGATGGTCACCGGGGTGAGCACGGCGCCGTTCGCGGTGTGGGCGGTCCAGCCGGGGTTGACGCTCTCGGGGACCACGAGCACCCGCTGTACGGGCGACGGGGTCACGTCCACCTCACGGTGATCAGACGTCCACGTCTTCAGCTGCGCGGGAGTCATTGGGGCACTGTGGATGTGGGCCGCGAGCGGTCCGGTCAGGCGGGCGCCGACGACGGTGAAGTCCGCCCCCGGGCTGATGAGGAGCTCCTGTTTCCCGGCCGGCAGTTGCAGCGGCGCGGACTGGCACGGCTGGGCCGCGATCGGTTCGCCGTCCAGCAGCGCGCCGACGGTGGTGTGTACCGAGGTCTGCAGGAACTGGCCGGCGATCGCGACGATCGGACCGCGGCCGCAGGGCAGCGTGATGGCGCGGCGCCGGTTGGCGGCGGCATCGGCGGGCGCGATCGGTGCGCCATGGTCGTCGAGGGCGGTGATCTCGGCCAGGCCGGGTGGCTTCACCTGGTCGAATCCCAGTGCGGTGCGGTCGATCAGGTCGTGCCAGTCGAGGATCGACAGTTTGATGGTGTCGGTCTTCGCAGGCGTCAGCTGCAGGGTTTGCGGTCCGTCGCCGATCCGTCGCACCTGCGGCCCGGTGCCCAGGTCGACGGCGACGACGGTCGGATGCGCCGGGAGCTCGGAGGCGCTGGGGACGAGCCGCACGGCGCTGACGGTCGTCGGGGCCGGCAGGTGCACGGTCAGGTTGGCGCCGTCACGGTATTGCACGATGCCCTGTGGGGCCACCCAGGCAGTGTGCGGGTCGCCGTCGGTGGCGGCGTAGGCCGAGCCCGCGACATCGATGACGTCCGCGTCCCCGGACGCGTGGGTGGTGCCCGGCTGGCGTACCAGGTCGGCCAGGTGCGGGCCCTGCCTGGCCTGCACCCACACCGTCGGCACGACGGCCACTGGCGTCGGCACGGTGAGGGTGCGGCTCATGTTGACGGGTTCTTCGGGCGACTGGGCCATGGTGGCGGCGCACCGCACCCCGTTCGGCCCCTCGGCGCAGCCGGGCCGGCCCAGCTGGTCGTTACCCAGATCCCATTGCGCGACAGCTGATCCCGCCGGCGGGCCGGGCACGTCGATGGTGTGCCGCAGGCTCACCGCATGGGCGAAGCCGGACGCGTCGTACTGCGTCACGGAGAAGTCGGTGATGCCGAACTGCACGCCGGGGGAGCCGTCGTCGGTGCCGGTCGCGGTGAACCGGACCCAAGAGGTCTCGCCGTAGGGCAGCGCCGCCGTCAGCGGCTTGCCGGGCTTGTCGAAGCGAATTGTGCTGGTGCCGTTGGCTGTTGCCACCTCGATGCGGCGCACCTGAGCTCCGACAGCGGTGGCGCTGGGCGTCAGGGTGATGGTCGCGTTGGTCACCGGATGGTCGAAGTCCACCTGAAGCCATTGGCCCACAGCGGTTTGCAGCGAGCTGGACACCCAGCTGGTCGAGGAGTCGCCGTCGATCGCGGCGGCCGGCCCGGCCGCCGTCGCCACGTTGGGCAGCGCCGTCGAATCGGACGACGAGCTCGAGGTGGTGATCCGTCCGCCCGGCCACTCGCCGTACGCGAGAGCGGCGCCCGGGCTGGGGTAGTCCATGACCCGGTTGAAGGTACGTCGTGGATCGTCGGGGGCCCGCACCGCCGACGAGTGGTCGTCGACGCGCCCGTAATCGGTCTCGCGCGCCAGCGGGGTGTCGGTGACGGTGACCTCGGGCACCGGCAGCCCGGCTTGCTGCGCGTCGGACGTCAAAACCATGGGGCCCAGGGGTTTCCGTCCCATCAGGCGCCGGCGCTCGTCGATTCGCAGCAGGGATTCTGGTCCGCCGTCGATGCGGGGCATGGTGTCGGCGTCGGACAGGTAGGGCTGGGTCGGGGTAGCGCCCGTCACCCGGTAGATCTCGATCGCCGGGTAGCGCGGCCGCAGGCCACTGTCGGAGACGAAGCCGTCCAGTGTGCCGGGGCCGACGGGGTCGCCGAACTGGGCGACCCGCGTCAGGCCGGGGGACCCGTCGATGGCCCGGTGCACCAGCAGCGGCCGGGCCGACCGCGAGTTGTCGGGGTCCAGGTCGTTGCGCACCACAACGAACGAAATACCTTGGCGGGCAAGGGTATCGGCCAACCCGGCGGACGGCCGCCCGGTGGCGAACAGCCGCTGTACGGAGTCCAGGGCGCGGATGGTTTCGGGCGGGGTCAGCGGAATTGAGTCGCGCACACCCCAGGCGCCGCGCTCCAGGACCTGCAGCGGCTCGTCGTGCGTGTTGCCCCAGACCTGGTTGGCGAACGGCGCGCCCGGCGCGACCAGCACCCGGCCCGGCGTCTCGGCGTTGTGTGCGTCGAGCCAGTCCGCGGTCTGGTGCCAGTACTGCGGAATGGCGCTATAGGCACCCGGCGCGGCCAGGCGGCCCGTCCACGCCAGTGATGTCCCGGCGATCAGCGCGGTCAGCAGCACCACGGCCACGGCCATCCGCTTGTCCCGCTCGAGGTGGGCGAACGCGTTGATCCATTCCCGGCGCGGCGCCGTGCCGGGCAGCGGAATCCGGCCCAGCACGTGGGCCAGGCCCAGCGCCAGCGGCAGCCGCAGCACGGGCTCGAGCTTGTGCACATTGCGCAGCGGGGTGCCGGCGGCGTCGAGGAAGGTCTGCACCTGGTGTGCGACGGGGGAGCCCAGGCCACCTGAGTATGCGACCGCCAGCAGCAGGAGGCCCAACAGCAGCATCGAGGTGAGCCGGCCGCGGGCCGGCATGCTGCGCATCGCCAGACCGGCCATGCCGCCGGCCGCCACCAAAGTCGTGGCGAGCACCGCCACCGAGCCGGTGACCAGTGACGAGCCTGCCGTGGCGTTGGTCGCGACGAACGCCGTCCAGCCGTAGGTACCGCGCAGCACCTCGGTCAGCGACAGCCATTGGGTCGTGACACCCGACGATTCGATGAAGTCCAGGAACGGCGGGCTGATCCGGCCGAGCAGCACCAGCGCCACCGCCCACCACAGGATGGCGAGCAGCGTGCAGCCGAACCACCACGCCGTGAAGCGCCACCAGCGCCGGTTGGGCCGGTGTGCAGCCCACCAGACGATCGCGGCGAGGCAGCCCGTGAGCGTGGCGACGGCGTTGACGGCACCCATCAGCGCGACGGCGACGGCCGAGCGGGCGGCCAACTGCCGGATTCCAGGCGTGATTTGTGCACGATTTTCCGCGCTCACCGCGGAAAATCGTGCACAAATCCCCGAGTCACCGCGCAGCGCCAGGATCACCGGCAGCAGCACCCACGGCGCCAGCATCATCGGCAGGGTCTCGGAGGAGATGGCGCCCAGCGTCGTCAGCGCCCGCGGGGACAGCGCGAACGCCACGGCGGCGAGCACGCGCGACGACCGGCTCCCGATGCCGAGCGCCTCGGCGACCCTGATGACGCCCCAGAAGCCGACGACGAGCAGCAACGCCCACCACAGCCGCTGCGTCACCCAGCCGGGCAGGCCGATGACATCACCGGCGAGGAAGAACGTGCCGTGCGGGAACAGGTAGCCGTAGGCCTGGTTCTGCGACTGGCCGAAGGGGAGGTCGCTGCTCCACAGATTCGCCGCCCGCGCCAGGAAGCGTGCGGGGTTGGCGGTGAGATCGAGTTTGGTGTCGGGCGAGACCCGGCCCGGTGACTGGGCGAACGTCAGGACCAGTGCGGCCGCGCTGACGACCCATAGGCAGCGCCGGGAGAGCGGCGCTGCGGGATCAGCTGCGGTTGCCGTATTCGACCCGGTTGAGCACCGATGACGCTGGATCGCCCGATTGCAGCGTCGGCTTGGTGTCCTGCTCCAGCATCAGCGTGGTGCCGAAGACCGCTGCGGCGCCGAGCAACAGACCGACCACGATGCTGGCTCCGGCGGGCACGAGGAAGCGGTCCATGGCGCCCAAACTAGCATGGCGACCTGCCTGGGCCCCGTTTCGGCGGCCGTCTCACGGGGTCCCGGGGGACCGCGACCGGAACCGTTAGGCTCGAAACCCATGTCCCTGACCCGAACCCTCGGCGCGCTGGCACTGGTGTCCGGATTGGTCGCCGGTTGCTCGTCGTCGTCCGACCGTCCGGCCGCGTCCAGTACGTCCAGCCAGGCCTCCAGCACCGCGTCGTCGAGCAAGCCGATGGACGCGCCCGCACCGACCTCACCGCCGTGCGATCCGCACGCGCTGCTCAGCACGCTCACCCTGCGCCAGAAGCTGGCCCAGCTGCTCATGGTGGGTGTCAAGGACGCCGCCGACGCCCGCGCCGCGGTGACGCAGCAGCAGGTCGGCGGCATCTTCATCGGCAGCTGGACGGATCTGTCGATGCTGTCGGACGGTTCGATCCCGGCGCTGCAGGCCGCATCCGGCGCGCTGCCGCTGGCGGTCAGCATCGACGAGGAGGGCGGCCGGGTGTCCCGGCTGAAGAAGCTGATCGGCCCGCAGGAGTCGGCGCGCGTGCTGGCGGCGACCAAGACCCCGGCCGAGGTTCAGGCCATCGCCAAGGACCGCGGGCAGCAGATGAAGGACAAGTTCGGCATCACCGTCGACTTCGCGCCCGACGCCGACGTCACCGAGGAGGCCGACGACGAGGTCATCGGCGACCGCTCGTTCGGCGCGGACCCGCAGAAGGTGACCGAGTACGCCGGTGCGTACGCCGCGGGGCTGCGTGAGGCGGGGCTCGTCCCGGTGCTCAAGCACTTCCCGGGGCACGGGCACGGCTCGGGCGACTCGCACACGGGCGGGGTGAAGACGCCGCCGCTGGAGGCGCTCAAAGACAACGACCTGGTGCCGTACCGGACGCTGACGACGCAGCAGCCCGTCGCTGTGATGGTCGGCCACCTGCAGGTGCCGGGACTGACGCAGGGCGACGACCCGGCCAGCCTGAGCAAGCCGGCCTACGACCTGCTGCGCAGCGGCGAGTACGGCGGCCCGCCGTTCGACGGCGTGGTGTTCACCGACGACCTGACCGGCATGGCCGCCATCACCCAGCACTTCGGCGTGGCCGACGCGGCGCTCAAGGCGCTGCAGGCCGGCGCGGACGTCGCGCTGTGGATCACCACCGACGGCGTCCCGGACGTGCTCGACAAGCTGGAGGCGGCGGTGCAGGCCGGGCAGCTGGACCAGGCGCAGGTCGACAAGTCGGTGCTGCGGGTGGCGGGCATGAAGGGGCCGGGCGCGAAATGCGTGAAGTAGGCCGCTCGTTGCATACCCTGATCTGATGGCAGGTGGAACCAAGCGGCTGCCGCGGGCCGTCCGCGAACAGCAGATGCTCGACGCCGCCGTGCAGATGTTCTCGGTGAACGGCTATCACGAGACCTCGATGGACGCGATCGCCGCGCAGGCCGAGATCTCCAAGCCGATGCTGTACCTCTACTACGGCTCCAAGGAAGAGCTGTTCGCAGCCTGCCTGGACCGGGAGCTGACGCGCTTCGTCGACACCGTCCGTGCGGACATCAACTTCGCGCAGAGCCCGCGCGACCTGCTGCGCAACGCCGTGCTGTCGTTCATGACGTACATCGACCGCAACCGGGCGTCGTGGATCGTGCTCTACACGCAGGCCACCAGCTCGCAGGCGTTCGCCCACACCGTGCGTGAGGGTCGCGAGAAGATCATCGACCTGGTGGCGCGGCTGCTCAGCGCGGGTACCCGAAACCCGGAGCCGGACAGTGACTTCGAGATGATGGCCGTGGCCCTGGTGGGTGCGGGTGAGGCCATCGCGTCCCGTGTCAGCGCGGGCGACACGGACGTCAACGACGCCACCGAGCTGATGATCAACCTCTTCTGGCGTGGCCTGAAGGGCAAGCGCGCCGAGTCGTAGGTTTCTCGCGCTCCCGCGGCGCCGCGACGGTGCACACAGATCGCCCTCCCAGCGATTCTGGCGGTCTGGTCGCACATTCGCGGACCGTCGGCGCGTCCGGGGCTCTCACGCCGGCGCGGCCCCGCCGCGGCGCTGGTATGGTCCGATTCGAGCCAGTCGAACCCAACGCGGTTGGGTCAGGGAATCCGGTGCGAAACCGGAACTGACGCGCAGCGGTAAGGAGGACAGGCGGAGCAACGGCCACTGGCCCCACGCGGGCTGGGAAGGCGCTCCGGCCTGGATGATCCCGAGTCCGAAGACCTGCTGGCTCGGGCTCTCGCGGCCTGGCGGCGCGAGGACCCGCCCACGCATGGACTCCGCGACCCGAGTCCCGGATCGGAAGGCGCCGCCGTGTCTCTACGTACCATTGTGCTTGTCGCACTGGTCGTTTCGCTCGTCTGCTCATGTGGCGGACCGCGGGCGACCGGAACTGTCAACGCCGCAGCCGCCGGCTATCCCGTCACGCTGGAGAACTGCGGACGTACGGTGACGGTGAAATCGCCGCCGCAGCGCGCGGTTTCGATCAATCAGCCGGCCAGCGAGCTGCTCCTGGCCCTCGGGCTCGCCGACCGGATGGCCGGTACCTCGTCCTGGAGCGACGACGTCCGGCCGGACCTTGCCGCCGACAACGCCAAAGTGCCTGTGCTGAGCCGCGATTTCCCGTCATTCGAGCGGGTGCTGAAAGAGAAACCCGACTTCGTGTACGCGACGTTCGACTGGTCGTTCACCGATCAGGGTGTCGCCCCGCGCGATCGGTTCGAGCGGCTGGGAGTGCCGACCTACCAGTCCTCCAGCGAGTGCGGCGGTCAGGACGCGGCGCAACAACGCGCGCTGACGCTCGACGACATGTACGCCGAAATCGGTGATGTTGCCAAGGTTTTCGGTGTTGCCGAGCGTGGTGACAAGCTGGTGTCGACGCTGCGGGCGCGCATGGCGACCGCGACGAGCGGCCTCGAGGCCGGCGATACCTCCCTGATGTGGTGGTACGCCGGTACCAGAACGCCGTACATCGCGGGTTGCTGCGGAGCGCCGGGCATCATCACCACGGCGGTGGGGGCGCGCAACGTGTTCGCCGACAACCGGCAGCTGTGGCCGGAGATCTCGTGGGAAGCGATCCTGCAGCGCGATCCGGACGTGCTGGTGCTCGCTGATCTCACCCGCGGCAAGGATGGCGACAGCGTCGCCGACAAGATCAAGTTCCTCGAAACCGACCCGGCAGCAAGCAAGTTGAAGGCCGTGCGGCAGAAGCGGTGGATTGTCTTGCCGGCCAGCGCGATGGATCCGTCGCTGCGCAACGTCGACGCTGTCGAGACCGTCGCGTCCGGGCTGCGTTCATTCGGGCTGGGCGGGAAGTCCTGACGGCCGTGCGTACGGCTGCTATGACGACGTTCGGCCTGGTGGTCCTGGCGCTGTCGATCGCGGCGGCTATGATCATCGGGCCGGCCGACCTCGGCTTCGTCGACGTGTATGCCGTCGTCGCGCAACATGTTTGGGGCCGCCCGGCGGATGTCGCGCCGATCGACGACGGCATCGTCTGGGAGCTGCGGCTGCCACGCGCGCTGTTGGCCGCGATCTGTGGTGCGGGCCTGGGCATCTGCGGCGCGATCCTACAGTCGCTGATGCGCAATCCGCTGGCCGACCCGTTCATGCTGGGCATCTCGTCCGGCGCGTCGACGGGAGCCGTGCTGGTCGTGGTCACGGGTATCGGCGGTGCACTGACGCTGTCGGGTGGTGCGTTCGTCGGTGCGGTGATCGCCTTCGTTCTGGTGCTGGCCCTCGCCGCGGTGTCCGGCGGCGGGCAGGACCGCGTGCTGCTGGCCGGTGTCGCTGGCACCCAGCTCTTTTCCGCGGCCACGGCAATGGTGGTGTTCTCGTCGGCCGACACGCAACAGACGCGCGGGGTGCTGTTCTGGTTGCTCGGCTCGCTGGCGGGGGCCGGCTGGTCTCAGGTGGCGCTGTGCGGTGCCGTGTGCGCGGCCTGCCTGGCGATCTGCTGGCTGCAGTCAGATGCCTTGGACGCGTTCGCCTTCGGTCGTGATGCGGCCGCCGCGTTGGGTGTCTCGGTGCGGCGCGTCCGCGCCGTCTTGTTGGCGACGACGGCGCTCCTGACGGCCGTGCTGGTGAGTGCCGCCGGCGCCATCGGATTCGTCGGGCTGGTGTTGCCGCACGCGGCGCGGATGATCGTCGGGCCATCGCACCGGCGGCTGCTACCGGTCACGGCGGTCGCCGGCGCGATCTTCCTGGTGTGGGTCGACGCGGCGGCCCGCACGGTGTTTGCGCCGCAGGAATTGCCGGTCGGCGTGGTGACCGCGCTCGTCGGTGTGCCGATCTTCATGTGGATTCTCGCTCGGCGCAGGAGGATTCGATGACGGGCGCGCTCACCGCGGAGTCCGTCTGCTGGACGGCCGGCGGGCGGCTCGTCATCGACGGGGTCTCGCTGGCCGTGGCGGACGGCGAGACGCTGGGGCTGCTCGGGCCCAACGGCGCCGGCAAGTCGTCGCTGTTGCGCCTGCTCGCCGGATTGCGGCAGCCCGACGCCGGCGCCGTGCTGCTCGACGGCCGACGGCTCGCCGATCTTCGTCGTCGTGCGGTGGCGCAACGCGTCGCGGTGGTCGAACAGCAGGTCAGCACCGAGCTGGACCTGACCGTCGAACAGATCGTGCGCCTGGGCCGAATTCCGCACCGTGGCATCTGGTCTGGCGACACCGCGGCCGACGGCCACGCCGTCGAGCGTGCCCTGGCACAGACCGAGACGACCGCCATGCGCGACCGGGATTGGCGCACGCTGTCCGGTGGCGAACAGCAGCGGGTACAGATCGCCCGGGCCCTCGCGCAGGAGCCCCGCGAACTGCTGCTCGACGAACCCACCAATCACCTCGACATCCGGCACCAGTTCGAGCTGTTGGCACTCATCCGCGCGCTGCCCGTGACAGCGGTGGTGACGCTGCACGACCTGACGCTGGCGGCACTGTTCTGCGACCGGCTCGTCGTGCTCGACGAGGGGCGGGTCGTCGCGGCAGGGACCCCCGCCGAAGTCCTCACCGCCGAACTGATTTCGGCGGTCTACGGCGTCGCGGCGCGGGTCATGGTCGATGACACCGGCCGCCCGTCGATCCAGCTGCTCCCGCCGTCCCTCCACCAAGACCCGAAATTGCCGACGGGTGGCACCACGCCGGTCACTTAATCTGGAAGATGTGCACAAACGGGCGGGCCGCATCCTGTTGGTCGTGGCTGTCCTGGTGCTGACGGGTGTCGCCGCCCTGGCCGGGTACCGCGGCTACCGCGAGCACGCCGCCCGGCCGGACTTCCCGGTCGTGGACACCTCGAAGTTGAGTCCCGGACGCGCGGCCGTCGTGCATGTCCTGGCTCAGGAGTACGCGGCGCAGGCGGGCATGGCCAAGTACTCCGAAGGCAACGACGAGCCGTGGTGCGCGGACTTCACCAGCTGGGTGATGCGGGAATCGGGAAAACCCTTCAGCAATCCCAACTCCGGGCACTGGCGCATTCCGGGCGTCATGACGCTCACCGACTATCTGCGTGCCGGGGGGCGCTGGGAGCCGACGGACTACTCGCCCCTGCCCGGCGACATGGTGCTCTACGACAAGCCGAGCCCGAAGGGCCAGCACGTCAACATCGTGCTCGTCAACGACAACGGCACGCTCACCACGGTCGGTGGCGGTGAGGGCACCAACGTGGGACTGTCCAGCTTCAAGATCGCCGACGACCCTGGAATCCGTGGGTTCGGCCGGTACGAGTGAGGGAGGCTGGGGGCGCGCTCGGGCTCTGCCGACCAACATGTCTCGCCTGGAGCCGTCAACTTTCCCTGACAGTCAAGGAAAGTCGACGGCTCCAAATCGCAAGTGCCACAGGAGAGCCGACACGCCCGGGCGCCTGAAGCGCCCGCGTCGAGCTACAGCTCGGTGACCGTCGCCGTCAGGTGCGGGTAGCCCTTCGACAGGTTGCGCAGCGCCAGCTCCCAGCCGCCCTCGATGGGTTCGACGTACAGCCCCACCTTGGCGGGCAGCAGCACCGGCTTGCCGAACTTGACCGAATACTTGACCGCATCCGGCAACTGGCCCTCGATGTTGGCCAGAACCGCTGCGGCGCTGAACATCCCGTGCGCGATGGCGGTCGGGAAGCCGAACAGCTTGGCGCCGATCGAGCTGGTGTGGATCGGGTTGTGGTCGCCACCGACATCGGCGTAGTGCCGAATCTGACCCGGCGTGATGCTGATGACCGCGTTGGGCGGCGGCAGCTTCGGCTGCTTCACCGGCTCCGGCTTCGGCTCACCCGACAGGCTGGTCCGCTGCTGGTGCAGGAACGTGGTGATCTGGTTCCACACCAGGTCATTGCCGACCTTGACGTCCGTGATGATGTCGACCAGCAGGCCCTTGCGGTGCTCGCGCAGGTTCTCCGCGCGCACCGCGATGTCCAGTTCGTCGGTCACCTTGATGGGCCGGTGCTGGGTGATGTGGTTCTCGATGTGCACCGAACCCATTGCGGCGAACGGGAAATCGAACCCGGTGACCAGCGACATCATGGTCGGGAAGGTCAGTGCGAACGGGTACGTCAGCGGCACGGTGTCGCCGAACCGCAGCCCGGTCACCGCGGCGTACTCGGCGACATTCTTCGGGTCGATGGTCAGGCCCGACACCGTCACGGTGCGGGCCGGCAAGGTGGAACCCCGCGACACGAACGGCAGCGCACCCGCCACCGCCCGCGCCATGTTCAACAATCCGTTCGGTTGCGCCATGACTACTGCCTCCTGTTCTTCGCGCAAGCGCTCATCACGCGCCCAACAGGGCCTGGCCGCAGACCCGAATCGTGTTGCCGGTCACGGCATTCGAGGCGGGGCTGGCGAAGTAGGCGATCAGCTCGGCGACGTCGACCGGCAGGCCGCCCTGGAACAGCGAGTTGAGGCGGCGGCCCACCTCGCGGGTGGCCAGCGGGATGGCGTCGGTCATCTTGGTCTCGATGAAGCCCGGCGCGACGGCGTTGATGGTGACGCCCTTCTCGCCGAACACCGGGGCGAACGCGTCGGTCATGCCGATCATGCCGGCCTTGGTGGCGGCGTAGTTGGTCTGGCCGCGGTTACCGGCGATACCGGCCATCGACGACAGGCCCACGATGCGTCCGCCCTCGCCGATGGTGCCGTTCTCCACCAGCCCCCGCGCAAGACGTTGCGGCGCAAGCAGGTTCACGGCGATGACCGAGTCCCAGCGGGCGTCGTCCATGTTGGCGAGCAGCTTGTCGCGGGTGATGCCGGCGTTGTTGACGAGGACGTCGGCCTTGCCACCGTGGTGCTCGGTGAGATGCGCGACGATCTGGGCGACGGCGTCGTCGGCCGTCACGTCCAGGGCCAGCGCGGTGCCACCGACCGCGGCGGCGGTCTCGGCCAGTGCGTCAGCGGCCTGCGGGACGTCGATGGCGACGACGGACGCGCCGTCGCGCGCGAACACGCGGGCGATCTCGGCGCCGATGCCGCGGGCGGCACCGGTCACGAGTGCGACCTTCCCGGCCAGCGGCTTGTCCCAATCGGCCGGGGCGACGGAGTCGGCGGCGCCGACGTAGAACACCTGGCCGTCGACGTACGCCGACTTGCCCGACAGCAGGAAGCGGATGGTCGACTCGATGCCCGAGGCGGCGGGCGCGGCCTTGGCCGACAGGTAGACGAGCCCGATGGTGGCGCCGCGCTGCAGCTCCTTGCCGAGCGAGCGGGTGAAGCCTTCGAGGGCACGCTGGGCGATGCGCTCATCGATGCTGTCGGTCTCGTCGGGCGTGGTGCCGACGACGACGACGCGGCTGTTGGCGGCGAGGTTGCGCAGCACGGGGGTGAAGAACTGGTGGAGCTGCTTGAGCTGCTCGGGCTTGGTGATGCCGGTGGCGTCGAACAGCAGGCCACCGAACGAGTCGGCCCAGCGGCCGCCGACGTTGTTGCCCACGAGCTCGTAGTCGTCGGCGAGGGCCGCGCGCAGCGGCTCGGCCACGCGGCCTTCGCCACCGATCAGGAGGGGGCCGGCCAGCGGGGGCTCGCCGGCCTTGTAGCGGCGCAGCGGCTGGGGCTGGGGTACGCCGAGCTGCTTGGCCAGGAACGAACCGGGACCGGAGGTGAGGACTTGGGAGAGGACGTCAGCCATTGCGGACCTTTCTGCGGACGTATGTCGTATAGACGGAACCGTCTTGTCAGAGACGAACTTACTCCAGAGTAAGAACGGTGGGTAATATAGGCGTCAAGCAACATCTTGCCTCAGTCATCCAACGTCAAACCGAACTGGAGAAAAACCGTGGCCGAGACCAACAGCCGCCGCCGCGTGGCCGTCCTGGGTGGTAACCGCATTCCCTTCGCGCGATCCGACGGCGCGTACGCAAACGCCTCCAACCAGGACATGTTCACCGCGGCCCTGGACGGTCTGATCGACCGCTTCAACCTCAAGGGCGAGAAGCTCGACATGGTGATCGGCGGCGCCGTCCTCAAGCACAGCCGTGATTTCAATCTCATGCGCGAATGTGTGCTCGGCACCTCGCTGTCGCCCTACACGCCGGCCTTCGACCTGCAGCAGGCCTGCGGCACCGGTCTGCAGTCGGCCATCGCGGCCGCTGACGGCATTGCTGCCGGCCGGTACCAGGTGGCCGCGGCCGGTGGCGTCGACACCGCGTCGGACGCGCCCATCGCCCTCGGCAACGACCTGCGCCGCGTGCTGCTGAGCCTGCGCCGTGCCAAGTCGAACGTCGACCGGCTGAAGCTCGTCGGCAAGCTGCCCGCCGCCCTCGGCGTGGACATCCCGGTCAACAGCGAGGCCCGCACCGGCCTGTCGATGGGCGAGCACGCCGCCCAGACCGCCAAGGAGATGGGCGTCAAGCGCACCGACCAGGACGCCCTGGCCGCCGCCAGCCACCAGAACATGGCCGCCGCCTACGACCGCGGCTTCTTCGACGACCTGGTCAGCCCGTTCCTGGGCCTGTACCGCGACAACAACCTGCGGGCCGACTCGTCGACCGAGAAGCTCGCCAAGCTCAAGCCGGTCTTCGGCGTGAAGCTGGGCGACGCCACCATGACCGCCGGCAACTCGACCCCGCTGACCGACGGCGCGTCGGTGGCGCTGCTGTCGACCGACGAGTGGGCCGCCGAGCACGACATCCCGGTGCTGGCCTACTTCGTCGACTCCGAGACCGCCGCCGTCGACTACGTCAACGGACCCGACGGCCTGCTCATGGCCCCGACCTACGCCGTGCCGCGCCTGCTGGCCCGCAACGGCCTGACGCTGCAGGACTTCGACTTCTACGAGATCCACGAGGCCTTCGCCTCGGTCGTGCTGGCGACGCTGGCGGCCTGGGAGTCGCCCGAGTACTGCAAGGGCCGCCTCGGCCTGGACGCGCCCGTGGGCTCGATCGACCGGTCGAAGCTCAACGTCAACGGCTCGTCGCTGGCGGCCGGGCATCCGTTCGCCGCGACCGGCGGCCGCATCGTGGCCCAGCTGGCCAAGCAGCTCGCCGAGAAGAAGAAGGAGACCGGCAAGCCGGTGCGCGGCCTGATCTCCATCTGCGCCGCGGGTGGCCAGGGCGTCACGGCCATCCTGGAGGCCTGAGCCTCGAACGTGCGGGAAATGGCCGCTGGACCAGCGGTTTTGCGGCCATTTCCACCAATTTCGCCGGGCCTGTAACGCCCCGTGAAACCGCAGCGATACCCATAGTGCCTCGTGTTTCCGTCTGACCCCCGACCTGACGGAGGCACGGGGCACTCTCGTTTTCCCGTGGGGATTTGTGCACGATTTTCCGCGCCCCCCCGCGGATTTTCGTGCACAAATCCCTGGCGCACGGGCTTGCGTTCGAGCGCGCTCAAACTCCTAGCGTCAGCGCCATGACAACAGCTACGCCAGCACAGACCTGGGTCATCACCGGAGCCTCGAAGGGTCTCGGACGCGCACTGGCCGAGGCCGCCCTTGCCGGGGGCGATCAGGTCGTCGCCGCAGTCCGCAATCCCGTCAGCGTGGCCGACCTGGGCGCCGCCTACGGTGACCGCTTCACCGCCGTCGCCTTCGATGCCCGTGACACCAGCGAAGCCGCCACGCTCGTCCAGGCGGCAGTCGACCGTTACGGTCGCCTCGACGTCCTGGTGAACAACGCCGGGCGGGCCATCGTCGGCGCCGCCGAGGAAGTCGCCGACGCGCAGCTGCGCGACCTGATGGACCTGCATCTGTTCGGTCCCGCCGCCCTGGTGCGCGCGGCGTTACCGGTCATGCGGGCGCAGGGCAGCGGGACGATCGTCCAGATGAGCAGTCAGGGCGGCCGGATGTCGTTCCCCGGCGTCTCGACGTACTCGGCGTCGAAGTTCGCTCTGGAGGGCTGGTCGGAGGCCTTGGCCGGCGAGGTCGCGCCGTTCGGGATCCGGGTGATGCTGGTCGAGCCGAGCCGGTTCCGCACCGCCTTCAACGCGGCCGACGTGCTCGACTTCACCGACGCCTCGTCGACCTACCGGGACGTCCTGGCCGCGGTACGCGCCGACATGGCCGGCGCGGACGGGAAGCAGGAAGGCGACCCCGCCGCGGCCGCGCAGATCATCGTCTCCCTGGTCCGCTCCGAGGACGTGCCGCTGCGGCTGCCACTCGGTGCCGAGGCCGTCGAGCGGCTCACGACCACCTACCAACGCGGTCTGGACGAAGTCGGCCGGTGGGCCGCGCTGGCCCGCAGCGCCGACTTCGCGGACAGCGCCGCCTCATCGCGGCCGATCTAGTATCGAGTATGTCCTCCACCGACGAACTGATGAGCCGGGCACTTGCCGCACTCGGCGAGATGGACGGACCGATGTCGATCGAGGTCATCCACCGGCTCGCCGACACCGAGGGCCTCAGCGAGCCCATGACCATTGCCGAGGTTGCCGACCTGCTCGACGTCTCCGCACACACCCTGCGCTATTACGAACGCGCCGGCCTGGTCGAGGTCGACCGCGACAGCAGCGGCCACCGCGTATACCCGCCCGAGGCGGTGCGCCGACTCGTCTTCCTGACCCGGATGCGCTTGTCCGGCATGGCCATTCGAGATCTGCAGCACTACATCGCGCTCGTGGACAGCGGAGAGCAGACGGTGCCCGAACGACTCGACATGCTGCTGGAACATCGCGACACCATCCGCCGCCAGATCCGTGAACTCACGCTTTCGCTGGCGGCCACCGAGTACAAGATCGCCACCTACGGCGGCACCACCGGCGACACCTGCTGACGGGTCTAGAGCAGCGCCGCGAGCACGGCGACGTGGCTGATCGAGACGTCCTTGGCCGAGGTGGTCAGGGTCACCGGACCCATCGATCGCAGCTTGGCCAGCTCCTCCGAGTCGGCCAACTCTGCCCGGTAGTCGGCGGCGAACTTGTCGAACTCGCCGGGATGCGCGTGGTACCACTTGCGCACTTCGTTCGACGGTGCGACGTGCGGCATCCAGGTGCCGACCCGCGGGTCCTCCTTGGGAATTCCCCTGGGCCACAACCGGTCGACGGTCACCCGGGGCGGCTGGGCGGGATCAACCGGGTCGTACACCCGAGCAGTGTCGATCATTTCGGGTCCTTGTGGATGGCTGCCGGAGCAGGCGGTGGGGTGAACAGGCTGCCTCCGACACTGCCACGCAACGTCCGTACCGCGACCAGCGCCCAGGTGCACAGCAGAAAGACGTACGCGACGACGGCGGCGACGCGGAACGCCGGCAGCCCGGTGTGTGCGGCGAGTTGCGACGTGCCGGTGACGAACGTGCCGACAGGGAAGGTCAGGCTCCACCACGTCAGTGCAAACGGCATGCCGCGGCGCATTGTGCGCACCGTCAAGGCGCTGGCGAGGCTGATCCACAGCACGGCGAAGCCCCATACCGGGACGCCGAACAGCACGGCGAAGATGTTCATGCCCGACGCCAGCTCCGGGCTGATGGCCGAGGCCGCCGCCGTCCCCAGCAGCCCGGCGGCGGTGATGCCCTGCCCCAGCGGACCCAGCACGATCCAGAGTGTCGGCACGCGGGCCGACCCCGAGGTGCCGTAGTGCGCCAGCCGGCTCCAGATCATCGTGATGATGATCAGCGCCGCGATCAGCGACAGCCCGAACATCGCGAAGCAGCCGTAGAACATCGTGGTGCGGGCCGTGCCCGGCGGCAGGTGCGGCAGCAGCAATGCGCCCGAGGCCGCCGACACCATGGGCGGCACGACGGGCATCAGCCAACCACCGAACGCGGCGTCCGGCCCGACCTCGAGCTGGGTGAACATGAGGAACGGGATGGTCATCGCGGTGAACAGGCCGCCGATGGTGCCCGCGGTCCACAGAATCCAGTCGAGATCGACGGCGAAACGCGTGCCGATCAGGTCCTTGCCGATCAGCAGGGCCCCGAGGCCGACGGTCATCAGCGCCATCGGCGCCGCACCGTAGAAGTGCGTCATCTGCGGGTTGCGCACCTGGCTGCGCGCCACCGTGGGGTGACGCACCCACTGCACCGACACCGCGACGATCAGCAGCACCAGCAGGGCGGTGGCGATCACCCACACCCCTTCGGCGAAACCCCGGAGTCCGGGCAGATGCACCGGCAGCGACGCGGCCGCGGTGGCGACGATGCCCGTCCCCATCACCGAGGCGAACCAGTTGGGTCCGAAATATTGCAGCCGGGCAGTCTCTGGTCCGTCGGTCGTCATGGTTCGATACTCACAGGTGACCCAAACCGGCCTCAAGGAGCATCCCGTGCAGATCAGCATTTTCGGTTCGTTGAGTGGTCTCAAATCGCCCGTCGACGACACCGTCGCGTACCTCGCCCAGTTGCGTGACGAGGGATTTCGCCGGGCCTGGTTCGCCCAGATGCCTTACGAGCCGGACCTTCTCACGGTGCTCACGGTCGGCCTGCGTGAGGTCGACGGCATCGAGGTCGGCACCGGCGTGCTGCCCATCCAGAATCAGCTCCCGATGCTGTTGGCACAGCGGGCGCTGACCATCAGCCAGATGACGGGCGGCCGCCTGCTGCTCGGGCTCGGCATGACGCACCAGGCCGTCACCGAGGGCATGTGGGGTATCCCGTGGGACAAGCCGGTCCGCCGGCTCAACGAATACCTGGACGGCCTGTTGCCGCTGTTGAACGGCGAGAAGGCCGACGCCACCGGCGAGACGGTGACCACGCGCGGCGCGCTGATCATCCCCGGTGCCCCGACGCCGCCGGTGTACATCGCCGCGCTCGGACCGAAGCTGTTGCAGATCGCCGGACGCCGGTCGTCGGGCACCGTCACCTGGATGACCGGGCCGAAAACCCTTGCGGGCCACGTCGGTCCGACGTTGCGCCAAGCCGCTGCCGACGCCGGCCGCGCCGATGCGGTCCGCGTCGTCGCGGCCATTCCGGTTGCCGTGACCGACGACGTCGACAGCGCCCGCAAGCAGGCCGCCGAGCAGTTCGCCATCTACGGTCACCTGCCGTCGTACCGCGCCATGCTCGACCGTGAGGGCTACGCCGGCCCGGAGGACATCGCGATCATCGGCGACGAGCAGACGGTGCGCGACCGCCTGGCCGAATTGGAAGCCGCCGGGGTCGACGAATACGTCGGCGTGACATTCGACCCGTCGGCCGAAGGCCGGGCCCGCACCCGTGCGGTGCTCAAAAAACTGGAATCCTGAGCAGGTTTGGCAAGGCTTCATTGGCTGGCGGATCGCCGCGCGCCCGCATAGCGTTGCAGGAATGGCGATCTCGTCCCATGACGCCGAGCCCCACGCGGGTTCGGTTGCGTCGAAGCTGAACTGGTTGCGCGCCGGCGTACTCGGTGCCAATGACGGCATCGTGTCGACTGCCGGCATCGTCGTCGGTGTCGCGGCCGCGACGGCCGAGCGCGGGCCGATCTTCACCGCCGGTATGGCTGGTCTGGTGGCCGGCGCGATATCGATGGCGCTGGGCGAGTACGTGTCGGTGAGCTCGCAGCGCGACACCGAACAGGCCTTGCTGGCCAAGGAGAAGCGCGAGCTCAAGGAAGACCCGGCCGCCGAGCTCGATGAATTGGCCGGACTGTTGGAAGGGCGTGGTCTGTCGGTGTCGACGGCGCGGACCGCGGCCGAGGAACTGACCGACCACAACGCGTTCGCCGCGCACGCGGTCGTCGAGTTGGGCATCACGCCAGGCGATTTGGCCAACCCGTGGGCGGCCGCGTTCTCGTCGGCGGTGTCGTTCACCATCGGCGCGTTGTTGCCGTTGGTGGCGATCCTGCTGCCCCCGACGACGCTCCGTGTCCCGGTCACGATGTTCGCGGTGCTGCTGGCATTGGCGATCACCGGCGTGGTGTCGGCGCGACTCGGTGGGGCGCCGGTCGGAAAGGCCGTGGCCCGCAACGTCATCGGTGGTGCCCTCGCGCTGGGTGCCACCTACCTCGTCGGCCATCTGGTCGGCGGCGTCGTCGCCTGAGTTCGGCTCACCCTGCCGAGCAGACGCAAAACTGTCGCAAATCACGGGATTTTGACAGTTTTACGTCTGCTCGCGGTTAGGCGCGTTCCCCGGGCTCGTTGAGGAACTGTGCGATCACGGGCGCCAACTCGCCGGCATTGGTGATGAGGTCGACGTGCCCGCCGGAGTGCAGATGCAGGTGTGAGTGCGGCAGTAGAAAGTTCATGATGCGCGCGTTGGCCACCGGGATGATGGGGTCGTCGGTGCCCGCCACGATCAGCGTTTCCTGACGGACCGCAGGCAGCGCGTGAATGCTCGTCCACACCGCGCCGGCCAGCAGCTGGTGCACGTAGCCGATCTTCGAGCCCGCGTGCAGCTGCTGCAGGAACAGCTTGGCGATGTCGTCGCCGCGCTGCCGCACGGTGCCACCGTAGAGTTCACCGGCGATCGAGGCGGCGTACGACGCATTTGAGAATCGCTTCGGCGTAACCATTTTCGCAAGCACGCGTGGATGCCCGGGCACCATCACCGCGCCCGTCCCGGTGGCCACCAGCACCAGCCGCCGGCAGCGACGGGGGTTCTGGAAGGCGAACTGCTGTGCCAGTGCCCCACCCCAGGACAGGCCCAGGATGTCGACGACCGTGAACCCCAGCTTGTTCAGCAGCCGGCCCAGCACCCACGCCAGGTAGGGAAAGCCATAGGGCGCAAACGACGTTGGTGACCCGCCGGTGCCGGGGACGTCGAACCGGATCACGGTGCCCGGCATCCGCTCGACGAAGGGGTCGAGCACCTCCAGGCTGGCGCCGATGCCATTGCACAGCACCAGCGGAACCGCGCTCGGATCGGTCCCATGGTCGATGCGCACCCGCAGCCGCTGGCCGCCGACCGACACGTACCGCTCGGTGACGGTCATTTCTGCAGCACGTACGTGCCGGGTGCGGGGCCGACGGCGATGAAGCCCTCGGCGCCCAGCGTCGTCGGGGCGTCGATGTCGTCGCCGCTGCGTTCGGCCAGCCACGCGACGTAGTCGGGCCACCAGGAGTCACTGGACTTTTCGGCCTCGGTCAGCCATTCCTCCGGCGTGCCATCGGTCACCTGGGCGATCCGGTACGACGCCTTCGGGTTCCCGGGCGGGTTGACCAGTGCCGCGATGTGGCCGCTGGTGGACAGCACGTAGCGGTTGTCCTTGCTGCCCAACAACTTCGCGCTGCGGTAGGTGGCCTGCCACGGCGAGATGTGGTCGGCGATGCCGCCGATGACGTAGGCGTCGCACGTGATCTTGGACAGGTCGACGGGTGTGCCGAGCATGCTCACCGCACCGGGCGTGACCAGTGAATTGTGCAGGCCCATCAGCACCATGTCGCGGTGCAGCGCCGCCGCCATGCGGGTGGTGTCGGCGTTCCAGAACAAGACGTCGAACGCCGCCGGGCTACGGCCCTGCACGTAGTTGTTCACCCAGTAGCGCCACACGAGATCGGTCGGCCGCAGCCAGGCGAACATCTCGGCCATGGCCTTGCCGTCCAGATAGCCCTTCTTCGCCGAGGTCGCGATCGCGGCCTGCGCTGCCCGATCACTCATTGCGGCAGAAGCGAATCCGGCCCGGTCCTGATCCAGCACCGTCACCGCGAGCGTGAGGCTCGCAACTTTGTCGCCGTCGCCGGTCTCGGCCAGGTGCGCGGCCGTCATGGCGGTGATGATGCCGCCCGAGCAGCTCGCCATGAGGTGGGCGCCGGCCGCGCCGGTGATGGCCCGCACCGCGTCGATGGCCTCGATGATCGCCGCCCCGTAGGTATTGATGTCCCAATCCTTGTGCCTGGCTTGCGGATTGCGCCACGAGATGGCGAACACCTGCTGGCCCTGCTGCACGAAATACTCGATCATGCTGCGGCCGGGCGCGATGTCCATGATGTAGTACTTGTTGATCACCGGCGGCACCATCAGCAGCGGTACCGCGTGCACCGTCGGCGTCTGCGGCGCGTACTGGATCAGCTCGAACATCCGGGTCTGCAGCACCACAGCGCCCTTGGTGACGGCAACCGTCTCGCCCACGGTGTAAGCGTCGGGCTCGACCATGGCCGGCACCCGCGGCGACGACATGATGTCGCGGGCAAAGGCTTTCAGGCCGCGGACGGCGCTCAGGCCGCCGGTGTCGATCATGGCTTTCCAGCCCAGCGGGCTGATCAACGGGTTGTTGGTGGGGGCCAGGCCTTCGATGGCGTTGTCGAAGACGAACCGCATCTGGGCTTCGTCGCGCCAGTCCAGGTCGGCGTCGGCGAAGAGCTTCTCGGCGGTGTCCGACGCGGCCAGGTAGCCCTGCATGATGCGATGCAGTAGTGGGTTCTGTTGCCAGGCAACGTCACTGAAGCGTTTATCGGCGCGTTGTGGGGCCCGGTCGGAGTCGCCGGTGGCGATGTCGCCGAGCTCGCGGGCCAGTTCCTTGCCGCGGTCGAGGACGGTGCCCGGCTGCTTGGCCAGGCTGACGGCCATCCGCGCCCAGGCCTGGTCGGGCATCATGCGGCGGGCGAACGGCTTGGTGGCGCTGGTCAGCAGCAGGTCCAGCGGTGCGGCGAGCTCGTCGGGGTGCAGGGTTGCCATGTCAGTTGTCGCTTTCCGTTGTGGGGATGGTGATTTCGCGACGGAGCAGCTTCCCGGTCGGGCCCTTGGGCAGGTCGTCGAGGAACCAGATGCGTCGCGGGTACTTGTAGGCGGCCACCTGGCTCTTGACGAACTCGCGAAGTTCGTCGGCGGCGACCTCGAGGCCCGGCTTGAGGCTGACGGCGGCGCCGACCTCCTCGCCGAGCGAGTCATGCGGGATGCCTACGACAGCCGCCTCGGCGACGGCCGGGTGGGTGTAGAGCACCTCTTCGATCTCGCGGGGGTAGACGTTGAAGCCGCCGCGGATGATCAGCGCCTTCTTGCGGTCGACGATGTAGTAGTAGCCGTCCTCGTCGGTGCGGGCGATGTCGCCGGTGGCGAACCAGCCGTCGGCGTTGATGGCTTCGGCGGTGGCCTCGGGCAGGTTCCAGTAGCCCGTCATGACGTTGTGCCCGCGGATCTCGATTTCGCCGGGCTCACCCTGCGGCACCTCGGCGCCGTCGTTGTCGACGATGCGCATCTCGACGCCCTCGACGGGCGTACCGATCGAACCGGGCTTGCGCGGGCGGTCCGGGTGGTTGAACGCCGCGACAGGCGACGTCTCGGACAGGCCGTAGCCCTCCAGAACCAGGCAGTCGAAGGTCTTCTCGAAGTCCTGCAGCACCTGTACCGGAATCGCGGCACCGCCCGACACAGCGATCCGCAGCGTGTCCGTCGACGCCGTACCGGCCGCGGCCAAGAGGGCCGAGTACATCGTCGGCACACCCTCGAAGATGGTGACGCCGTCGCGCTCGATCAGCTCCAGCGTGCGGGCCGGATCGAAGCGGGGCAGCAGGCTGAGCGCCGCGCCGGCCAGCACCGCCGAGTTCAGGCCGCAGGTCAGGCCGAACACGTGGAACAGCGGCAGGCAGCCCATCACCACGTCGTCGGGTCCGATGTTCAGCAGCGTCCGCACGCACACGTCGGCGTTGCGGCCCAGGCCGCCGTGGGTCAGCTCGGCACCCTTGGGCTTGCCCGTCGTACCCGAGGTGTGGAGGACGACGGCGGTGTCGTCGTCCGCGCGCTCGACCGGCACCGGTTGGGCCGGGAGCCCGTCGATCAGCGCCACCAACCCGGCGTCGTCGACGACCCAGCAGCCCGCCCCGGCGGCCTCGGCGCCGGCCTGCGCCTCGCCGGCGAACGCCGGTGGCGCGAACAGCGCCTTGGCCGTCGTATTGGCGAGGTAGAACTCGATCTCCGGCGCCTTGAGCAGTGGGTTCATCGGCACCGCGACGGCGCCGGCGTACAGGATTCCGTAGAACGCGGCGGCGAAAGCCGGACCGTTCGGCAGCATGACACCCACCCGGTCACCCGGCTCGATGCCGGCCTGCCGCAGCAGCGTCGCGACGCGGGCGGCGGCGTCGTCGAACTGGGCGTAGGTGTAGGTCTGGTCGTCGCAGCGGAGGGCCACGCTGTCGGGGCGACGGGTGCGGCTGGCGACGAGGTTCTGGGCGAGGTTGGTCATGCCTTCAAGCGTGATTCGGCGCGGCCCTAGAGGCGATGGTGGCGGGAACAACAGTGGCCACCGCCAAATGTGACCGGCCACAATCGGCGCCTCACCTAAGGTTGGCTGATGGCCGGGGTCGACGAGCACATGCGGGAACTCAGCCGGATCATGCTGACGCGTGTGGAGGCGCTCGGCGAGCAACTGGCCGACCGCATCTACAGCCGCATCGACGGCTACCGCGCCACCCCCGAGGCGCGCGACAATGTGCGCGAAAGTTGCGTCGCCAACATGACTTTCGTGTTCCACACGCTCTGCGGCGACGGCGAGGCGGACCTGTCGCCGGCCGAGGCGACCGGCCGGCAGCGGGCCGTCGAGGGCATTCCGCTGGCCGCGGTGATGACCGCCTATCGCATCGGTTTTCGCTTCATGTGGGAGAGCAGCGTCGCCGCGGCGCGGGAGGCCGGCATCCCGACCGAATCCATCCTGGAGGCCAGCGCGCGCATCTTCCTGAGCCAGGACGAGTTCACCCAGGCGATGACCGGCGCCTACCGGGAGCAACTCACCAGCCAGATCATGGACCGCGAAGAGGAGCGGTCGGCTCTGGTCGAGGCGGTGCTGCTCGGCCGCATCACCGACAACCAGAGCCTGTGGGAGGCGGCCGATCTGCTGGGCCTACCGACGACGGGCCCGTATGTGGTTGCGGCGGCCGAGATTCCGGCCATCGGCAAGCTGGGGCTACCCGAGATCGCGAGCAAGCTCGCGGCCCGTGACATCCGGTCGGCCTGGCGTCTGCTGCCCGATCTGCAGGTCGGCGTCGTGCACCTGCGACAGGACGCGACGTACGACGTGCTGGTCGAGGTGCTGCGCAAGATCGCGACGGCGCGCGTCGGCCTCAGCCCGGCGTTCACGAGCCTGGCGGAGACGGGTGAGGGCCTGCGTCTGGCCCGGCTGGCGGTGGCCGGCCGGCCGAGCCGTGATGGCTTCGTCTGCGCCTTCGACGACGCGCCACTGGCGTTCGCCGCCGTCAGTGCGCCGGAGGTGATGAACCGGATCGAGGAATCGGTACTCGGCGGGCTGCGTGGGCTGCCCGCCGAGGAGCGGGCCGTGCTGTCCCAGACCTTCCAGGCGTGGCTCGACGCCGGCGGCTCCGCCAATGAAGCCGCCGCCGCAATCTTCTGTCACCCCAACACTATTCGGCACCGGCTGCATCGCATCGAGGAGCGGACGGGACGGTCCCTGTCCCGTCCCCGCGACGTCGCCGAGCTGTGCTTGGCCTTCGAGATCAGTCAGCGCCTGCCTGACTGATCCTGCGCCGACTTTGTGTCTTCTGAGACAAGTCGGCCACCAGTGGGCTACCAGTGCGCCCTGCGATCGTCCGGGACGAGGACGCCCGAGTGGGCATCCCGGATGAAGAGGAGTCGTTGTGACCGTCTTGTTGCCCGGTCAGGCCGCTGCCCCCGTTGGCCCTGCAGACCTGCGGATGATGTACGTCATGCACTACGGATTCCGGCGCGATCTGACGCACTTCTGCGTTGCGGCCCGCCGCACTCCGATCGCCGACGGACGCACTTGGCGTGCGCTTTTGGCGCGGTGGGACCTGCTGTCCACGGTGCTGCACGATCACCACCGGAAGGAGGACGTGGTCATCTGGCCGCTGCTGCGCGAACGGGCCGAGGCCGATCACGATGTCCACGCGCTGTCCGTTCTCGACGCGATGGACGCCGAACATGACCTGATCGACCCACTGCTGGTGCGCGTGCGCGAAGGCCTGGAGGCGATGACGATCGGCACCGGCGCACGCGACCGGGAGCAGCTGACCTTGGCCCTCGATGAGACCTACACCTGCCTGACCGGTCATCTCGCGCACGAGGAGCGCGCCGCCAACGCGGTGCTGCAGGCGCGGATCGGAGGTGCCGAATGGGACCACCTCGAACGCACGCAGCTGCGCGGCGGCATGAGCCCGCGCGAACTCACACAGATGTTGCCGTGGGCCTTCAAGGACCTCCCCGACCCGCTGGCGTCCGAGCTGCTCGCTGAGGCGCCGCTGGCGCTGCGGGTGATGCTGCGGATGGGGCGGCGGCGTTTCCTGCAGCTCGACGAAGCCGCGTTTGCCGCGGTGCCGGCCGGCACGACGGTAGGCACCACCCTGGTGCGCTGAGTGGTCGGTGATGGCCGGCCGGTTCAGAAGCCGTGTCGGCTCCGGCACCGCGCGATGTGCGCGTCAAACCGACTGAGTCCCCAGCGTCGAGCCTGGTCCGCCGCCGCGTCGGCGTACGCGGTGGCGGCCGCGGCATCCCCGGTGGCGGCGGCCCCGTAGGCCAGGAACAGGTCCACTGGACCGATCGCCGTCGCGGTCCCGGCGCTGGCCATCCGTCCTGAGTAGTCCCGCAGGTAGCGGTAGGCGTCCACGGCGAGAGCCGGCCGGTCGAGTTCCAGCGCGATCTCGCAGTTCATCGCAGCGAATGCGGTGGCGAGGAAGGTGTGGCGCTCGGTGGGCAGCGGCTGGGAGTCGACCAGGGCTGCTGCCCGACTGCGTTCGCCGGCGCGCAGCAACACCAGTGCCACCGTCGACGAGGCCGGAATCTGACTGTCCCGGAGGAACCCGTCGAGCATCGGCAGTAAGTCCGGTGCCCGGCCGGTGTGCAGTCCCACGATCGCAGCCGCGGCCTGGGCGGCTTCGAGGGTGTTGGGGGTGCGCACCTCGTCAGCGAGTTCGAACAGCCGTTGTACCGACGCGGCCGCGGCTGTCTCGTCGCCGGCCATCGCGTGCCAGGGTGCGGCGACGGTGTGCAGCACCACCTCGGCCGTGCCGAGACCGGCGGACCGGAGCCGACTGGTGAGTGCCCGGATGCCGGACCAGACGGCGGCCGCGTCACCGGATTCGTTGGCCAGGCCTGTGGCCAGCGTCGCGACCAGCATCTCCGACCGCGGATCGCCCAGCACGTCGACATCCGCGCGGGCGAGCCGCAGGTACTCGGCCCGGTCTGCTGCCGCATCCGGCCGGAACCGCGCCACGTATGCGCCCAGGTGCACCGACACCCGGACCCGTGGATCGTCGATCGAGCGTGCCACGGTCAAGGCCTCGGTCACCAGGGCGTCGATCCGGCCGGTGTCTCCGGAATAGAACAGTTCCATGGCCAGGGTCAGCAGCGCCCGGCTGCGCACCGCGGCCCGGCGCGGTGGCAGGTGTGGCAATACCTCGGTGAGCGCATCGACCACCGGGGCGTGCACCTCGCCGTACGGCCTGACCTGCCACAGTGCGCCGTCGAGATTGGCGGACAAGGTGCGAGCCGCCAGCTCCGCGGTGGCGCTCCGATCGGCCGGATCACCGAGTTGGTCGACCAGTCGGGTCGCGGCGTCCACGCAGTCGGAGACACCTTGCCAATCACCTGACCAGCGGTGCGCGTCAGTGGCCAGCATGAGCAGTTCGTAGCGTTCCCGGGCGGACGCCGTCGGGTCGGTCCGTTGCAGGTCGAGCGCCAGCGTCAGATGCGCCGCTTCCTCGTCGTAGTGAGCGCCCGCCCGCGCGTGCTGCGCAGTCTCGACCAGCGTGCGCCAGCCATGACCGGAATCCACCGCCGCGGCGCAGCGCAGGTGGTGCTGCACCGAAGCCCGCACGTCGGCGCGGGTCAGGTCACCCCGCACTGCGGCCTCCGCCGCTCGTCGATGCAGGGCCACGCGGACATTTGCCGTCAGCGAACGGTGAATCACCTCCTGCACGATCGCGTGCCCGAATCGGAATCCGGCCCCGGTGTCGGTCACGATCCCTGCCCTGCGCGCGGGCTCGAGGAGTTCGACGGCATCCCCGGGAACGGTATGCGTCACCGCGGCGAGATCCGAAGCCTGGAACGCGGCGCCGAGCACGCTGGCCGCGCGCAGTGCATCCGCCGTCGCGGCGGGCAGCGCCTCGACCCGCTCCAGCACCACGTCGGCGAGGGTTCCGCTGGGCATGTCTGCACTCTGTAGCAGCTCCACCAGGTACAGCGGGTTCCCGCCGGTCCGGTTCCAGAGCGCATGTGCGCGGTCGTCGCCGATCCCGGTTCCGATGACCACTTCGGCCAGGGACCCCACCGCGTCGATCGGCAGGGGACCCAACTCGATCCGGGCATTCTGCGTGCGGACCGATGCGCGCAGGAACCGCTGTAGTTCGGAGCCGTCCGTCGGATCCGGTTTGGTGGTCGCAACGATCAGAAGCCGCTGATCGGTGAGCCGCTCGACCAGTGCCGTCAGTGCACGGATCAGCACCGGTCCGCCCCAATGCAGATCTTCCAGTACCAGAGCGGTCGGCGTCGTCGATGCGGATTCGGTTACGACCCGCTCGGCCAGATCACGCAGTGCGAACTCAGAACCGGAGGCCAACTCCTCGTAGAGGAGCGGCGTCGGGCGGCCGGAAATGCCCGCAAGCGCTTCTGCCAGCGGCCACAGCTCGGGCTGGTCGTCGTCCCGGCAGCGCCCCACACCGATCCGCAGGCCCAGCTCGGCAGCGTCGTCCGCGAATTCGACCAGCAGCCGCGTCTTCCCGGCGCCGGGTTCGCCGACCAGCACGGCGACGCTGGGTACGCCCGCGACGGCGGCTTCCGCCTCGGCCCGGAGCCGGCGCTGTTCTGCCGCACGCCCGACCAACGGCCAGCGCGGTCGTGGGAACGGTGTCGAGAGCGACGCCGGCACGATGGGCGACGGAACGGTTGAGACCGTCGGCGCCGGCCACCCGAGCGCTGGATCGCGGCGCAGGATCGCGCTCTGCAGGGTTCGTACCGACTCGCTTGGATCGAGTCCCAACTCATCGGCCAGTTCGGCTCGTAGGGTCTGCAGTGCGGCCAGCGAGTCGGGCAGTCGCCCACAGCGGAACAGGGCGACCGCCCACAACGACCACCACCGTTCGTGCAGTGGATTCTCGGCGCACAGGGTAGCCAGCTCACCGACCAGTTCGTTGTGTTCGCCGATCGCCAAGCGGGCGACGATCCGGAGTTCCCGCGCAGCGGCGCGCAGGTCGGCGAGCCGCACCCGCTCAGCGACGGCGTCGGGGTATTCGTCGAGTTCCGGATAGGGCTCACCGCGCCAGCCGGACAACTGAGTGTCGAGAGCCGTCGCGACCTGCTCGACCCGGGCGGCGGCGGCTCCCGTTGCGGACGGGCGGTCGAGGTCGACGAGTTCGGTCAACGTGGCGCGTGCCGTGGTCACCGTCCGCTGCAGGGCGACGTCATCGCGGTCAGCCGCCGGGATGCGCAGCGCGTAGCCGGAGTGTTCCCGAACCAGCACCGCCGCAGCCTCGCGAGGACCGCGTTCGGGCTCCAGAATGCGGCGCAACTTGCCGATGTAGCTGTGCAGGGTGGCTGTCGCCGAGACGGGTGGCGAATGGCCCCACACCCGGTCGGCGAGGCCCTCGACCGAGACCCGCTCGCCCTGGGCCAACGCGAGCGCCGCGATCACGGCGCGTTGCCGAGGCGTCCCCAGGTCGATCGGCGCGTCGTCCCGCAGGACGCGGATCGGCCCGAGAACAGCCAATTTCACGCCGCCGATGTTACCGGCGGACCGGTCACACAACGTCGACGCAAAAACAGCAGCCCCCGGCGAATGCCGAGGGCTGCTGTTCTAGATGCGGATCAGAAGGACGCTTCGTCCAGCTCCATGGCCTCGTTGTCGATGGACTCGACGACGCCGCGGACGCTGGTGAGCAGCGGCAGCATGTTCTTGGCGAAGAACGAAGCCGATGCGATCTTGCCCTCGTAGAACGCGCGGTCGTCGCCGGTGGCGCCCTCGTCGAGCGCCTTGATGGCGACCGCGGCCTGCTTCAGCAGCAGCCAGCCGATGACCAGGTCACCGACGGCCAGCAGGAAGCGGACCGAGCCCAGGCCGACCTTGTAGATCGACTTCGGGTCTTCCTGAGCGGCCATCAGGTAGCCGGTCAGGGTGGCGGCCATGCCCTGGACGTCGCCCAGAGCGGTGGCGAGCAGTTCGCGCTCGGCCTTCAGGCGGCCGTTGCCGTCCTGGTTCTTGATCAGCTGCTCGATCTCGCCGGCGACGAACGCCAGGGCCTGGCCCTTGTCGCGGATGATCTTGCGGAAGAAGAAGTCCTGCGCCTGGATGGCGGTGGTGCCTTCGTACAGCGAGTCGATCTTCGCGTCACGGATGTACTGCTCGACCGGGTAGTCCTGCAGGAAGCCGGAACCACCGAAGGTCTGCAGCGACTCGGTCAGCTTCTCGTAGGCCCGCTCGGAGCCGACGCCCTTGACGATCGGGAGCATCAGGTCGTTGACCTTGAAGGCCAGCTCGGCGTCCACACCGTGAACGGCCTTGGCGACCTCGGGGTCCTGGAACGACGCGGTGTACAGGTACACGGCGCGCAGGCCCTCGGCGTAGGACTTCTGGGTCAGCAGCGCCCGGCGGACATCCGGGTGGTGCATGATCGAGACGCGCGGAGCGGTCTTGTCCATCATCTGGGTCAGGTCAGCGCCCTGGATGCGGGTCTTGGCGTACTCAAGCGCGTTCAGGTAACCGGTCGACAGGGTCGCGATGGCCTTGGTACCGACCATCATGCGGGCCTGCTCGATGACGTCGAACATCTGCGCAATGCCGTTGTGCACCTCACCGACGAGCCAACCGACGGCGGGGGTGCCGTGCTGGCCGAGCGTGAGCTCACAGGTGGCCGAAACCTTCAGGCCCATCTTGTGCTCGACGTTGGTGACGAAGGCGCCGTTGCGCTCGCCGGGCTCACCGGTCTCGGGGTCGAAGTGGAACTTCGGCACGAAGAACAGCGACAGACCCTTGGTGCCCGGGCCGGCGCCCTCGGGGCGGGCCAGGACCAGGTGCATGATGTTTTCGAACAGGTCGTCCGAGTCGGCCGAGGTGATGAATCGCTTCACACCGTCGATGTGCCAGGTGCCGTCGGGCTGCTGGGTGGCCTTGGTGCGGCCGGCGCCCACGTCAGAGCCGGCGTCGGGCTCGGTCAGCACCATGGTGGCGCCCCAGCCGCGCTCGGCAGCGAGGACGGCCCACTTCTTCTGCTCGTCGGTGCCGTTGTTGTAGAAGATTTCGCACATGCCCGAGCCCATGGCGTACATGTAGGCGGCCGGGTTGGCACCGAGCACGTGCTCGATCAGGGCCCACTGCAGTGCGCGGGGCATCGGCATGCCGCCGAGCTCTTCCTTCAGGCCGACCTTGTCCCAGCCGCCGTCGAGCAGCGCGCGCATCGACTTCTTGAAGGGCTCGGGAAGCTTGACGGTGTGGGTCGCGGGGTCGAAGACCGGCGGGTTGCGGTCGCCGTCGGCGAACGAATCGGCGATCGGGCCCTCGGCGAGGCGCGCGATCTCGTTGAGCATTTCACCGGCGGTGTCGGCGTCCAGGTCGGCGAACTTGCCTTCACCCATCGCCTTGTCTACGCCGAAGACCTCGAACAGGTTGAATACCTGGTCACGGACGTTGCTCTTGTAGTGGCCCACGATTTCTCCTCGATGAGATGGACTATAGGGGTTGGGTACTCAGGGCTAAGTTACCCACCAGTAACTGGGGCTAACTATACCGCCGGGTAACTTCATCGCAAAGCAGTCAAGAGCAAATTTTTCGTAGCTAACCAACCCAGTGGTTGAACGGGGTGGTTTCGAGGCCGGTTTATGGCCGCTGACCTGCAGTTTAGTCCGAATGTGATGTCCGCCACCGGAAACTTCCGGAACTGGGGAGGACGCGTCAGTTGGGGTCAATGGGAGCCGTGTTGTGGCGTCTCCGTGGTGGATGCGAAGGCTTGCGATCGCCGCGATCCCAGCCCCGGAAGGCCGCGGTCCGACGACAATCCTGGGGGGTCGCTGTGAGGCGGGTCACCAGCCGTGGTTATGTGAGGTATGCGTCGGGTAGCGGTGTGGGGTACAGGCAACATGGGGGCCACGGCGATCCGATCGGCGGTCGCGTTCCCGGGGCTCGAGCTGACGGCGGTCATCACCTCCAGTTCGGACAAAGCCGGCCGCGACGCGGCGACGTTCGCCAAGCTCGACACCGCGACCGGGAAGGTCGCCACCACCGACATCGACGCGGCTCTCGCGGACTGCGATGCCGTGGCCTATATGTCTTCCGGCGATATCCGCCCGGAGGAGGCCATCGCCGACATCGAGCGCTGTCTGCGGGCCGGCAAGCACGTCGTGACGCCGTCGCTGTACTCCCTGTATGACCCGGCTTCGGCGCCGGCCGAATGGGTCGAGCGGCTCGCCGACGCGGCGGCCACCGGTAATGCCTCGTTGCTGGTATCGGGTGTCGATCCTGGGTGGGGCAACGACGCGCTCGCCGTGACGGTGGCCGGGCTGTGCACCCGGATCAAGACCATCCGGTGCCAGGAGATTTTCGACTACTCGACCTACAACCAGCCTGAAGCGGTGCGCGTGCGCTGCGGTTTCGGCGGCCCGATGGAGGAGACGCCGCTGATGCTGATCCCGACCATCCCGACCATGGTCTGGGGCGGCAACGTCCGGCTGATCGGCCGCGGCCTGGGCATCGAGATCGACGACATCACCGAGACCTGCGAGCGGCTGCCGCTGACCGAGACCGTTGAGAACGTCATGGGCCGATTTGATGTCGGCACCCAGGGCGCCTTCCGACTGGAGGTCATCGGCTGGTCGCAGGGTGCGCAGCGCGTGATCATCGAACACATCACCCGCATCGACCCGTCCTGCGCGCCGGATTGGCCGCAGCCTGACGAGGGCGTGGGCGATCACCGCGTGATCATCGACGGCGATCCGCAGCTCACGATTGTGGTCCGCGCCGACGTGCCCGGGGGCACGCGCGCCGACGGCGGCAACACCACGGCGGCCAACCGGCTGCTCGGTGCGATCGAGTGGCTTGCGACCCAGAAGCCGGGCATCTACGACGGACTCGATGTGCCGCTGCATGCGCCGCTGCCGGCCGAGGTCGAGGCGACGCGCTGGGCCTGAGTGGTCCGGCTAGCTGCTCAGCGCGATCACCGGCGGTAGCAGCGCGGCGATCTGTTCACCCACGGCCTCGAAGGCGTCGAGGTCGCGACCGATGGGATCGGCGATCTCCACCGGTTGGTGTTCGGGCAGGCGGAGGCGGAGCGGCGCGAGGTCGGCCACCGTGCGTGCGCCGTAGGTCGTAGCCAGGAGCGACGCTTCGCCGAGTGTGAACGTTCTCCGAAGTTGACGCGGCGCGAGTTCGAGGACGGCGGTGCGGTGCGCCGTGGTCATGGTGATGACGAGGTCGGCTTCCGAGGCGATGCGCGGCGTCAGCTGTCGTGCGGCGAAGTTCGCGGGGTCGCCGCCGAGTCCGATCAAGACCTCGGCTGCGAACCGATGGACTGGATGCCCGATCACCGCGCGGGTACCGGCGCTGGACGCGGCGAAGTCCGCGATACCCATCTGCGCGGCGATCCCCGCTGAAAGGCGTTCTGCCGTAGGGGATCTGCAGATGTTTCCGGTGCAGACGAACAGGATGCGCAGACCAACCTCCCAGCGAACTCTAACGCAAACGTCAATAACCGCGTGCGAGTGATCCGTGCGTGCCACGATAAGCGCGTGAAGGGCATCATCCTAGCGGGCGGCTCGGGCACCAGGCTGCACCCGATCACGCTGGGTGTGTCCAAGCAACTGATCCCGGTTTATGACAAGCCCATGGTGTATTACCCGCTGTCCACGCTACTGCTGGCGCGGATCCGGGACATTCTCGTCATCACGACGCCGTTCGATGCGCCCAGCTTTGAACGTCTGCTGGGTGACGGCGCCCAGTTCGGAGCATCCATCACATATGCGCGACAGCCTTCGCCGGATGGGCTGGCGCAGGCGTTCTCGATCGGGGCCGACTTCATCGGGTCGGAGAAGGTCGCGTTGATACTGGGTGACAATCTCCTATATGGGCCGGGGCTGGGAACCCAGCTCCAGAACTTCACCGACATCGACGGTGGGGCGATATTCGCCTACCGGGTTGCTGAACCCAGTCAATATGGTGTCATCGAATTCGATGAGCAGGGAATCGCGGTATCTCTCGAAGAGAAGCCCAAGATCGCCAAGAGCAACTACGCCGTCCCCGGCTTGTATTTCTACGACAACAATGTGGTCGAGATAGCTCGGCAGTTGAAGCCGAGCCAGCGTGGCGAGTACGAGATCACCGACGTCAACCGTGTGTACCTCGAGCAGGGCCGACTGCACGTGCAAGTGCTGCCCCGCGGCACGGTGTGGCTCGACACCGGCACGGTCGACAGCATGACTGATGCAGCCGACTTCGTGCGCACCATGGAACGCCGTAGTGGCCTGAAAATCGGTGTGCCAGAAGAGATCGCATGGGTGCAGGGCTTCCTCACCGATGACGAGCTTCGGGCGCGGGCGGAGTGTCAGGTGAAGTCCGGATATGGCTGGTACCTGCTCGGTCTGCTGGACCGGGAGCTGTGTCCGCCACAGGCGGTGGTGAGTGCTTCCTAGCGTCGGTTTCCGGCCAAGCGTCCGCGGACACAACCAACGCGGGCATGGTCGGGGCAACGGGTTATCGGCTCGACCAAGGCGACGCCTACGCGACTGGCTACGCCACGATCCGAGTCGGTATCCGCTTGGCTACAACCCGGGACTCGACGGTTTGCGCGGTGCCGCGACGCTCTGCGTGATCGCCACGCACTTGAGTTTCGCCTGGTGCCCAGGAGCGTTTCTATACATGGACATGTTCTTCGTGATGAGCGCGTACCTCATCACTTCGTTGCTGCTGAAAGGATGGACTAAGACGGGAAGAGTCGGCTTCCGCACCTTCTACCGTCGCCGAGTACTCCGCCTATTTCCTGCCAATTACACGATGATTCTTACCTATCTTCTCGTTGCGTATCTCATTCTCCCCCACTTTCGTTGGCACCTGAAGGAGGCGGCAGCAGCGGGTACGTATATATCCAATTGGGTCAGGGCAGTCTTACTTCCACCAACCGGATGCCTCGGCCACACCTGGTCGCTGGCGGTGGAAGAGCAGTTTTACCTGCTATGGCCCGTATTGCTGACACTTCTTCTGAAATTCATCGGACTTCGCACGCGGTTGGTCGCGTTACTGGTTGTCCTCGCCTTGGGCTTCGCAAGCTGGCGGAGTTGGCTTACGTTCCACGGAGCATCCATCGAGCGCCTGTACAAGGGGACCGATATGCGCGCGGACGCACTTTTGATCGGGTGCGCACTAGGTGTTGCGTTGGCCATCCCAGAAATACGTGAGAGCGCTACCCTTCAACGTACCGCCAAGCGCTTAGCGCTCCCGTGCCTCGCGGTACTGGTCGTCGGAGGATTTGCGACTGATATTCAGGATCGGGCGATGTACGCGGGAGTCTCATTGTTCTTCACATTGGCATCGGCATGTCTTATTGCTGCATTGGTGCTACCTGAGCAGACGATTCCCCACCGCATATTCAGGGCTCCACTTTTGGTTTTCCTGGGAGGAATATGCTACGGACTATATCTTTGGCACTACCCGATATTCAGGATCATCAAGTACCACTACGGAATAGTCGACCCCGTAGCGGTAGGGCTCATTGGCGTTCCCCTCGCGTTTGCCGCTGCACTCTTATCTTGGCGATTCATCGAAAGCCCATTTTTGGCGGCGAAGAATCGGTCAGCGGTCGGAGATGCGGAACCTGTGGCCAGCTCAACCTGAGAGCACGGACATGGGGGGCGAAGCCTGAATCTGCCGATCCATCTGTGGCGCGGTGGATCGACGCGCAAGGCGTTGGCGCAGCTGCGACATAAGGGGTCCACAATTCGCAGGCTGTTGACTCACGCTAGGGCGCCGGGTTCGCGGCGATCCGCGAAGGGTTTGGTGGGCGGCGAGGTCCGGCCGATCGGACTCCGCGTGTAGGTCAGCGTCGTTCATAGCTGGCGTCGCCGCAGTAAGCGGGTCCCTACTCAGCCGGACAGCTTCCGTCGGAATCACCCTGCACTCAGTGCGATGCATGGCGGCAGTGCGCACAGGAGAACTGATAAGAGTCCGATTGCAGGCCTCCCCACCGCCACGCCTTCTTGAACCGGCTGCCGGTGCTGTCACTGGCCTTGGTGGCGTTCGGGCGGCCGTTGCGCTGCTGTGCCGATGGCGCGTGCGGAGTACGCAGGTCAACCGCCTGCAAACGCGCATGACGTAAGCGTCAATAACTCGTATGTCCGCGATCCCTTTGTGTCACGATGTGTGCATGAGAACGCATCGTCGTCGCAAGGCAGGCGGCAGACTGCACTCTGCAACGGGCGCGCCGGCGCTACCGCACCAGCCCGGCTGTGGAACCTGCGACTTAGTCGGTGAGGGAATGAAGGCGACAAATGGCGCCAATGAATGAAGTTAAGAATTTCGCATTCAGTCGGGACTGGTTATTTCCCATGGCCGACGCGCATCGAGAAGCATTCAGAGATGCCCAACCATTCCCGCACGTTGTGATCGATGATTTCTTGCCGCCAGAAGTACTCCAGCCGATTCTCGAAGAGTTCCCAGAGCCGGGAGAGGCCGACTGGCAGCGTTACGATACGGGCCGAGAGGTAAAACTCGCTCTCGCAGACTCCGAGCGTATGGGGCCCGCCACCCAGCATCTCTTGGCGCAGTTCAATTCTGCACCGTTTGTAGATTTCATTGAACGACTCACGGGGATTGAGGGAATTATCCCCGATCCGCATTACTTCGGTGGGGGTTTGCATCAGATCCGCGCCGGCGGATTCCTCAAAGTGCATGCTGATTTCAATCGTCACGACCGACTGAACCTGGACCGGCGATTGAACGGGTTGCTCTACCTGAATAAGGACTGGGACGAATCGTGGGGCGGTCACATTCAACTATGGGATCGTGACATGCAGCGGTGTGTACGTAAGTCACTGCCCATCTTTAATCGATTCCTGCTGTTTGCGACGACTGATTACTCGTATCATGGGCATCCGGATCCGCTGACTTGCCCATCGAATCGTTCTCGCCGGTCAATGGCTCTCTACTATTACACCAATGGCCGCCCGGAGGAGGAAATCTCGTTGGGCGACCACACCACGTTATTCCGAGCCCGACCGGGTGAAACAATGAGTTCCACGTTCAGGCAGGATTTGAAGCGGTGGGTTCCTCCCGTCGCTCTCGATGGCCTGCGTAAACTTCGAAATCGGTTATGATTCAAGGGGTTTCCGAACAGAAATTTCGCGTTACTGGTCACCTGGCCGTAGGAAAACCTGCGAACGGCTTGGCGATGTCCTGACGCAAAACACCTGGTGCAGAATACAGTCCGTAGGTGTTGTCCGTACTGTTCACGTCGTAGCATGACCACGCCAGCGCACCCCAGTGATCGCTGCGCGCGGAGACGAGCTGGTGGACCATGTTGTAGAAGTCAGTGCGCTCTGCGGTGGAGTGCTCCAACGCAATGCCGAACTCGCCGAACACCATCGGTTTACTCCTGGCCCAGGATTTTTCGTACGTAGCCTCGATGTCGGCCTGAGTTGTTTTTGCATAGATATGGAAGTCCAAGAAGTCGCAGAGTTCGAAGAACGCGTCAACGGGATGTTTGCCATACAACGGACCCGCCGGCGCAGGGCCGTCTGAACTCCAAGACCACACGCTGGAATCAAAGACGGGAAAGCTCACAGTGACAGGCAGTCCTTGCGAGTGCACCGCGTCGGCACACGCTCGAAGGACCGTCAGCAGCCAGTTGTATTCGGCCTGCCGGCCGGTACCGGGCACAGTCAGTCCCCACCCCTCATTTAAGAGATCGACGCCGATGACGCCGGGGTACTGCGCAAGCATGTTGGCCCACGTTGCGTAATGAGATGCTGCCTTCCCGGTGGATATCGTTTGTTTTACGTCAGTCTGCAGGTCACAGCCAGAGGGAAGCATCAACAGCCCCTTTTTCGCGCAGTAGTCCAACAATTGTTGCCAGCGCGCGAAGTAGAGATCTTCAGTGATATTTCCGGCGAGAAAAGTCTGCGTGCTACCCCACAGTCGCACGGCGTTGCCGATCGCCGCGGCGTCGTCGATCTGTGGCCTGATCCAGTGGTCCCAGTCCCAGGCGGTCCACATTGCTGCAAACACGTTGGTTCCGAAATTTGCCCAGGGCTGGCCCTTTGGATACGCGGTGCAAACTATATTCACACCGTGTAGGCGAGTATTGCTGGGCAGACGGTCCGTGAGTCTGCTTGCTGGCGAAGGGTATACCGGCTGGGCGCCGACAGACGGGATGTAAAGTGCCGTTGCTAGTGCTCCTGCGCCCGTGATCCGCAGCAGATTGCGACGACTAGTTTCCCGCATCGAATAAACCTAACGTATTCGCTTCGTCCGAACTTGCCAAGACTGCGTGAACCGCGCAGATTCATGCGGTCTCCATAATTGATCGGCCGTCGCCTGCCACCGTTGTTCGGTAATGTGATCGCTTGTGTCCGTGATTCGAACGGCCCGTGCGAGCAGTGTTGCCTAGTGAACCGAAGTAGGTGCCTTTTTGCCCTCGTCGGTAGCGTCATGTTGGCACTTGGAATACCGCTTGAGGGAATTCGCGCTACGCCTGGCGCGTCGCGCCCAATGACGTGGATTGCAGCGGCCGACGCCGGGGACAGCGGGAGTGTTGCGGCGATAGCAAGCGCCGACCTCAGTGGCACGGGGCCAGGCACTTTGATCAGCGCCACTACTATGCCCGTATTCGCGACCAGCGAGGTGAGCCGGCGGATGCACGCTGCGCGTGTGCTTTACCGTTCCACCAATAGCGACACCGGTGGGCCTACTCAGGTGTCGGGCGCGGTGTTCATACCGTTGGGCGATGCTCCGGCCAACGGTTGGCCTGTAGTCGCAGTCGCGCATGGCACTACCGGCATCAATGAGCCGTGCGCCCCGTCGCTTTCCGGCACGCTGTCGGACCACGTCTACTGGGTCTCCAGTTTGGTTGATCTCGGCTTCGCGGTGGCGCTCACCGACTACGAGGGATTGGGGAGTCCGGGGGTGCACCCCTACCTGGACGCGCGGACCGCCGGCTTCAATGTGATTGATTCTGTTCGCGCACTTAGGCATACGTTCCCACAGGTTTCTCCCAATTGGACTGCCCTCGGGGGATCGCAGGGGGGCGGAGCAGTCTGGGCCGCTGATGAGGTGGCTAGGACATATGCGCCAGAATTGAACCTAGCCGGTGCCGTCGCTTGGGCGCCGGCCGCAGATGTCGTTGGTTTGGTTGACAAGTCCATTGCGGGCACTCTCACGAGAGAGCAAGGCGGACTGCTTCAGTCGGTCATCGAATCGCTGGCCCGGCGGCACCCGGAAATCAACCGCGACGATTACCGACGCGGCGCGGCTGGCAAGTATTGGGATGTGTTGTCGTCTTGCTCAGGGGCATTGGAACAGGAGCGTAGCAGCGCTGTCGGCCAACTCGGCCGACAAGATCTTGCCCCTGCGACCCCGCAGGCCGTTGAGCGGCTGAAGGGGTATTTGCAAGCGTGGGCAGTCCCGAAAGGCGAGTTATCGGCCCCTCTTTCAATTGTGTATGGGGACCATGACGAATACATCGATCCAATCTGGACCACCGAGGCGATCATTCGGGCATGTCAGCTAGGCGGCACCTTGGCATGGCAGCTGCAGCCGGGTAAAGGCCACGGTGGTCTTGACCTCCAAGCGCAGCTTGCCTGGATCGGTGACAGATTCAGTGGCAAGCCTGCCGCAAATTACTGCTCTTAGCAGAAATGATCGAGTGCTCGGCAGAGTCGATCCGGCGATTATCTTGGGTGCCCGACGTGCCAAGTTTGCCGTGAGCAGGTCCCGTAAATTTACTTGAGAAAGGTCCCCGTAAGACGTGTGCATGGGACAATTCAGCGGTGAGCGTCGAAGGAACGATCAACATCCCGCCGCTGCGGAGTCCTGTGGCTTGCCCCGATTGCTATAGCGGCCTCGACGTGAACAAAGCGGGGGCCATTTGTCGCGCGTGCTCCGCAACCTACCCAGTTCTTGACGGGGGTTACGTGAATTTGATGCCACCTTCGTCGACAATCTCGCTCACGCCGTCTGCTGAATACCTGGCCGAGCAGATAGAAGCAGGCGCCAACCGCGCTGAACGCTGGTTGGCCCGTCAAATGCGTCCGGGTGACCGTTATGCTCTTGATGTTGGGTGTGGAACGGGCTCTATTGGAAAGATAATTGCCGAGTTGCATCCAACGGTTGAGGTCTGGGGTGTCGACCTGCCGGACAACCTCCCCGGCTGGCAATGCGCCGGAGCGGATCCCCAACGTGTTATTGCGGGGTCAGCGCTTGATCTGCCGTTTGAGTCCAATAGATTTGACCTCGTCTGGTCTATCGGCGTCATTGAGCACATAGGTGAACCGAAGCCACCGGCAGAACGGGCAGCCGACCGCCTCCGGTACATCGATGAGATCCTGCGCGTGCTGCGGCCGGGCGGCCGAGCGATCGTGGTAGCTCCCCATAAATGGTTTCCGATCGATCCAGCGCATGACTTTTCGTCTAGTCAGATCCTGCACCGCGTCTACGAGCGCTTTCACCTCGGCGTGCACCAAACATGGGGGCCTCACCCGTTGATGTCGTTCCGAGAGGTATGGCGGCTGGCTCATAGTGCCGGTGCACGCAAGATTCGTCCGCTCAGTATGGCCGATTACTTCAGTTTCGCGCATCTGGGTTCGGGGCGAGCAGCGCGGCTGGTACCGGCAGCTCGTTTCTATCTGAATCATCTGCCCGGCTGGATGGGCGCGACCCCGCTGGCTCCCTACTTGGCTGTCGAACTCACTCGGGTGTAAGCGGCGGCGTCGTTGAACGACGATAAACGGACCAATGTCCGACGAATCCGTCTGTGTCCCAGGGTGATGCGTAGCAGGAAGAGGGGTGCTACGGAGTCCCTACCGCCCCAGACGCCAGCATTGCCTCTTGAATGACAGGCCATATTTTCTCGCCGTAGGGCACGCTCATGTGCAAGATGTCGCGCTTTGTCAGCGTCGTACCCACAAAGCTGGGGCAGTACCGCGCGTCAACGCAGAACCAGGGCAGCGAATCGATCCACACCCCGCCGACCGCATCTGCCAACTGTTGCTCGGCAGCTGCTGTCTGTCTCCAAGTTTCCGATACCGTAGATATGCAATCTGCCGGCGTGTGGGATTCTCTGCCGTAGCAGGCGCCGGTGTCAACGCCAGTCGGCGGCGAGCTGATGATCATGATCCTTTTGGCGTTCGACCTGAACTTTTCGATGAACTGCTGGAGCGCATCAGCCCATTCCTTCGGCGACAAGGTAACGCCGGTGCCCACTATCTTTTTGGGCAGGGACGAGTGGGAAATTATTACCAGGTCGGGTTGTGTTCTGTTGATATAGTCCACCGCTTCCGGCTTCTTCTTTGCGCATTCGTCGACCAGGTGCTGCTCTTTGTTCTCGACCGGTTGGTCCATGTAGTAGCAGGCGTACGCGGCTTCACTGTGTACCTGGAAATAGCCGTGGGAGTTGAGTGCCATATTCCGCAGCGGACCCAGATAGCCCAAGGCAACTGAGTCCCCTAGGACGACAGCACGGACCTGAGCAGCGGGAGACCCCCACGTGCACACGTCTGGTCCGTCCGGTCGTGCACCCGCGCAACTGTGAACTTCGGGCGGTGCCACAGCGGCCTTGACGGCTGCTTCGACAGGAGGATCAAATTGCGGCCATTCCGTGGCTCTGAGTGAGGCCAGCAACTCCGTACGGAGTGCGCTCGCAAGAGGCAGGGCTGCTGGCCCAGTGGAAATTTCGTGTGAGGCGGCGACGGATACATCAGGCACTACGGCTGGTCGAGCGTAGGGGCGCTGTATGTAGGCGACTAGCGCCAAAGCAAGAAGCGCGCATGAGCCGATCGAGGCGAATTGCGTAGGCTGGCGCACCGCGATGCGGCCGCGTGCGAGGGCCCGTTTCGCTTGGCGCATGCTAGCTAAATCAAAACGCCGCAAAGGGTTTTCGATAAAGTGGTACGACGCGATGGCGAGCCCCAATGTCAGTGCAATGGCAGCGGCATGGAACGCCTTGGTTGGGTACACCATGAGGTCGCTCAGCAGGATGATGACCGGCCAGTGCACCAGATACAGCGAGTAGGAGATATTGCCGAGGTAGGTGCTGACTGGGTTGCGTAGGAAGGGTTGGTAGGCGGGCTCACCGCCGACGCCGGCAGCGATGACCAGCGCCGACCCAGTTACAGGCAGGAGCGCCCACGGAGCCGGAAACCCCATGGAGGGGTCTGTGATCAGCGCAATGCTCGCCACGATGAGGGCCAGGCCGCTCCACGAGAGGAACGGCTTCAAAACCTTGGGTATTCGCGTGAGAAGACCGACGGCGGTAGCTAGCAGTGCGCCGACACCCAACTCCCAAACGCGGGTGAAGGTATCGAAATATGCCCGTGTAGGCCATGCCGCGGATTCGTACACCGCCCAGATGAATGATGCCGCGATAATCAGCCCCATCGCGCCGCCGGCTAGTTGCATCCGGCGTTGGTGAGTCCATGACCGCCGAAGGACAAACAGGCTGATCACAAAAATCACTGCAGGCCAAACGAAGTAGAACTGCTCTTCAACCGACAGGGACCAGTAGTGCTGCAATGGAGACACCGTGGAATCGGCGTTGAAGTAGTCAGTTCCTTTTATGGCGAACCGCCAGTTCGCCATAAATATAAACGCGAACAGCGCGTCGATGCCGACTTCGCGGGCCCTGAATGCCTTGAACATCAAAGTGGCGGCTAGATATGTGAGGACGAGGACGACAGTGGCTGCGGGGATAATTCGTCGCACGCGATTCCAGTAGAATTCGCGGAATGGAACGGTGCCGTGTTTCTCGGCTGATCGCAGCAGATTGCCGGTGATCAGGAACCCTGAGAGCACGAAAAACACATCGAGGGTGACGAAACCGCCCTCCGGCCAATGCCACAGGTGGGTGGCGAAGATGGTCAGCATCGCGAACGCCCGCAGGCCCTGAAGGTCCAGGCGTTGATGTGAACGCGCGGCAGCTCGATACCGTCGCCGCGCGTAGCGCTGATACCGGTTAACTAGTGACGCCACAGCTCGGTCTCCTTGGGTCGGTGGCATCCTATCGCCGTTGAGGTCAGTATTTGACGTTATCGTCAACAGTGGCTTGCTTGGCAGGTGCAGCTGGTCGGACGTTGCTCGACCGCGGCGTCCGGCCAGCGATTGACCTGTGGTTTAGCGCCACTCGGCAGCCGTCTCGGCGCTGTCGGCTCGGCCAAGCGGTGGCGAGCTTGCCCCGAAATTGATCACTCGTCGAATCTGAGCCGCTCGGGTGGTCTCTGGATTCTGGGTGATCAGGGACCCTGTGTATTTGTTGCTGGTGGGCTGCGGGGCTATGTGGGCTGACGCGGCCAGCGGGGCGGCCGAGACCTCCCGCCGGCTCACGGTCGAGGGTAGGCAAGGCGCCCTACCAGGGGTTATTTGACGCGTCGGCAAATTTCTTGAGCTCGCGCCCGGCGGCGACGCAGCGTCGCTGGGGGTGTATTGAAATCGGTGTGCAAAACGGGTGCGGATTGCTGAGTGTCGCAATGAATAAACTAGCTAACAATAAGCACAGGAATCCATATTGACGGTTTAGCAAAAAAGTTTCGGAAACCGCTTCCTGCGAGTCGTCTGCGGCCGTAGCATCGGTCGCGAGCCGGGTGTCAATGGGGCCCGCTAGATCGGCGTTAGAAGCCCTAGTTCGTTATTTCGTGGGCTGGTCTGGATGGGAGGACCGATGTCGTCAGTCGCAATCATTGGGACGCGCGGTTACCCCAGCTATTACGGGGGATTTGAGACGGCCGTCCGAAAAATCGCGCCCGATCTGGCTGACATGGGTTGGGACGTCACCGTTTACGGGCGGCGCGGTACTACCAAGCCCGATGATCACGGCTTGGACACCCGTATCAAGACCAGAGTCACCTGGGGTGTCGAGAGCCAGAAATTGAGCACATTGTCTCACGGGCTAACGGCGGCACTCGATTCTGCAGTCCGCCGGCCCGATGTGGCATTGGTTATGAATTGCGCAAATGGCTACTTTCTTCCAATTCTGCGCACGCGGGGTATTCCAACTCTCGTCAATGTCGACGGACTCGAATGGGAACGCGATAAATGGAGCCCCTTGGCCAAGAAGGTCTATCGAAAAGCGGCCGAATGTACTGCAAAATGGGCTGACGGCCTAGTCTTCGACGCGCGGAGGATCGCGAAGTACTGGAAAGATACCTTCGATGCCGATGGAACATTCATTCCTTACGGCGGCGACATCGCTCCCGAACTACCGGTTCCAGCTGGCTTGACCCACAGGGGCTACGTCCTGATGGTGAGCCGATTCGTACCAGAAAACACCGTCGCCCAGTTCTTCGAGGCGGTGCCGGCGATCGCCGAGCACTATCCGGTGGTCATCGTCGGCAGCTCAGGGTACGGCGGCGAACTGGATGACACAGCACGACGTCTGTCTGCCAACCCGGCGGTGACCTGGCTGGGGCATGTCCACGATGATGAACTGCTCCTTGCGCTGTGGCAGCACGCAGGGCTCTACTTCCACGGGCACAGCGTCGGTGGCACCAACCCAGCATTGGTACAAGCGATGGCGGCTGGCGCGCCAATCATGGCGCGCGATACCGACTACAACCGCGAAGTTCTCGCTTCGGCCGGCGAATTCGTGTCCGACGACCGAGAGATGATCGCAAAGGCCATACTACGGTCGATGGACAACCGCATAGAGCGGGAGGAAGCGTCGCAGGCAGGCATGCTTCGCGCCGCCCAGCATTACTCGTGGTCGCAGGTAAGCCGCAGCTATGACGGTGCGATGCGAGCGGTCATGGCAGCACACGGTGCGTCGGTGCATGCTGAGGTCCGTCCAATCACCAGTCGCGCGGCCGCGCTGAACATTCCCGTCTCGGGCCAGATGCGGCCGCAGCAGTTGGCCATTTAGGCGTTTGTCTGGCAAACAGACCAACAGCTCGTCTTGTGATGAGTCGATAGCATCGCATTCAGCGGGTGTTTCTGGCACACCGCACTTCTGGTGTGGGCGCATCAAACCTGACGGCTGTTACGCCGGCTCGTGAGTGCCCGGATTCGGCATTGCCGCGTGAGCCTCCGGTGGCGCAGCGGTACGGTCCACCGCGTCGATGCCATCGGTCCGCAGGGATTCATCCAACCCGCGGCGCGACTTTCCGTCACGGTCTTTGATGCGCAGGAACGGCTTCTCGATGTATCGATATGACAGCGCTGCCATCACGAATGTCCCTGCAAGAACGAACAATTGAATCCATTTTGCGTGTGTCACTGCGAGCAGAAGGAACACATTCACCGGCGCCGAATACAGATACAGCCCGTACGAACGTTTACCGGTCCACTGGACCCACCGCCAGCCGAACGGCGCGAATCCGCGGTCCTGGGCGATGGCGTAGATGATGATGGCGGTGCCGATCCCACCCAGCGTGGGCACCGAGAGCAGATAGTAATTGTGGGGTTCTCGACCGGGAATGAAGCAAGCGGTGGCAAGCAGCGTGAACCCGACCCATACGAGCCACCGCGGAGTATTCAGTCGGACACGTGACCTATGTAATGCGACGGCGACGATGGCCCCGCACATGAGGCTGTCGGCCCAAGTATCGAGGCCGAAGTAGATCCGCGCGTATCCTTCGCCGTGGGTGTAGAGCGCGATCCGCCATAGCAGAACGACAGCACACACGCTGCTCAACAGTGTGAGTATTCGGCGCTTGGACAGCCGAGCAGTGAGAATGACGACCAGAAGCGGCCAGATCAAATAGAACTGCTCCTCGACCGACAGCGTCCACGTGTGCCCCAGTGCGCTGGGTCGGGGTACGCCACTCATGATCTGCCAGTTCGCCGTATAGGTGAGGGTCCCGATCACCAGCTTCAAGTCGGGGAACGCGTATCCGTTCACCAACAGGACAAAGCAAGCCACGACGACACACGCCAACATCCCCGGCACCAGCCGGAGAAACCGGCGCCGGTAAAAGGCGGGGATGTTTATGCGGCCAAAGATCTGGCGCTCTTCCAGCAGGAGGGTGGTGATCAGGAAGCCTGATAGCGTAAAAAACACGGACACCGCCACCGGGCCGCCTTTGCCCAACTTCGGTATCACATCCGTGTGCGCGATGAGCACCATGAGGACGGCCATAGCCCGGACACCGTCCAGCTGTGGACGATGCCCAAGACGCCACATACCGCTGCTGGCATCGGTTTCCGCCCGGCTCTCCATAGGCACTCCGTGTTCTTTCGATGACAACCCGGCATGACTGCTCAGAAGCAGCCGCCCCGCTGCTGCCGGAGCTATGACCCTAGGAAGACCAGTTTGCCCCATTTTTTCGGTGGCGTGAATAAAATGACGGTACGCTGCCTCAAACCTTGCTGATCGGGAATCGCCAGGCAGAGGTTGGAAGCAGGAAGGGGCAGGCGTTGAAGCTGCAGGACTTTCTGAAGCTCATACGGGCACGGTGGATCACAGTGTGTCTGACCGTTGTGATTGTGGTTCTCGGAGCACTGATCATCACCGTGACCACCACGCCGCTGTACCGAGCATCGACCCGGCTGTTTGTGTCGACCGCTGCGGGAAACTCGCTGACCGACATATACCAGGGCAACCGTTTATCGCAAGAGCGGGTTTTGTCCTACACCCAGTTGCTCATGGGTAGGACGCTCGCTGAGCGCACCATCAAGAAGCTTGAAATGAACGTCTCGCCGGAGGCGCTACAGGCGGCGGTCACAGCTACTGCCAAACCGGACACCGTCCTGATCGATGTCGGCGTTTTAGACGAGTCGCCCGGGCAGGCGGCCGCGATTGCGAACGCATTGTCCGATGAGTTCGTAAACGTAGTTCGTGAGCTTGAGACGCCGGCCGGCGGGACGGTGCCGGATGCGCGAATTGTCGTGGAGCAGCACGCTTCGGTGCCGACTGCTCCAGTTATCCCTAAGACGGCTCGCAATCTCGTGCTGGGTCTGGTTGTTGGCCTTCTAGGCGGTGTTGGCCTGGCGTTGCTACGCGAGCAACTGGATAACACCGTCAAGGACCGCAACGCCCTGGAAGGCATCACACACGTTGGCATCGTTGGCGATATTCCGTTGGATAAGGAACGGCGGAAGACTGCGGCAATCTCGTTTAAAGACAGCAGCTCCGGAATCGCCGAGGCGTTCCGGAAGCTCCGTACGAATTTGAGCTTCTTGGCCGTAGACAACCCGCCCCGCGTGATCGTTGTCACCAGTTCGGTACCCGAAGAAGGGAAGTCGACAACCGCTATCAACATCGCGCTGGCACTGGCCGAGGCTGACCGCAGCGTCGTCCTTGTCGACGGTGACATGCGGCGGCCGATGGTCCACAAGTATCTCGGTCTGGTTGGCACAGTGGGATTAAGTACGGTGCTCAGCGGCGCTATGCCTGTCACCGAAGCGCTTCAGGAGACGAAGTTTGCGGGACTGAGCGTGTTGGCTGCCGGAGCGAAACCACCGAATCCCAGCGAGTTGCTCGGATCGCATGTGTCACAGAAGGTCCTCGCCGAGCTTGCCTCGCATTTTGACTACGTCATTGTCGATTCCTCGCCTTTGCTGGCCGTCACGGATGCAGCGATCTTGGCTGCCAATGCGGATGGCGCGATCATCATGGCCCGATATGGTCAGACGAAACGGCAGCAGCTTGCGGACGCGGTCGCGGCTCTTGCCGACGTCGATGCGAATCTCCTTGGTGCGGTATTCACAATGATCCCCACCAATATGGGCTCTTACAGCTACTCATACAGCTATTACGGTCGCGAGAGCAATTAGGCATTTGTGCTGGAGGGGCCTTACCACGGCGTGATCAGTTGTGCAGGAGCGGGTATGAGAAGTCGGTGGGTAGCGATGGCACTGGTTGCAGGGCTTGCTGCCTGCGCGCGTCAACCACCGCCCCCGCAGTCACATTATGTGCCGGACGCAACGCCAACGCAGGCTGCAGTCGTCCAGGCGCCCGATTCGCCTGGGTCCCCGCAGGTGGCGTCCTTTGTCGACAATTTTGACCGACCCGATACCGATTTTGGCCTGGGTGAGGGCTGGGAACTGCGCGGCGTCCCGTCAACGGGATTCGTTTTGCCGACCACGAAAGACGGTTTCATCAAGGGAAATTATTTCACCTATGGCGGTACTGACGACGTGCTCGCGATTAGGACACTCCGTGGGACGCTGAAATCTATAGGTGCGGTTGGGCGGTTTCGCATGGTCGGATTAGGTGGCCTAACCATATTTACAATGGGCACCTCGGGCGACAGTGACCTATCCGCCAACAACGTTAGCTTTGTATCGAGCCGTACATATTGGGCGCTCAAGGTGCGGGCGACGGATGGTGTTGATAAGACTGTGGCGCAGGGGCAGTACGCGGTGCCGTTGGAGCTGGATCGCGATTACCGGTTTGAGCTCGACACCGATGGTGTTACTGCGACCGTCAAAGGCACCGGTCTCGCAGTGACCAAGCCTCTGCCGACTCAAATCACTCCGGGTTCTGTCGGATGCTGGGGACTGGTACGCAGTCGGTCTCCGTTGGGCCAGTTCTTCGATGTCAAGACCGTGTGGGCCGTTGAAGACGGCGTAGCGTCGTCCGTCATTGACGGAGAAGCGGCCGGAACCGCCCATTAGCCCAGATTCTGTTGGCTGTTGGTAAAGATGCGGCTCGAGTGAAAGGGTTGAAGGTGTCGCTCAGCATCCAGGCTGAACGATCGTCCTTATATAGCCTGCAGTCTGGTAAAAGTACTCGTATACCCAACGAGCCCGGGAAATGATCATAGGGCTCGGTACCATGATTATCTCCCCGGCAAAACATTTACCGACGATATACCTAGCGCGAGAGATATGTGATCGCGCGGTCACTACAATGATTCTATGCCAGTTGTGTTCCGCTGCCAGCCGACGCAATTCTCGCGCTTCGCCCAGAGTGGTTAGTGGATTCGCTGTGAAGCACACTATCGAAATCGATCTGCGGGTTCGGCCTTCGCAGACGTTCGTTATCGCCGCGTCGTTCGTCGGATTATAGACCGATAGAACTGCGGTCGGCGCCCAGCCGTGCTCTGCCAAGTTCATTCCGTATTCGAAACGATCGGCTCCATAGCCGCCGAGCACAACTATCGCGTCTGCTCGTTGCAATCGGTCTACTTTCGGGTAGACGTACACCGGAAGCCCGGCGGCCAACACGGCGATCAACGCGGCGCTGACCATTGCGATGTGCCGCGCGACCGGCAACGTTCTCACGCGTCGCAAGGCTATCCAGCGCCGGCCGTGCATCGCTCGCCACTGACTTCACTCTCAACGATCAATGGGGCATGCAATCCTGCATTGCCCCCGCATACGGCTCTGTGCACCGGCTAAGTAGCGTCGAAATAGTTGCGCAACTTTGCGCCTAGCTCAGAGAATTCGCCGTGCGCGACATGGCGAAGGCCGCGCCGTAGTCGCCGCGTATTTTGTGGCAACCAGGACTTGGCGCGCACGTACGGTTGCATATTCCACTCCCGTAACTCCGCGGGTGCGGTGAGTTCGAATATGGCGGTGCGGTCTTCAAGGGATTCGAGGTACTGCCATCCCGGTTCGGCCTTCAAGAACTCGACGAGATGGATACCTGTCCACAGATCAATATCGTCGATGAGTAGTAGGCCGCCCACTCGGAGGCGCGGCGCGGTGTAGGCCCAGTCGATTTCGGGAATGGGAAACCCGTGCCCGCCATCGATCAGCACAAGGTCCAGCGGTCCCTGCAATTTTGGCAGAATATCTTGGCTGAAGCCCATGTGAAACTGCACCCGGGAGGTATCTATGCCGCACTCGGCGGCCTCTGCCAGAATCGCCTGCCGCTCGTCATCACTCGGCGTGATCACTTCGTGCATGGCGCCACGTTCGGCGAAAATCAGAGTCGACAAGCCGGCGCCCGTCTCGAGCGTCCGGAAACCTGGGCGCACATGGGAACGTAGGAACTCGGCGACCGCCGGGAGCACGTATCCCGCGTGCCCGCCGTGGAGGACAACGGGCTGCTTCGCCGATCGGCGAGGCCTGCTCATGCCCTTGAGAATTTCCATGGCGTCAATTTACCGGAACGGGGGGAAGCGCGGGCTGACTTGCACTGTCATCGTGGCCGATCTTTGATCCACTGAGCCGGACATCCAGCGACGATCGTGAACGCCTCGACGGAGCGCGTGACAACGGAACCGGCGGCGACGATGGCGCCTTCGCCGATCTGCACCCCCGGCAAGATGGTAGAGCCGGCACCTATCCACGCCCCGTTACCGACCCGCACACGATCAGGCGTCTCGCCCTGCTCAATAATCGGAACATCGATCAGTCCGAAATTGTGGTTCTCGGAGAAGATCCGGACGCTCGGACCCAGCAGCACGTCGGCGCCAATCTCAACCCCGCCGCCGCCGTGGATGAAGTTATCGGCACCGATTGCCGCCCTAGCACCCACGCTCACTCCCACTCCCAAGCGCCGGATCGTGCCGGTCCCTCGAATCACAGCATTCACGTCTACGGTCGCACCGTCATCGAGAACTACTCCATTCTCGGCTAGGGCGTCGATCAGCACTCCGCGGCCGATCGAGACTCCGCGGCCCAATCGGAGGCCTGAGCGGTTCAAGATGACGACGTTGCGGTCCAGGAAGATGTGCGGGAGACCCCGCGCTACACCGCGAATACGTGCGGCCAGTTTCCTTGTAGCGAAGCGTATTACAGCCACGTCGCTGATTCGATCGTCGATCCCGGCGTTGACCCGTCGGCTGTGCGCGTACCTCGTATTGATGCGGCGCCGAAGGCCGGCTAGTAGAAGACCATTCAATCCAGCGGGTCCCTTCTCGATAGCCTGACGGACGTTGTGGGCCACTTCCTGCCACGTTGGTAAGCCTGCAACGGGTACGTGGGCGCTGCCGAGCCCGCGGCGAATGGCGGCGGCTATGTCGTCTGCCGACGCGGGATCAAAATACGCAGCAGCAATGGCCAACTCCCGGAATACCGGTATATCACTGGCGATTACCCTCGCGCCCAGAACATTGGCCTCGATGAGGGGCAACCCGTAACCTTCGCCCAGCGAAGGGCAAATGAACAGGTCGCAGTTTTCGTAGAGCCAGCGAAGTCCATCGTCGGTGACGTGTCCTAGGAAGTGGATGCGGGCCGCTAGATGGTCGGGAATCGACGTCGGCTTGTATGCGCCGTCTTGTCCGCCGACGATGATGAGATGGTGATCGAGGTCGTCGTCGGCGAGACGAATGAAGGCCTCGATCAGCCGTGCCAGATTCTTGCGTACGTTGAGGCGGCCGACCGTAAGGATGAACGGATCACTGGCGGGGAGACCTGACGGACGCACCGGCTTCGCCGCGATTAGGCCGTCCGGAACACTCAGACCTACCTGCACGAGTCGAGCCCGCAGTTCCGGCCAGACCGATCTGACTCGGTCGGTCTCCGAACTCGACGTAGTCAGCACAGCAGTCGCACGTCGTAGCGATGGCCGTATCGCACTTAGATACAGCAATTCTGCCCTCGTGAACCATTCTGGATTCGTCACGAAGAGGACATCATGCAGCAACGCGACACGAGCGCAGGTGGACAGTGGAGGACAGAAATTCTGAGTCACGACCGCGTCATAGCAGTTCCGCCGTGCTGCGATTGAGGCGACCGCAGCAGCCTGGTATCTGGTCCAGGTGGGGTAGTCCTCGACGACGACCGCCAATTGTGCTGACCGCAGTTCGTCTCGCACCACGGTTACGTGTGCCTTTGGCACGCGCAACGTAATGGCGTCATCGGGGAAGGCCTGGGTCCAGGCCACCACCAGCGCTCGCAGGACGTTGCGTCCTGAGGGCGGTCCGTCTACCCACCAGTGGCCGTCGAACAGGATCTTCATGACCGCCGGCAATCGTTCATGACGGCGAGAAATCGGAGAGAAGAGTCGGCGGGGAAACCATCTGGCGTCGTAGTCCGCTCACTATTCCCGATGCTGCTGCGCGATACCACGTGCGGCTCTTGTCTGAGCGCAAGCCGATGGCTTTGCGTAGCGGCGTCGATGCGGCCATCAATTGCAGGACGACCCATAACACAGCGATTGTCGGCAGCGCAACGATTCTCCTGCGGAAGAGAATGTACGAAAGCGCAACCGACCGGTAGTATTGGCTTGCTGAGAAATCCGGATATTGCGATGTCGAACACCCGCCGATGTGGGTTATCACCGCTCGTGGCTCCAACAATGCCTTCACGCCGAATTCTAGCAGTCTGCGAGCAAGCAGTTCTTCTTCTTGATAGAGGTAGAACCGCTCATCGAAACCACCTACGCGGCGAAAATTCTTGGCACTTATAGCGATACAGGAGCCTTGGGCATATGGCACCGGGCCGCCGCGGGTATAGACCGCATCGGTTCGTGGCACATCACGTCGCAGCTTCCCGACCAGGAGCCTCACCGGGAGGAACACTTCTGCGATATCGGCTACTGGTCGCGACCAGTACCGCGCTCGTGTCTGGTCCTCGCCATTGGCGTCCAGTATCCGAGGGCCCACCACCGCGTCATTGTTGGCGACACAGTCGGCTAATACCCGCACGGTGTCGGCGGAGCAGAATGCGGCGTCCGGATTTAGAAAAATTAGAATTTCGGCCGCCGCGTTAGCTGCGCCTAGATTGCATCCGGCACCGAATCCTCGATTTGATCCAGCCCGAATCAGGGCTACATCAGGTCGAATCCGAACCGCGGTCGGCACGGAGTCGTCGGATGACTCCTGATCGACCACGATGACTTCACAGTCGGCCGGGATTGATGAAAGACATGGCAGCAGAGTCGATGCCGAGTTGAATGTCACGACAATCACCGATGTACGTGGCCCGGCTGAATCGGGGCGAGGCGTTCCAGAGTTTGTCACCGCGCGCTCATCCGTTCCTGCCACAGGCTTTTTAAGGTGGACCGGAAGCAGGCGAAGGTAAATTTAGACAAATCTTCTACTACCCGCGAATCATTGCGAGGATCGAAAAAACGGACCGAGAAGTCGGGGGGCAACTGCTCCCATTTGACACACGCCTCAGCGATTGCCGGCGGGAGACCGCTACGCGCATGCTCTGATGCGATGACCGGTTTGCCGTACATCATCGCTTCGACCACTTTCACTTTCATGCCGCCGCCGAGGTAAATGGGCGCGAGAACGATGTCAACCTTTTCGTAGAACTCTGCAACGTCGCCGACGGCGCCCATGACAGTCGTACGTTCTGCGCTCGGAAGTTTCTCTGACCCGAACCCGGCGACCACGACGCGGTCCGAACTTGGCAGCAGAGGCAGCCAGTGCCGAATCAAGCGGTCGTACGCGTCACGGTTTGGCGGGTAGTCGAAATTTGCGAGCATCCCGTAGACCGAAAGTGCCTCACGACTTGGTCCGCGGCTGCGTTTCAAAACGTTGTTGGCCTTCGTAACTGGCGTTGGGAGCCACACTGCGCGGGGTCCCATCTCATGCTTGTCTGCTAATGAAGCGGTGGTCACCACGTCGGCCAATGCGTACTCGTGGGCTTCACGGCGGGACCATAATCGTGCTTGTGCCAGGTTGGATGGTCGTGCAATCGAGTTGACCGTTCGCGCGTGATTGCGCGCCATGCTGCTCCATAAATCTGGAAAATCGAGCCATGTAGGCCCGCCGGCAAGTGCCCAACGATTCGCTGACGGGGTCAGACTGATTGTTGGTCCGCGTTGGGCGATTTTGCTCAACTGGGCCTCAACTGGCCGTCGTAGTTGGATCGGAAGTAGGTGGCGCTTCGCTCTGTGCAGACACGACGTCACAACCCGCTCCGTACCCTCAATTCCACTGGGTCCGACGCCGATTGGTTCAGCGTTGATCCCCAACGATTCGAGGGCTTCAAGAAACGCTTGAACTCGTTTACCACCGCCGTCCGGCCGGCGAAGCGATACATCTAGACCGACAACATTCACCGGTGTGGGCGGGCGATGAACGGGCCGATCGTTCACAGAGAGTCCTCGAATCACACAAGATACTGGCGTTCGCATGGTGTGGTCTATGGCCTAGAGATTACCGAGCTCGCCGGCAAACGGGGTGGCGTTACGGGCACGACATCATGGCTGGCGCCCGATAGAGACTCACGCTCCTTTGAAGTGGCAGAATCCATTGGCTGCACCGGTACCGAAGACTCGCGTACCGCTGGTGGCAAATGCTCCCGCGGTCGATTCGGAGTGGTAGATCGTGCCGCCCTCCGTGATGGTCGGCGCTCCGGCCAGCTGGCTCGACGACAGCAACCCCGACCGCAGCACCCGGCCGGTCTTGCCCGGTGGAATCGGCTCCAAAGCGACTCCGTAGAACTGGCTCGCGACGTCCGCCGTGGTCATGACCTTTGCTTGGCCGGATACGACTTTCACGGCGGACCACTGCTGAATGCCTACGACGTCGGCGTTGACAAGGCTGGCTTGGCGGTCCAAGAAGTGCGGGTACGTCTCGTCCTGCGACACTAGATACTCGGCCGCTGTCGCGGCACCCTCCAGATGCGAGTTGATTGTCGTGATTATCGATGAGTTCGACGCGTTGGTCAGGTTCGTGTCGAAGACCACGTTTTTCGGTGATCCACCGTCGACCGTCACAGTCAGCGTCTTGGGTGCGGTGGAGCAGTCGCCCAGTCGCCTACCTAGTGTGTTGTTGACCGTGGTGCTGTCGTCGAGGCCGACCAGAATGCCCGAGATGTCCAGTCCGCCCCAGAGGTAGCCCCTGACCCCACCGCCGCCGTCTCTCTTAGACGGAGCGGTGCCGAGAATGACCGGTGCAGCGGTACCCGACACTCTCACGTTTGAAGTGGAACCTGTTGAGGCAGAGGTGATGCGGAGCGCCATGCCGCGGTTGGTCGTCTTGAAACCCACTACAGATCCTGTCGCGCGGATCTGGTATTCGGAGTGCTGCGCGTATTGACCGTCCAGATCTGTCCGGATCCACGGGTCATCAGCCTCCAAAATGTACTGCCCTGCCCCGAATTCGCAGTCGGTGAAGGCGAGGTGGTCGACCTGGCCAGACCCGAGGCCAAGAACTATGGTGGCAGGACATTCGGTGGGGCCCAGGAAGCGGCATTTCTCATACGTGTTATCGGTCGCCTTGTCGAAAGAAGCGTTGTTATGCACAACAACTGGCCACGATCGAGCAGATCTGATCAATGTGTCGGTGAACTGTGCTGCCAAGCCCGACGCCGAGCCTTGCCCCCACGCGGCATCGAACGACCACGGTGCACCTGCCGGCAGTGAGTTGGCCATACGGTAGTCGATGATGCCCCGGTTCCCGAAGTGCTCTATGTGGCAATTCCTCACAATGTGGGAAGCTTCAGGGTTCAGGCCATCTGCCTCGTCGTGTACCGCATACCGCATGTTCTTCGCGCTGATCTTCAGGCCGATCAGCGTTGTCGAGCCCTGAAGCTGAATTGTGGAGTTGTTGACGGAATCAGCATCCGAAGTCGAGTCGGGCTGCTCGCCTTTGAACCACACCTCGCCAGGACGTCCGACTCCGATCCACGTCGTGTAGGGCTGCACCGTCCATTGAATGTCCGTATACGTTCCCGCGTGGATATTGATTGTGAAGCGGTTGGTCGAGCTGGGGTGGCGGAGCGCAATGGCGTCGTTGGCGGCCTTCGGTGTAGTGAAATCCCCAGTGCCATCGGGATTAACCGTAAGAACGGTGCCAATCGACAACTCCGTTTCGGGCGCTGTCATGGAGCTCTTCGAGCGGCAGCCCGCCAGCGTCGCGGCTGCCGCTGCCGCCGCCAGGCCGAACAAGGCGCGCCGAGAAATCGAACCGCCCATGGCGCGCACCCTCCCCTGTCGATGCGGGAAGCACAGCGGCCGAAGCCGGCTGGTTGGTTGTTCAGGACACCTGTGAGATCTGTTGTGGCGTCATCTTACGACTGTCGGTGGCACCATGTTCACGCTTCACAATTGGGAGTCTTGACTCATGGCGGGGATATGCGCGGAGGCGTAATCTGGCGCTGATGATGCCTCTCGCCGGCAATGGCAATGGCCCCGACGGGACCTTCGCTGAGCCCTTTCGCGCGATGCTGCCTCGCCGAGAAGCGATCCGCCGGATGTGCCTACTTGCAATTGGGGCCACCGCAGCCACGTCGGTAACGAGCGCATGTAGCGACTCCACGGCACAGGGTCAGATCAATGCGAGTCGCGTCCCTTGGCCCAAGGGACTGGTCGCCGTGTGGGATTTTCAGCAGGATTCAGCGGGCGGCAACGTCGTAACGGCTCGCACGGGGCTGCAGTCGATCATCTTGACTGCGCGCGAGTCCAAGACCGTACGGAAGGACGCCACAGACCCTGGACCGTTCGGCCCCTCACTCGTTCTCGACGGCGAAACTGTTTTCGTAAAGGACGGTGATATCGGCGCGCTCGATATGTCCAAGGGAAGCGGCCAGGTCACGGTTGTCAATTGGGTCAACGACACAGCCGGTAACCATGACGACATGGCCGGCGGCAAGGCAACGAATGGCATTGCGTTCCGGGCGGGTGCCCATTGCGAAGGCGGCCCCGAAGAGGCTCGCCAGTATGGGTCGTACTTCGACGCCAGCTATTTCCTTGGCTGGTCGCACGGCCACTACACACCGCACATAGGCGCACAAGACGGTCCTTCGCCCGGCTATCCATGGAATCGCGACTACGCGGGAAGCGCCCGTAAATACTTCACCGGTGTCGGCCAAGGTCAGTGGCACATGGAAGCATTTACCTACGACGGTCACCAGATCATTGCCTACGTCGACGGCTTATCCGACATCTGGAAGGACGTGGCGGAACCAGAGCCACTGGTGTCTGGCTACACCTTGCGCCAGACGGTCGACCGCAATCCGTATCTGCTGGACAAGCCGATCAACGGGTCACCGACGACCAAACGCTTCAGCATCGGTGCGGCGCTTTATGGGTCACCTCCCTTCCCAGGGATCAACTTCACCAAGGGAAATCTAGGCGGCGTTGCCGTGTTCAATCGCGCGTTGTCACCCGAAGAGATCATGGCGATCCGTCTCGCGACGCTGCGACCGAACGAGCCGATCACCAGGTACGCATTCGAGGTGACATCGCCGTTTGCGCACGGAATGAAAGAGATCGGCTGGACGGCGAAGGCGGAGAGAGGCTGCGTGGATGTGTCCGCCGATGTTGGGGAGCACTATCGCGTGTCTCGGCCGGATGGCGCAACACGGGCATTCCTCCGCAAAGCATCCACCGCAATCGGCGCAACGTGGGTGCCCATCACCGGACTGAGTTGTTCGCAGGTGAAACGCGTGCGTTTCAAACTGACTTCTGCGACACCGTCAGCCTCGGCCCAGCGAATTCTGGTCAGGGTCGCAGGCGATTGGTGGGCATCGGAGTCCACATACCGAACCGTAACTGCCCACCCAGATCCACCGGACTGGCGTCGGGCTGAGACCGCGATCCACACCATGTCATGGGACCGCGGGCGATGGCGACCTGTCACGATTGAGGACGAACAGATCCTAAGCATCGCCGAAAGCACGAATAGCGACGCAATTCCGCCAAGTCCGTTGCAAGCGATCGGGTTCATCTCCGAGGGCGGCGACGGTTCGCTGGTCAGGATTACCGATGTCGAGCTTCTGCCGAATTGATCGCCACCGATCCTCGGATGCCGAGGCTGCTTGGTCAAACCACCGACTGTTCCAGCCCGGCAAAATTGAGGCGAGCAAGCCTACGCACCTCGGGAAGTGACTCCTCAAGGCGCATTCGAATCGATGGATCGTCGAAAATGCGGTCGAGAGTCCTCATCGCCGGCAAAGCGAAGCCTGCGTTAGGTTCCAAACAAAGCTCAGGTAGGTCAAACAGTGCCATTAGCCCTGAGACCTTTCCTTGAGTTGAAAGGACAGCCGAGGCTACCCCCTGGTTGAGAGACAAGATAGATAGGTGCATCCTCCCAGTGAGCACGGCGGCAGCCTGCCGGGCCAACCACGCGACTTGGCTCGGTGTGAGCAGATCTTCTATCAGGTGGACACGAGGAGTAGGACCGAGTTCCGCGGTCACTGCTGTGCAGGCGGAGAGGTCGTCGTCGCCCTCGCGAATTACATGCGGTAGCAGGGCAACTGAGCAACCGCGCTCAACAAGGTGCCGGACGATCTGTACATACTCCGAATTGGGTACGCCCTTCCGTGCGAGTATCCCGCTGACGTTGACAATCACCAGCCTTCGGCCGATCTGCTCGTCCAGCCATGCTCGAATGCGGTCATAGGGCTCGATCGTGTTCAACGTGAACGCCACGTCGGCGGTACTGACCACGTTATAGTTTCCCTCCGCCTGGAGTCGGGTAGCGGAGTGTGGGTCACGCAGGCACAGAAGAGAATTCGGCTGAGACAAACGCAATGCCCGCTGCACCTCGCGGGGTGGAACTCCATTCCAGCTGAAGCCCAATACCCGATTCGGCGTACCAACTTCGTTGCCTGTGCACAGGAGTCCGTAACGAACTGTGGCCTCCGCTGAACCGTATCCACCATCCATAACATCCGCGCCGATCACGGAGAGAGTCGTGTGTCTCGCGATGAGGTTTCCAAGGTCGCGGCGAATGCGGCGCCTGACCCAGGGCCTGCTTGCGAACAGTTCTGGCATTACGACGGTGCGCACCCGATCGGTCGCATCGGCAGGAACGATGTGCCCGTCGCGGTGCTCCACAACCAGCGTTACGGCCCAAGTCGTATTCAGTAGAAATGCCTCCAGCATGGCCTGGTCGCCGATATTGCCCTTGCCCACAGTGGGTATCAGTAGATGACGCTGGTACTCCTTCTGGCCGCGTACGGTCAGGCGCGATGCACGAGCAATGTCGCGCTGGACTGAGTAGACCAAAAAGCGCTCGGAACTGAATACGTTTTCCAGGGAGTATGTCAACCTGCCAGATATGCGCTCTACGGTCGATCGGTCGTTCACGTTCGCTGCCAACATCTCACCGCCAATGCCCAGGTGGGGCGGTTCCCATTTCAGTCCGCCACGTGGTGCTACGAGTCGGGGGGAGCGTCATCCCGACTAGATTAGCGGCCGGGCTGTTGTAGACCAGGCGATTTGGGGGACCTAGAAGGGTCCGTCCATGCGTCACGGTTTGGCTAACTGGGCTTGCCAGAACAAGCCCTAGTGCCTCGATCCGCGGACTGCTGTTGCCAGGTTTTCCATACGCTTCATGGCACGGGTGACCGGCGGGTGACAGATTTCAAGCAGCAGGTCCCTTATTGTAGGACTCGAAAGTAGAAGCGGTAGATATATCGCGGCGGCAGCGACTCCGCCTATAGGCAGGACAACATAGTTGGGTAAGCTTTGCAGCCTATCCACTAAC